>DATFXR010000673.1:0-5333 GCA_035315685.1 Vicinamibacterales bacterium | reverse complement strand
GCGGCGGAGCCGCATGGTAGCATACGCCCCGAGCAACGATTGACGTCGTGCCGTCGTTCACCGCCGCCCGCCTGATCGCAGTCGCGCGACGCACTGTGCCGTGGCTGGTCGGACCGGCCGTTCTCGCTCTGCGAGGCGGCGTCCTCGAGCTCGCGAACCCAAGCGCCTGTCCCGGTCTGCTCGAACTCGCGTCCATCGCCGCGCTGCGCGCGCGCCCGGACCTTCATATCGGCGCCGTGTTCGAGCTCCTCCAGTTGATCGTGACGACTGCGGCGCTCGCCGCCTTCGTCGAGCTGCTGGGCCGCCGCACGCGCAGCGTGGCGGTCGCCGTCGTGGCAGCGGGGGCGATCGGCCTCGGTCCGCAGTTTCCTGCGGTGCTCGCGCCACCGTGGGAAGCCGCGGCGTTCGGCCTGTGCGCTTTCACTCCTCTCGTCATTGCGGCACGGGTCCCGCACCGCCGGTCGTGGAGGATCGGCGTGGCGGCGCTGCTGATCGCAGGTGTGTTCGTTCCACTCTGGCTGCTCGCCGGCTCGTTCTCCGCGACGACCTTCGCGACGTGCACGGTGCCGCGTGTGTCCCTGGCGGGGTCGGCCGACGGTGCCTGGACGATCGGTTGGTGGCTCGGTCCGCTCGCGCTGGCACTCGCCGGGCTGGGTGCGTTCGTCGAGGCGCAGCGCGGAGTCTGGCGGTACAACCTGTGGGCGATTGCCATCGCTGTCGCAGCGACTGCGCTGGTCTCCGGAACTCCCATCAGTTCGGCGGTTGCCGTCGCGCCAGTCGCCGTCGTGCTGTGGTGGCTGGCGGGACTGGGATTGGACGAACTGGTCGCGGTCATCGGCACCCGTCCGGCAGCACGGGTGGTCGGCGCATTGATCCTCCTGCTGGTTCCAGCGCTCGCGATGTCCCGGCGGGTCACGGAAGAGCGGGACGACTGGGTCCGGCCGCGCGGGCACGATCAGCAGACGCTCCGCCGCACCACGACCGTGTTGAACCTCGTGCCACAGGAAGCCGCGTTCGTCGAAGAGGACGCCACCGTGGACGTCCTGCTGCGGGCCGCGGTCTTTGGCGGACGTCGAAAGGCAAAGCCGATTTCGGTGATCGCGCCACGGCCCGACGCAGTCGCTCACGCGCTGGAGAGCCGCGTCGTCTACGCATACCCTCGGAGGCAGGACGATCTCAGCCTGCGCGGGTTTGTGGTTGATCAGACCGCGACGGAACGATTGGCCACGGACAACGCGCGTGCACTCGAGGGTATCGCCGCGATTACGGGCCGCCGCGCATGCCAGAGCCTCGGGCGGACCTTCGCAGACTTCAATGCCGCCTCGGATCGAATCGCCCTGAGCGCCGACTCGGAATCAGCTCGCGGACCCGCGGTGATTTACCTGGGTGGGCCGTCAGCCGGCGCGCCCATCCCGGATGGCTGGTCGGCCAGAATGCTGCGCGGTTTCGGCTTTTTCACGTTCGATCACCTCACGTCAGCCGCCACCGACCGCCTGCATGCTGAAGCGGTCGGGGCTGGACTACCGCTCACGCATCCCCTCCTCGCCGAACCGTTCGTCGTCCGCCTCAATCTCCATCGCACGCCGCGTGCACCGCTCGCGCTGCCGGTGATACTTGGCGACCGGTTTCCAACCGGCGTGGTGAAACTCGATGCGAGCGCTGACGACACCGGCCGGCTGACCGTGTGCGACGCGCCGCGCGTCGCGCTCTCGACCCTGCCGGGGCAGCACTGACGCGCTCGTCGGCTTGGTATGATCCCGCACATGCTGACGCAGGATGTCGCACGCGCGCCGGCCGGTTCGCGGCTGGCGGGAGGCGCCGCGCTGTTTGCCGCCGCGTTCAGCGTCACCGTCCATATGTGGATCGACAGCAGCGTCTTCGTGCCCGTGCGTCTGCCCGCGAGCGTCGAGTACGTCTGGATTTCGGCGACGGTGGAAGCGTTCCTGGCGGTTCTCCTGTTCGCGAGTGCGCTGCTCGTGATCGTGCATTTGCTCGTCAGGCGGTCCGCCGCGTACCGCGGCCTCGAGGTCCCATTCGGGTCGTGGGCTGATGTCGCATACCTGGCGCCGCTCTGGTGCTTTTCGGCGACTTCACTCTCGCTCCTGAACCTGCTGCGGCCGCGGATCGCAGCGCTATCGGTCATGTCGTACGTGGTCGTCGATCTGCGATGGTGGTGGACGGCGCTCGTGCTGCTCTGGATCGCGCGCAATCTCGACGCCCGACTGCACGGCGGGTGGGCCAGCCGCGTGACCATGCTGGACCTGTCGAGCGGCGCACGGCGCTGGCTCCCTGAGGCCGCGCTCGCGGCCATCCCGATCGCGTGGGCTGTGTTCGGGACACCGATCCTTCGCTCTGATGGAGCAACGGTTGGCGATGAGCCGAAATACGTCCGCTACTGCGAGTCCTTGTTCCAGGGACGCGGATTCGAGATCTCGCAGGTCAAGGCGCTCTCCGAGCTGTCACCGAACTATCGGCCACAGTTGTGGCGCAACGTCGTGCAGCTTGGCCGAATCCTCCCCGGCGAACTGCGCGGGCTCGCTGCTGACGCGATCACCTACCTTCGCGATCCATCACATCAGTTCAACGTCGCGCTGCATCACGTCGGCGGCTTTCTCGACGGCAAGGACGGCGGCAAGTATCAGGTGCACAACCCCGGGTTGTCGCTGTTGATGCTGCCGGCATACCTCGTGGATCGGACCTTCGTGCCGATTCAACCAGGATCGCCGATGCAGTGGCCGTCGACCCTCCACGCGGTGAATACGTTCTTTCTCCTAATCTACGCGGGCTGGACGATCCTGCTGTTCAGCTTTCTACGCACATGCGGCGCGACCACACTCACGGCCTGGGTGGCGAGCCTCACCTTCACGTTGACGCTGCCTGCGTCGGCGTTTCCGTTCCAGTACTATCCCGAGCTCGCCGCCGGACTGTTCATAACGGCCATCGTCATGCACATCCTGTTCGGCGAGGAAGGCAACGATCGCCGGTCGTTCGTCTTCGGCCTGATGACCGGCTACCTGCTCTGGCTCCACGTGCGGTTCAGCATGGAAGTGCTTGCGCTCGGATGTGGCGCGTTCGTGCTGTGGCGTGGCCAGTGGCGCCGGCTCGCCGCGTTCGGCGCCGGGATTGCGATTCCGATCGTGTGCTTCGTGCTCTATGCGTATCGGATCACCGGGAGCGCGATCCCGAGCGCGCTGTGGATGGCCGAAGGCTCGGAGGCCAACTTCAATTTCGTCGGCATGATCAAGAACAGCGCCGGCTACCTGCTCGACCGTGAGTGGGGTCTCTTCGCGCATTCGCCGATCTTCCTGCTGGCGATCCCGGGCTACTGGCTGCAGGCGCGCGACAAACCGAAGATTGCCTTCATGTGTGCGCTGGTGTTCGTGGCGCTGCTCCTGCCGTCAGCCGGCAAGACGCTGGTCCAGACGACGCCGATGCGTTTGATCGTTGCGGCCGTTCCGATCGGCGCGACGCCGATGTTCGCCGTGCTCGATCGGCGGAACCGAGGCGTCCTGGTCGTGTTCACGCTCCTGCTGATCCTCTCGCTGGACAACGCGTTGTCGTACAACCTCCATCACTACCGCCACGGCGACACGCTGGTGGACTGGAGCTTCAGCGGATGGAAGGTCAATCTGGTGTTCCCGCAGGAGAGCAGGCGCCCCTGGACGATATCAGCGGCCAACGGCGCACTGCTGGTCGCGTGGCTGGCGGCCCTGATCGCGCTGGCCGTCGGGCCGGTCGTGCTGCAACGGCCGCGAGCAGACGGGGCGGCCTCTCGACCGCGCAGCCTGCGGCGACCGCGTTCGATCGCAGTGCAGGCGTTTGCCGCCGCGATCGCTTTCGTACTGCTCGGCACCGCGACGTCAGCAACCACGGGCATCTGGATCGGCACCCGATTTCTCGTCCCACCCGAGGATGCGGCAGTGCAGGCGGCGGCCAGGGTCGACGAGCTCGGCACCTGCACGTTGTGCATCGCCTCGCCGTACGGGCGCGTCAGCGCGAAGCAGATCACGTCGGCGCTGGAAACGGTCGATCCGATCGTCGCGCGCCGCGATCGTCCCGGCGGCCGCCGGGACTACGACGAGTGGCTCTCCATGCCCGGACAGATCCGCGCGTGGTACATCGAGGCCACCGGCCACGAGCCGGCTACAACCGATCTGGGTCACCACTTGTATCAATGGCGCGAAGAGCACGTTCCGGCGACCGAGATCCGGCGGCGGATTTTCGCGGCCGCCGGAAAGACCCGTTGAGCGCCATCTCGCAGTGACCACCAGGCGTTTCCTCGTCTCGATGTTGCTGCTCTTCACGGTCCTCACGGCCGTGATGACCTACCCGCAGATCTTCCACATGAACGACGGCGTCCACGACGAGGGGGACCCGCTGCTGGTGACGTGGGTGCTCGGGTGGGTCGCTCATCAGCTGCCGCGGGCGCCGGCGCATCTGTTCGACGCGAACATCTTCTACCCGGAGCGGAACACGCTGGCCTATTCTGAAACGCTGCTGGTCCCGGGCACGATCGTCGCGCCGCTGCACTGGCTCGGCGTTGGACCAATCCTGATTTACAACCTCGTCTTCCTCTCGGGCTTCGCGATGTCCGGCGTCGGCGTGGCCTTGCTGGTGCGGAGGCTGACCGGCAACGCCGGAGCGGCCATTCTGGCGGGAATCGTGTTCGCCTTCCCACCATACCGGATCGATCACTACGCGCACCTGCAGCTCCAACAGACTCAGTTCATTCCGCTGGCGATGCTCGCGTTTCATCAGCTCCTCGACACGAATCGGCTGCGCGATGGCGTCTGGCTCGGCGTGTGCGTCGCGTGCCAGATGCTGTCGTGCATGTACTACGGTCTCTTCCTCATCCCGTACATGACCATTGTCTGCGGCACGCTGTTGATCGCGCGGCGCGAGATGCCGCAGCGGCGCCTGATCGCGCTGGCCGTCGCCGGCGCAATCGTCGTCGTCGCGATGATTCCGGTCGGCCGCGCCTACATGGCCGCGCGATCCGTGGTCGGCGAGCGCGCGCGTGCGGAGGTGGCCTACGGCAGCGCGACGTGGCGCAACTACCTGGCGCCGCCGGAAGTGAATGCAGTGTACGGGAAGGTGTTCGCCCGGTTCATGGAACCCGAGCGGCGTCTGTTTCCGGGCTTCGTCGCGATCGCGCTGGCGATCGTCGGCCTCTGGCCACCGCTGTCTCCGACGCGAATCGCGTACGGGCTCGGACTGCTGCTCGCGTTCGACGTCTCGTTGGGACTCAACGGGCTGATCTATCGCGGGCTGTACGACTACTTCCTGCCGTTCAAGGCGCTGCGCATTCCGGCCCGCATGGGACTGATGGTCGG
>DATFXR010000672.1:0-5804 GCA_035315685.1 Vicinamibacterales bacterium | reverse complement strand
GCACACGGACATGTCGTACCTGCCCGATCCGCCAAAGGCCAGCGCGCTGTACGCGCTCGAAGTCCCGCCGCGTGGCGGCGATACCAGCTTCTGTTCGATGTATGCCGCGTTCAGCGAGCTGCCGCCGGATCTGCAGCGGCGCCTCGAACGACTTCGCGTGAAGCATGACGGCACCTACAACAGCGGCGGCTACGTGCGTCAGGGCGTGACGCTCACCGGCGATCCACGCACCTCTCCCGGAACGCTTCATCCGCTCGTCTATGCACATCCTGAGACCGGCCGCCCGGCGTTGTACCTCGGCCGGCGACGCAACGCCTACATCGACGGCTTGTCGCTCGACGAGTCCGAGGCGCTGCTCGACGAGATCTGGAGTCTGGCGACGCGTGAGTCGCTCGCCTGGCGCCACCAGTGGCGCGCCGGGGACCTCGTGGTCTGGGACAACCGCTGCACGATGCATCGGCGTGACGCGTTCGACCCGTCGACGCGGCGCACGATGCACCGCACGCAAATCAAAGCCGGTCGATTGCGAACAGACTGAGCCGGCTCGACGCCGGGTCGAGCGCCAGATCGGCGGCCATTTCGCCCACCACGCTGCAGAACTTGAATCCGTGCCCTGAGAATCCGCCGGCAATCACGACCTCCGGATGATCCGGCAGGCGGTCGATGATGAAGTGCTCATCCGGCGTGTTCGTGAACAGGCATGTGGACATCGACGCCGTCGGACCGTTGGCGTCCGGAAAGTAGTGCGCGATGCCGTCGCGCAGCGCCGCCTCGTCCTCGGGCGAGCACGTTCGATCGACAGAGTCGGGATCGGTGCGCTGACGGCGGTGGTGATACTTGCCAATCTTGAATCCGCGCGCCGGATCCAGAGGAAACCCGTAGAAACCGCCGCGCGGCGTATCGATGTAGAAGACCGGAAAGCGATCGCTCGTGAACAGCTCCGGCCGCAGCGGCCGCGTCCACAACACGACCTGCCGTTCGACCGTCAGGTGGCGCGCGAGCGCTGGAACGACCGCCGCCAGCCACGGACCGGCAGTGATGACGAGCTTCGCTGCGTGATACCTCGCCCGTTCCGTCGTCACCTGCACGCCGCCACCCGCAACAGTCCAGCCGGTCGCGCGTTGGTCGAGGTGCACATCGGCCCCGGCCGCGCGCGCCGCGTTCGCGTGCGCAAGCGTACAGCGCTCGGCGAACAGGAAGCCCCCCTCGGGCTGGAACACCGCGACATGATCGTCGGGCAGCCGATATCCCGGAAATCGCCTGCTGAGCGCGGCGGCGTCGAGCAGTTCGTGTGCGAGGCCGTGGGTGCGGCAGGCGGACAGCGATCCTCGAATCGTCCGGCTGTCCGGCGGGCCGCCGTCGATGGTGCCGGTGACGGTCAGCAGCGGCTCGCCGACGCTTCCCTCGAGATCGCGCCAGAGGTCGTAGGCGCGCCGGACAAGCGGCACGTAATCGGGGTGCTCCCAGTATGCGAGCCGGATGATGCGGCTGACGCCGTGCGACGATCCACGATCGTGCGGAATGCCGAACTGCTCGATGCCGAGCACGCGGGCGCCGCGTCGCGCGAGATGGTAGACGGCGGCGCTGCCCATCCCGCCGACGCCGAGGACGATTGCGTCGTAGAACATGCCCGCAATTTTCTCCAAGTTTCGGTCGTCGGGGGCGTCGTACAACTCGCTTCATGAAGGGAGCGAGACCGTGACCGCACTGAAGAGTGAACCGATTGTTGACTTTCAGAGCGTGCTGGCCGCGGCCGGGCGCGCGCCGGAGATTCCTGAGGCCGCGGACGTGTACGGCTGGCTCTGCGGCAGCTGGGACCTGGCTATCCTGCGTTACCGAGGCGTCGATATTTCGGCGCAGGGGCTGACCGGTGAGGTGCACGCGGCACGCGTCCTCGAAGGGCGTGCGGTGCAGGACGTCTGGATCATGCCGCGCCGCGACGGCAGCCCGGCGGCCGCCGATCCAACCATGAACATGTACGGCACGACGCTGCGGTCGTGGGACCCGTCGACTCAGGCGTGGCGCATTGCCTGGACCAATCCGATCCGCAGCCATCGCGAGGAGCAGATCGGCAACTGGAACGGCGGCGACATCGAGCAGAACGGCACGCGCGCCGACGGCACGAAGACGCGGTGGACGTTCACCGAGATCACGCGCAACTCGTTTCACTGGCGTGGCGAGGCGATGTATCCCAATCAGACCACGTGGACACTCGAAGGCGAGTTTCTCGCAACGCGGAGATTGTGATGAGCACCACACTCGAGGGCACGACTCGTACGGGACTCGCGGCACGAATCATCAACGAAGGTTACGGGACCGGTGCGTGGCACGGTCCCGATCTGAAGGCGGCGCTGGCCGACGTGACCAGCGAGATGGCGTTCTGGAGACCGGGTCCGGATCGTCACAACATCGCGGAGATTGCCCTCCACCACGCCTACTGCGTGCGCAACGTGCGCGCGAAGCTGACTGGTGTCGAGGCTGCACCGTTCGTACTTGAAGGTGACGACTGGTTCCCGCTGCCGGACGCGTCGCGGCTGTCGTGGTCGGCGATTCTCGGCATCATCGAGCAGGAACAGGCACGGCTCGCCGAAATCGCCGCCGGCATCGACGCCGGACGCGTACGATCGGCACTGTCCGACCCTGAGCAGGTCGACATCGTGCTCGGCATCACCTGCCACGCGGTGTATCACGCGGGGCAGATTCAGTTGATTAAAAAGTTGAGACGATCGCTGACGTAGCGCGAGGACTTCAGCCGAGCGAACGCGATGGTCGGCCCCGGGATTGGCCGCTGCGATGGCTACGCCAGTGTGACGTTTGGCGCGCTGTGGTGACGGGCCGCGCCGCACATGTCATGCTGTGATTGCCGGAGGTCAGGATGGCCGCTCCGCCGCAGTCACCGGTGTTCGTCAGCCACTCGTCGACCACCACGGACGCGGCCCGTCAGGTCAAAACCGCGCTCGAGGATGCAGGCTTCACCGCCTGGCTCGATTACTCGGACATCCAGGTCGGCGGATTGTTGCGCGACGAGCTGCACGATGCGATCCGACAGAGCCGGGCCGTCGTCCTGGTGTGGTCGGCGGCAGCGGCTCAATCGCGGTGGGTGTGCGCCGAGGTCCTTACCGCGTTCCACCTGGATCGATTCATCGTGCCATGCGTCGTCGACGACACGCCGCTGCCGCAGTTCCTCGGCAGCGACGTCTTCGTCGATCTCCGGAAGGCAGGCGACGGTCTGCGTCAAGTCGTGCGCGGTGTCGAGATCGCGCCCGCGCACGCGAATCGGCTGCCGCCGCTGGTCGCCGCGCCAAATCCTGAGGTGCAGGCCACTGTCGCAGACCTCGACGAACGTCAGAAACTGGTCACGGATCCACTCACGGAACGCGATCTGGCGGCGGCGGCCCGCGCGCAGGCGCAGCTCGATCCCGACATGAAGCGGGCCGAGCAGCGCTGGCGCTACGAGCTGCAGATTCTGAATCTTGGCGGCTATCACCGGAAGAACGGTTACATGGTCGAGCACTGGGATGCGATTCAGGCGGGACGACCGCCCCGCGATCCGATCCTGTACGAAGGCGAGCGGCTCTTCTTCGAAGCAGCGCTCGTCGATCCGCTCGACGTCTCGGCGCTCAACGGGCTGGCGAGCATTCTGATCTTCGAACTCGAGCTCGACGCGGCTGCGTTCTTCAACGCGCGAGCGATCGAGCTGTCGCAGAAACAGAGTCTGCTCTATGACGCAGCTCTCCAGGACCGCGACCTGATCGCGTGGATGAAACAACAGCAGCGCGCGCGTGCGCATTGACCGCTCAGGCACGCCTCACGGCCGAGGTCACGCGCGCGCCGCTTGCCCCTATCGTCCCTGGTCGTCGTCGTCCTCCGGCCGGCCGACCTTCGCTGTCACGCTGCGTGCTCCGACCGGTAGCGCAGTGCTCGACCTCAGCTCACCAGTGAACGTCAATTTCGAACCGCGCGCGACTGACGGCGACACACGTCCCGCGATCTCGATCTCCGTCCGTTCACCGGGGAGCGTGCGGCCGAGCGTCACCACGACGTCGTGGCCCTGAACCGTGGCGGTGTGGCCGGTCGCGAAATCGAAGGTGACGCCGTCGGGCAGCGTGATGATCGCTTGCGTGCCGTTGAGGGCGATCCCGCTTCGGTTCCGGAACGTGAACGAGAGGCTGATTGCGTCGCCGGCTGCAACGTGGCGCCGCGTGTCGAGTCGCGCGTCGGCCTTGCCGGAGATGTCGGGCTTGGTCACCGTCACCTTGTCGAGCAGCGCGGGCGTCCCTGTCGACGGCGCGGAAACCACCGTTCGTGTGACCGGGTCGAAGACGGTGTCTGGAATCGGATCATTGAGCGGCCGCCCGCGGAAGTCGGTGCCGAACGGCGCCGGCTTCTGCGGCGTCGCGGACGACGTCGTGCCGAGCGGCTCCGAGATCTGGTAAAGCGTCAGCTGGTTGTCGTCCACTACGACATGCGCGAATGAGAACACCTTCGACTTGAACTTCGCGGTGATCTTGTCGCCGCTGCCCGCGTTGGGCAGAAACGCCTTCATCGCGTCGTCCGACAGGCTGGTGTCCAGGAACGAATCGACGCCGTTCGCGAAGGTGAACGACTGACCGCCGATCGTCCGCGGCGTCGTGCCGGTCGCCGAGTCTTCCTGGTCAATCGAACTGCCGCCGCCGCGCGGATTGGGCAGATCGTCGTCGAAATCGCGGTTGCCGCCGGCGCCTTCGACGAAGTAGAGCACGCCGTCCGGCACGGTCTTCACGCTGCCATCGAACGCCTTGTCGATCTCGACCTGCGGAACACCGGGAATTGGAGCGGAGGTCACATTCTGGAGCGCGCGCAGCGGCACGGTGCGCTGGTAGTTGTGCTCGTGACCGTTGAAGACCATGTTGACACCGTGATCCTGGAGGAACATGCCGATGGTGCGCATTTGATCGTTGCTGATCGTCGCGTTGCCGCTCGAGAAAATCGGCTGGTGGAACACGACGATCTTCCACAGCTGGCGACTCGCGTCGAGATCGTTGATCAGCCAGTTCCGCAGCACGCCCGGATACGGCGGGAAGCGGAACGCCGTCGCCGTGGTCGGCGGGCCGCTGGGCAAAAGGTTGTCGAACACGTGCGGGTTCGCATCGAGGAAGACGAAGTGCGCGTTGCCGTAATCGAACGAGTAGTTGCTCATGTGATCGATCTGCCGCTTCACGCCGTTGCCGGCATTCACCGCAGTGCTCGCCCGGAGCGCTTCGATGGCGGCCGGGGAAGTGAAGTCGACGCCGTTGAACGAGAACTGGAAGTTCGAGGGCGCGCTCGCGTCGCCATTGAACCGGTTCTGAATATCCACGCCGGTGGGCCCGTTCAACGGGAAGTAGTAGTTGTTGAAGTATGCGAGCGCGTCCCCGCCGCCGGTGCCGCCGCCGAAGGGACCGGGCCCGGACGAGCCGGGTACGGTCGCACCACTGTCGGCCAGCAGATTCGCCGTCGCACCGGTGCTGCCCACATCGTGATTGCCGGCGACGATGTAGAGCGGGATACTGCGGATGAACGGCGCGCCGCGGTCGTTCGAGGCGACGTTGCTGTTCCAGTCGAACATCCACACGTCGCGATAGTTGCTGTCCGCCCCGGTGATGTAGACGTTGTCGCCGGCGTTGAGCGCGAGATCCGGTGGCGGCAGCGCCAGTTGTCCCGGCAGCGACAGGGAGGCCGCGTTGAACATCGTGTTGATGATCCGCGCCTCGTAGTTCGCGACCAGTGGCGGGTTGGTGCCGGGAATGTTGGGATAGTAGCCCTCGTCGCCCTGCACCTGGAAC
>DATFXR010000671.1:0-8340 GCA_035315685.1 Vicinamibacterales bacterium | reverse complement strand
GCGGCCAACTGGGGACTGGTTCGATCGTGCAACTCCGTCGACAGTTTCCGGCGCTCGGCTTCCTGCACTTCCACGACGCGAATCGACAGCTCTCTCAAGCGGTCCTGTTCGCGCCGGGCGGTTTCCCGGCGGAGCCGTCCGAGTCGAACGGCGCCGTCCACGCGGGCGACGAATTCGCGGCCACTCAAGGGCTTGACGAGGTAATCGTCGGCGCCCGCCGCGATGCCGTTGATGCACGCCTCCTCGCCACCACGGGCGGACAGCAGCAGCACAGGTATCGCTGCGGTACGCTCGTCGCCGCGCAGTCGCTCGATCAGCGCGAAGCCATCGAGTCCCGGCATCAGCACATCGGAGACGAGCGCATCCGGCGCACGACCTTCGCAGGAGGCGAGCGCGACGTGGCCATCCGCCAGCGCGTCGACGGTGAAGCCGGCCGCCTCCAGCACATGTTGCAGGTATTCGCGCGTCTCGGCGTGGTCCTCGACGATCACGACGTGGCCGCGGGCGCTCGACAGGTCGACAGCGGCCGCCGCCTGCCGCTGCGGGGCCTCGCGCTCGACTGCGGCGCTGTCTCCGGCACTGCCAGCACCGTCACGTTCCTCGAGCGGGACCCGCACGGTGATTGTCGTACCGCTGCCCGGCGTGCTGCGCACGTCGATCGATCCGCGTTGTTGCTGCACCAGGTCCCGGACGAAGGCCAGGCCGACGCCGATGCGCTCTGACATGCCGCCACGCGGCGGCACCGCGCGATTGACGTGGTTGAAGACGTAAGGGAGGTCGGTCTCTGCGATCCCTGCACCGGTGTCGCTGACGATCAGCAGGGCATGGCCGCCCTGGACGCGCAAGCGCACTTCTATCGTCCCTTCAACGGTCGCTTTGTACGCGTTGGCGACCAGGTTGAGGACGATTCGTTCCCATGCCGCGGGATTCACAGCGACTCGGCCTTCGAGCCGGGGACAATCCACGACGAGACGCAGCCCCGCCGCGTCGCAGAGCGCGCGAAAGTCATCGGCAAGCTCCGCGGTGAACGCGGCCAGGTCGATCGGCTGGTGAGAGTCGTCCCCGGAGTCGATCCCGGGCACGTCAGGGAGAGTCTCGAGGGTTTCCAGCAGCTTCAAGGCGTTCCGGCGCGCGGACTCCAGGACGCTGCGGCTCGTTGGCGCCAAAGCTGACGCCGGGCTGTCCAGGATTTCCTGCAGCGGCCCCAGCAGCACGATGAGCGGGATGCGAACGTCTCGCGAGATGCTGGCGACCAGTTCCGCCTTCGCGCGGGAGAGCTCGCCCATCATCTGCTGAACGGACACATCCACCGCCGGACGTCGCGCCTGCAGCCGACCTGTGGAAAAGTCATGTTTTCCGGTCATCGATCGCCGTGGAACCCCTCCCGCGGGCGCACGCGCCGGTCCAATATACTTGGCGTCACCAGAAAAATGCGGTGCGGTTCCGTGCAGAGAGTCGATCAGCAGGACCATGCCCGCTGATCATCAACTCACCGGCGCTGTCCCTAGGACGAATCCGTCGCCCTGGCGGTACATCTATTTTCTCCTCGCGGCGTTCGACATCGTAACCGTTTCGGCGGGACTGTACCTGAACCACCGAATCATGGCGATCTATCTCCGATCCGTCGAAGTCAACCGGATCTGGGCCGACCGTGCCGCTGCATACTCGCATCTGGGAGAGCTCGCCGGCGACGTCGACGCCCCGGGCAACGACGTCTTCGAGACGCGTGACGTGCAGAAGGAAACCATCCGCATGGCCGCCGCCGTCAAGGCGTTCGACCTCGCGCTCCTGCAGCAGCGGCGCGAGCTGCAAGCCAATCTCGATCCCGCCGCCGCCGCGCCGCTGCTCACGTTGCTCGACGCGATTGCCGTGGCCAGGACGCAGATGACGGCGGAGGCGGCGCAGATCTTCGAGTACTTCCGCGACGGTCGTGGCGATCTCGCCGGCGAACGCATGGCGACGATGGACCACAAGTACGCGTCGCTGAACGACGCGCTGCTCGAGCTCAGAGGCGCGGTCGGCGGGATCCAGCAGCGGAACTTCACCCAGCAGACCGCTGCCGCCGCCGATCTCCAGCGCTACGAGTACGCCATCGGGCTGTCGATCGTCCTGATGGTGCTGGGCGCGACGCTCTACGGACACAAGGTCGCGCGGCAGATGCAGTCGGACGCGGACGAGCGGGAACGACACATCGAGGCGGTGCGGGCGGCGGAGCTGCGCGTCCGCAGCATTCTCGACACGGCGGCTGAAGGCATCGTCAGCTTCGACGAGCAGGGGCGGATCGAATCGTTCAACCGGGCCGCCGAGCAGTTGTTCGGGCTGGAACAAGCCCAGGCGATCGGTCAGGACATCCGCTCGATGATCCCGGCAATCGCGGACTTCATCGATACGAACGCCGCCGAGGCCGTTGGCGGCGAGCGCGTCGGCATTCGCCGCGACGGCACGCGGTTTCCGCTGGAGCTCTCAGTCAGTCAGGTGAAGCGTGGCCACACGCGCCTCGTCACGGCCATCGTTCGTGACATCGGCGACCGCCGCAGAGCCGAGGAAGCGCTCGGCGTCGCGGCGGCCGCGCAGGCCGCCAACCGCGCAAAGTCGCAGTTCCTCGCCAACATGAGCCACGAAATCCGCACGCCGATGAGCGGCGTGCTCGGGATGGCGGAACTGCTCCTCGACACGACGCTCACGCCGACGCAGCGCCGCTATGCCGAGAGCGTGCACCGATCGGGGGAATCGCTGCTCGGGATCATCGACGGCATTCTCGACTTCTCGAAGATCGAGGCCGGCAAGATCGAGCTGGAGCACCTCGCGTTCTCGCCGCGCGAGTTGATCGACGACGTGGTGCAGTTGCTGAGGGACGGTGCCGACAAGAAAGGGCTCGAGTTCGTGGCCAGCGTCGCTGACGACGTGCCCACCCGGCTGCGCGGTGCGCCGTCGCGCCTGCGCCAGGTTCTGATCAACCTGGTCGGCAACGCGATCAAGTTCACCGACCGCGGTGTCGTCGCGCTCCGCGTTTCTCGGCTTGACGCAGATGCCGACGGCGCGGCCAGGTCGCCTGGCGCCGGCGTCGTGCCCGACGCGGCCGGCGGAACCGTACTCTATTTCGCTGTCGCAGACACCGGCATCGGCATCGCAGAGGCGGTGCAACGCCGACTGTTCCAACCGTTCGAACAGGGCGACAGTTCGACGACGCGTTCATACGGCGGCACCGGCCTGGGCCTGGCGATTTCGAGGGAACTGCTCGAGAAAATGGGTGGGCGGATCGGCGTCCGCAGTGCGCCGGGTCAGGGGTCGGAGTTCTGGTTCACGATCCGGCTCGATTCGGCGTCGCCGCCCGTGGCCGTGAGCGCGCCGCGCGCCGGCGTCGCCGCACATGCACTCGGCGTGACCGGCGTGCGCGTGCTGCTGGCCGAAGACAATCCCATCAACCAGGATGTTGCCTTGGCGATGCTTCATTCGCTCGGCTGCCACGTGCACGTCGTCGACAGCGGCGTGAAGGTCCTCGCAGCGCTGGGCCACTCCGAATTCGACATCGTGCTCATGGATCGTCAGATGCCGGGGATGGATGGCTTCGACACGACGGCGGAAATCCGCGCGCGGCGGCTGCTTCGTCCACAGCAGCCACGGAGAGTTGCGGAGCCAGTACTCCTGCCGGTGGTCGGGCTCACGGCCAGCGCGCTCAAGGGCGACCGGGAAAACTGCATTGCCGCCGGCATGGACGACTACCTCGCCAAGCCGTTCACGCGCGACGCACTTCGCAACATCCTCGAGCGCTGGGTGCTCGATCACCGTGCCGCCGACGCCGGTCCGTCGGAAGCCGGCCGCGAGAAGCCGCTCGAGACGTTCGATCGCCGGACACTGGACACGATGTGCGCGAACCAGCGTGACGCGGCTGGCCGGATTATCGGCGGCTTGATCGATCGCTATGTCATCGATGCGGCGGGTCTGATCGACACGCTGGCGCGCGCGGTGGAGTGCTCGGACGCCAGTGCCCTGGCGCACGCCGCCCATCTGCTGTTCGTACGCAGCGAATTCGTCGGCGCCGCCAGGCTCGCTGACATGTCTCGCACGCTGGAACAGGCTGGCCTGGCCGGAACGACAGGCGGCCTCGCTCAGCCCATCGCATCACTCCGTCAGGAATATGCGGCGGTGAGGGTCGCCATGCAGCTGGCCCGGCAGAATTGAAATCCTGGACGTCGCTCGTCCCTGACCCCTCACGCTTCCACGATGCCCTGGCGGATTGCGTAGCGGACGAGGCCGGCCGTGTCATGGATATCGAGCTTCTCCATGACTCGCGCGCGGTAAGACTCGGCCGTCTTGGCGCGCAGTCCGAGCACCGCGGCGATCTCCTTCGAGGTCCTGCCCTCGGCGACCAGCTGGAGCACCTGCCGTTCGCGCGGCGCCAGCGGATCCGCCGCGGCCGCTTCCCCCTTGATGTAGGCGTCCACGGCGAATTTCGAGAGGCCGGGATTCAGGTAGACCTGGCGCCGCATCACCGCGCGGATCGCGGCCACCAGGTCTTCAGTGGCTTGCGACTTGAGTACGTACGCGCGAATGCCGGTGCGCAGCGCTGCCGCCATCAGATGCTCTTCCGCGTGCATCGTCAGCAGGACGACATGTGTGTTCTCGTGAGTCCGCTGAATCTCGCGCCCGGCGTCCAGCCCGTTCATCACCGGCATGGACACATCGAGCAGCGCGATGTCCGGTTTCAGCTCGCCGGCGAGGTGCACGGCGTCCAGGCCGTTGGTCGCCTCGCCCGCGACGTCGAAGCCGTTGCGCTCGAGCAGGGCGCGAAAGCCCTGACGTACGACCGCGTGATCGTCGGCCACGAGCACTCGCACCGGCACCTCAGATCTCCAGCGGAATGACGGCGGACAGACGAGTGCCCCGCTGCGGTGCGGACGTGATCTGAAGGGTTCCGCCAATCGCCTCGAGGCGTTTCCGCACGAGCATCAGCCCGAGACCAGGATTGGTGGTCCGCGCCAGCGCCGCGACGTCGAATCCGACGCCGTCGTCAGAGACGGCGCAGTGGAGCCGCCCGCCGTCGTGCGCGATTGCGATCGACGCCGCGGTCGCACGCGCATGCATGCCGATGTTCGTGAGCGCTTCCTCCACGAAGCGATACAGGACCGCGTCGACAGCCGCGGGGCACCGCACCTCGAGGCGGACATCGGTCGTCAGGCTGACGCCGGTCCGGCGGGAGAACGTCCTGGAGATGGAAGCGATCGCCTCAGTCACCGTCAGATCGTCGAGGATGCCGGGGTGCAGCGTGCGGGAGATACAGCTGAGTTGATCCGCCACGTCATGAAGGTGGCAGCGGACCTGTCGCAGACGCGTCCTGGGGCCCTCGGGCAGCTCGCCGGCAACCTCCTCGATCGTCATTTGCGCCACGGCCAGCACCTGACTGACATCGTCGTGCAGGACGGCGGCAATCCGGACCGATTGGGCGTCGAGCAGCTCGTTCAAGTGGCTCATCGCGGCCGACAGGTCTCGGTCGACGGCGCCGCTGCGGTCCGCGATGACTGCCTGCCGCGGGCGCGCGAGACCGCTGCCCCGTTCGGCGATGCGTTCGCCATCCGTCGTCCCTGCCGCCGTGACGCTCACACGTTTCCCCACCCCCGGTTCGTCGCGATTTGCAATGAAGGTTCCATCTGACGGCCAAACCGGTAACGGCTGCCACCACAAGCAGTTGTCGCGTTCGATGCACGGCAGCAGCAGCCAGTCGCCCGAAGGAGTCTTCCGATCCGGCGACTTCTCTCTTCCAGGACCGCGCCGCGCGACCGCACAGGCGGACACGCCGCACGCGGCGGTCATGCGCCGGCGGCGGAACGCGCCGGGTGACGCGGAAAGCGTGGTGCGAACTACTTGAGGTGATAGCTCACGAGCACGATCACGTCCTCGAGGTCGGTCTCGGGCAGTGACTTGTAGTCCTGCGCCGATGCCTTGCGCACCCGCAGCGACACGTCGCCGAGCGCAAAGGCGTCGACCGGATTGTTCTGATCCGGCATGGCGAAGTAGTTGTTGGCGGCGTTGAAGGTGAAATTGACCGCGAGCGCATTCTTGTCGGTCAGGACCGCCGTGTAGTCACTCGCCGTCGTCACGCGCGCAAAGAGCTGGATGTTGTCGACGACCAGCGCGTGCCCCTGCGCGAAGAACGGGAAGCGGTCCGCGCCGATGTCCATCGACAGCACCTGATCGTCCGCGGCGCTGGCGGGGTGGAAGAAGCGATACCACTCGGATGGGAATTCGTGACGGGCGCTGAAGAATCGGCTGAGCGGCATCTGGCTGTTCTGGACGCCGCCGTCGATCACCTTCTTCAGGTGCGTCTGCGCGCTGGTGCGGAACGGCCCGGCGTCTTCGCGCGCGGTGTAGCGAAGATGCAGGATGACATCGGTGATCGTCTCGTAGTCGAACTGGCGGAGCGCCGGATCGTCGGTCAGGTCGATCTGCCACGTGCTGATGGCGCCCGAACCCTCGAACGGCAGGTAGCGCTCGTCGCGGAAGGTGAGCTCGAACATGCCGCCGTCGTTCTGGCCGGTGCTGGTGGCCATCGAGGTCTGCGGTGTGCTCTCGCTGCGGAAGCGCGGATCGTTCGGCCCTTCCCACGCGTACGGATCGTTGGCGACGTTGCCGGTCGTCGTGTTGACGCGATAGCGGTTCGTCAGCAGACGGAGCGTGCAGCTGACCGTCGTGTACGGGCCCGCAACGCACGGCAGGCTGACGCCGACGCTGCGCAGCCGGCGGAAATAGTGCCCCTGGTAATCGAGATCGAAGAGCTCCTCGGGCAGCGACACCGTGCATGAGCCGGTGCGCCGGAGATCGAGGATCCGCTTGGGATCGAGCAGCGCCAGCGACACGTGTTTCGTCAGCTCGAGCTCACGGCGGTTCTGGTCCTGGTACGACGCGTCCATGCGCCTGAGGTCGTACTGCAGCTTCTCGCCGGCCATGAGGCCCTTGCGCAGGCTGTCCCAGTAGCCGAATTGAATGAACGAGGTCACCGGAATCCCGAGCTCGTGCCGGTAACAGCGCTCGGCCTTCTTCGCCAGGTCGTAGGCGAGCTGGTAGGCCTGGAAGTAGATCGTCGCGATCTGGCCGATCATCCAGTCGTAGAGCTCGCGGTTGGTGAACTTGTTCTGCATGAATTCGTGCACGCTCTTGGCGTGATCGATCTGCAGCTCCTGGTTGGCGAACTCGTGTTCCGCAATTGCGAGGCGCAACTCGCCGGCGGCGATCTGTTTGTCGATCTGCGCGAGCTCCGCCTTGGCCGAATCGGCCTGGAACTTCCAGTCGTCGCGGCGGCGGTTGTAGCTGCCGAGCGTCGAGGCCATCGTGCCCTGGATGTTGTTGACCGCCACGCCGACGCCAATGCCAGTACTGATCGCCTTGATCATGTTGCCCAGGTTGCTGCCGCCGAAGGATGCGCCGACGGTCGTCGGCGAGCCGACCTTGATCTCCGGAACGGCGAACAACCCTGAGGCGACTGTTTCCAGCTCGCCCTGGACGGCCTGGAGCACCAACCCCAGTTGCAGCGAGCTGAGGTGCTGCTGTTCGAACGTGTTCGTGAACGGACGGGAGCTGTAGTAGCCGAGCTTCAGATCGGTCACCGCCCGCGTCTTCTGCAGCGCCTCGAGATTGGTCTTGGCTTCGTTGACCTGGGTTCTCCGCACTTCGCGGACCGCCTCCAGCAAACCGATCTCGTGCGTCTGCCGCAGCAGCTGCAGCGCTTCGCCGTCGCGCTTTTCGAGGGCCGACAAGAGCGCCTGCCCGAGGGCTTTCACGTCGCCGACCAGTTCGTGGGCGCGCTGCATGAGCACGCTGAACCGGTACGAGGGAAGCGGCGCGCTGATGTCGTTGAGAATGCTGGCGAGGTCCATGCCCGCCGCCGCGGCCTGCACGAGCAGCGCCGGATCGATCGGCGGCTCGAACAGCGGCAGCTGCCGCACGACGCCCTCGATGTTCATGCCGTGGCGGATCTTGAACAGACGATCGGCGACGGTATCCCAGTAGGCGAGCAGGTTGTCGTTCCGCGACACGCAGAAGTACGCGATCGTCCCGAGCGGGTTGCCGTTGCCGTTCCCGCCGGTCGAGGCTGACGGCGGCAGGAAGGTCTCGATCTCGACCAGCGCGTTCGACAGCGGATCGAGCGCCGCGTCGAGATCGTCGTAGGTCTGGACGACCGGAACGGCGCGGGCCGGGACATCCGGCGGACGAGGGCCGAGGATCTTGGCCGCGAGCACGTAGAGATTGGTCGCCTCGTTGATCGACTCGATGGTGTCGCGTCCGAACAGCTGATCGCCCCAGGCGATCAGGTTGTCGACGTACTTCATCACCACGTTCTTCATG
>DATFXR010000670.1:0-4463 GCA_035315685.1 Vicinamibacterales bacterium | reverse complement strand
CACTGACACGCTTCTCGCGACACAGTCGCTCGTCTACACCTGTTTCACGATCGGGGCGCTGTTCTGGCTGGTGCGGCTCCGCGTCGGGTTGAACTACTCGCCGCAGAACCTCGTGCTGATGCTGACCATCTACGCGCTGGCCGCACTCCCCTTCTTCACCGGTGGGCTCGTCGTGACGCTGGCGATCTCCCGGCTCGCCGCGCAGGTGAACGCGGTCTATGCCGCGGATCTCATCGGCGCCGCCGCGGGCTGCCTGATTCTCATCCCGCTGCTCGACCGTCTGGGCGCGCCCGGCGTCGTCCTCGCGGCGGCAGGACTGTCGGTCGCGGCGGCGTTGTTGTTCGCGCCACCGGCGCTCCGCGGTCGCTTCGCGCTCCGCGGGCTCATCGTCCTGGCAATTCCGATTGCCGGCCAGCTGTCTGGAAGCGGCGGCTTCGATGTCGTCGACACCAAGGGGCATCGCGGCGACCGGGTGCTGTTCAGCAAATGGAATTCGTTCTCGCGCATCGGTGTGTACGAACGGACTCACGGCAACTGGTCGCTCAGCTACACCTACAGGGGTCCGCTTCCGGACACGCGATTCATGGACATCGACTCTGCTGCGTCCACGCCGATCCTTCGCGTCGCGCCTGATCTGTCGAACGCGCAGTTTCTTCGATACGAGCTGACGGCGCTCGCGTATCAGATCGTCGGGGCTCGGGGCTCGGGGCTCCAGGCGAGCCGTCAAGAGAAGAGTCCCGGCAACAATCAGCTAGCCCCGAGCCCCCAGCTCCAGGCGCAAGGGCTCGAGCAGCGAGCCACCAGCTCCCAGCCTCCGGCCCCTTCAGGGTTCACTGCGCTCGTCATCGGTCCCGGCGGCGGACGCGATCTTGCCTCGGCGCTCGTGTTCGGCGCATCGCACGTGGACGGTGTCGAGATCAACCCGATCATCGCGGACGACGTCATGCGCGGCCAGTTTCGCGACTTCTCGGGCGGCATCTACACACACCCACGCGTGCGGATTGCCGTCGACGACGGCCGCAGTTTCGTGCGGCGGACCTCTGATCGCTACGACGTGATTCAGGCGTCCCTCGTCGACACGTGGGCGGCGACGGCTGCCGGCGCCTATACGCTCACCGAGAACACGCTCTACACGGTCGAAGCGTTCAACGACTATCTCGATCACCTCACCGACAACGGCATGCTCACGATCACGCGCTGGGTCGCCGACGGACTCCGCCTCGTGTCGCTCGCGCAGGCCGCCTGCGAACCGCGCGGCTGGTCGGCGGCCGATCGCCTCGCGGTCGTGCGTCAGGATCAGGTCGCGACGTTCCTGCTGAAGAAGTCGCCGTTCACCGCGGAAGAAATCGGGCTTCTCCGGAGCGTATCGGCTCGCCTCGGATTCGACCTGCTGTATGCGCCGTCAGCGCCAGACGTCGACGGCGGTGACGAACGGCCGCAGACGACGCGGCCGGCGGAGGACGTGTACGTGGACGGCGCTGCGACGGCCGACTATGGACGCCTCATCCGGGCGAGCAATCGCCACCAGTTCTACGAGAGCTACGCGTCCGACATCCGGCCGACAACCGATGATCGGCCGTTCTTCTTTCACACGACGAAGCTCGAACGGCAGTTCGACGTCGCGTTCGGCAAGTCGATGCTGTTCGGCAACGGGTTGAGCGCCTTGATGACGCTGCTGGCGATCTCGACGGTGCTCGTGGCGCTGTTCGTCGTCGGACCGTTGGCGCTGGCCGACCGTGGCCAGGACCATCCACGCGCCTGGGGCGCGTGGCTCGCCTACTTCGGCGCGCTCGGCGCGGGCTTCATGTTGATTGAGGTGTCGGTCCTGCAGCGCTTCGTCCTGCTGCTGGGCCATCCGGTCTACTCGTTGACGGTCACCCTGTTCTCCCTTTTGCTAGGAACCGGCATCGGGGCCGCGTGGAGTCGCCGGTTGGACCTTGCAACGCTGCGACGCACCGGCGCATTCGCGATCCTCGTCGTGGTCGCGGTCGCGGGGCTGTTTGTCGTCGGTGCGGGATCGATTGTCACCTGGGCGATTCCGCTTTCGCGCGGGGCGCGCATGGTCGTCGCCGCGATGATGCTCGTGCCGATCGGCGTCGCGCTGGGCATCCCGATGCCGACGGGTCTTCGAATGCTCAGACGGACCTCACCTCAGATGGTGGCGTGGGCGTGGGGCATCAACGGAGCGCTCTCGGTGGTTGGCGCGACGCTCGCGATCTTCATTGCGATGAACTGGGGGTTCCAGATCACGCTCCTCGCGGCCGCGACGACCTACCTCATCGGGGGAGTCGCCTTTCTGACCGCAACTAACCAGATCACGAGCACTTAGCCGCCCACCGCCAGCTCGTGCAGTAGACCGACCCATCCTTTCGGACCGTGGTTGGAACCCAAACGCCGCTTCACCGTCTAAACGATGTTAGAGTTGTGAACACCGTTCACAAAACGAATCGAGATGGGTTCGACGTCCGATCGACACCCGACTGGCTTCTGATAGGCATCTGATGGGTATCAAAGAGCGACAAGAACGTGACCGCGAAGCGGTCCGCCGGGCGATTCTCGATGCCGCCCGCGAGTTGTTCGTCGCCGAAGGATTTCAGAATGTTTCGATTCGCAAGATTGCCGAGCGGATCGAATACAGCCCGGCTGCAATTTACGGGTACTTTCCCAGCAAGGACGACATCTTCTTCGCGCTCGCCGAAGAAGGATTCCGGCTGCTGGGCGACCCGTCGAAGGGCGAGCGCCGCGAGCAGCTCGCGGTACTCGAGCCGCTGCAGCGCATCCGCGCGGTGTTCTGGCGGCTCTACGAGTTCAGCCGGCAGCAGCCCCAGTATTTCGCGCTGATGTTCCTCGATCGATCGGTGCCGCGGATCAGCCGCGAGTACGAGCGGTTTGCCTTCGCCCACGAGACCAGGCAACACATCGTCGAAGAGCTTGCACGCTGTGTGAACGCGAAGGTGTTTCCGTCAACGGTGAAGCCGACCGTGGCGCTGCGCGTGCTCATGGCCGGGATGATTGGCGTCGCGGCGCTGAAGCTGTCGGACCGGCTCGCGCCCGAGGAAGACCCCGACCTCCTGGCAAGCGACGTCCTCGATACGACAATCGCCGGGCTCCGCGGAGGCGTCGCGCTGCAAACGCCCGAGCGGGCGGTTACCTGTCTTGCTGAACCCATTGCCGACCAACAGGCTTCTTAACGTAGACCGAGGAGTTGTCGTCATGATCCGCCGATTCATCCCTTCCATGCTGCTCGCGGGCGCCGTGGCGGCAGCGGCCGCCGGCGCTGCGTGCAGCGCCGGTGACGCCAAAGCGAAAGAGCAGGCGGCCGCGCAGTCGTCGGCCGTCCAGGTCGCGCCGATCGCCGCCACCGAGCAGCCGATTGCGCGCTTCATCCGCGCGACCGGCTCGTTGATGGCCGAGGAGCAGGCCGACGTTGCCGCTGAAATCGCCGGCCGGGTCGTCTCGGCGCCGGTCGAGCGCGGCACGCCGGTCGCGCAGGGCGCAGAGCTCGTCCGGCTGTCCCCAACCGAAACGGACGCGCAGCTGAAGGAGGCTGAGGCGAACGCGGCGCAGATCGAGGCGCGTCTCGGCCTCACCGAGTCGTCGGCCTTCGACGTCAACGCCGTGCCGGAAGTGCAGAACGCCAAGGCCGGCTACGATCTCGCGCAGGCCGAGTTCGCGCGCATCAAGTCACTGCTCGACCAGCGTGTCGTCTCGCAGTCGGAATACGACCAGCGCCGCACGCAGGCGGAAGCGGCGCGCCAGCAGTACGACGCGGCGAAGAACGGGGCGGCGCAGCAGTACCAGATGCTGCAGGCGGCGCGCGCGCGCGTCGCGCTCGCCCGCAAAGCGGTCGCCGACACGGTCGTCCGGGCGCCGTTCAACGGCTCGGTCGCGCAGCGTCTGGTCACAGTCGGCGACTACGTCAACAAGGGCACGAAAGTAGCCGTCGTCGTGCGCGTGAATCCGTTGCGCGTCCAGCTCACCATACCCGAGCAGTTCATCTCCGCGGTCGGCGTCGGCCAGCCGGTGAACTTCGAGGTCGACGCCTATCCAGGGCAGCAGTTCACCGGCACGATCAAGTACGTGGCGCCGTCGCTCCAGGCGGACCAGCGCGCGCTCACCATCGAGGCAATCGTGCCGAATCCCACCGGCGTGCTGAAACCGGGCCTCTTCGCGACCGCCCGGATCGAGCGCGCCGAACGCACGCGCGGCATCGTCGTGCCGCGCGACGCCGTCCAGGTGAACGCCGGCACGAGCCACGTCTTCGTCGTGACCGGTGATCACGTCGAAGAGCGGATCGTCACCACCGGCGACGCAGTCGGCGATCTGATCGAGATCACCAAGGGCTTGAAATCCGGCGAGCGCGTCGCCACCAAGAACGTGGGGCAGCTCGCCGACGGAACGAAGGTGTCGTAATCATGCAGTGGCTAGCCGCGCTGTGCGTCAAACGGCCGGTCTTCGCGACC
>DATFXR010000669.1:0-3476 GCA_035315685.1 Vicinamibacterales bacterium | reverse complement strand
TTCTCGATCCGCGATCATCTCGCCGATCTGCTGAAGCCGCTGGCGCTGCGCGCTGAACAGAAGGAGCTCGAACTGGTCGCGCACGTGCTGCCGGACGTACCGAACGCCGCCGTCGGCGACCCCGGACGGCTCCGCCAGGTGCTGGTGAACCTGGTCGGCAACGCGATCAAGTTCACCGAGCGCGGTCAGATCCTCGTGCAGGTCGAGGTCTCGTCGAAAGACGCCGACCACACGTCTCTCCACTACTTCGTCAGCGACAGCGGTATCGGCATCCCCGCCGACAAGCAGCGGGCGATCTTCGAGCCGTTCAATCAGGCCGATGGATCGACGACACGCCGGTTCGGCGGGACCGGCCTCGGTCTGACGATCAGCTCGACGCTCGTCGAGCTGATGGGCGGCCGCATCTGGCTCGACAGCGAGCCGCACGAGGGCAGCACGTTCCACTTCACCGTGCGACTCGGCGTCAGCGACGCACGGCCCGAACCACAGACGGTCAACCTTGTCGACCTCCCGGTGCTGATCGTCGACGACAACGAAGTCAACCGGCGCGTGTTGCAGGACTTGTTGCTGCGCTGGAGGATGCGGCCCACCTCGGTCAGCAGCGGCGCCGCGGCGCTTCGCGCCCTCGACGACGCCGCCAGCAGCGGCCAGCCGTTTCCGCTCGTGCTGCTCGATGCCAACATGCCGGAGATGGACGGCTTCGAAGTCGCACGCCGGATCCGCGACGAGGCGCGGCTCGGCGACGCGACGATCATGATGCTCAGCTCCTCGGGCCAGTATGACGAAAGCAACAGGGCGCGCCAGCTTGGCATCGCCACGCATCTCACCAAGCCGGTCGATCAGCGCGAGCTGCTCGCAGCGATCGGCCGGGTGCTCGCACGCGAGACCGGTCCACGCGCTCCGCTCCCAGCGTCGATGCTGCCGGCGGAGCTGCCTGACCGCCGCCTGCACGTGCTCCTCGCCGAAGACAACGCTGTCAATCAGCGTCTGGCAGCCAGCCTGCTCGAGCGGCGCGGCCACAGAGTGACGATCGCGGCCAACGGGCGCGAGGCGGTCGACGCGGTCAAGCACCATGCGTTCGACGTCGTGCTCATGGACGTGCAGATGCCCGAAATGGGCGGCTTCGAGGCGACCGCCGCCATCCGCGCGATGGAGAATGCTCGCGACGCGCGGATCCCGATCGTGGCGATGACGGCGCACGCGATGAAGGGCGACCGCGAGCGCTGCCTCGCCGCCGGCATGGACGAGTACCTCACCAAACCGCTCGATCCGCGCCAGCTCTGTGCGCTCGTCGAACGCATCGTTGACGGCGAGCCGCCCACAGGCGCCGCGGCTGAAGTCGCCGTGCCCGACGTGCCGACACAGGTGCTCGCGCGCGTCGGCGGTGATCGTCAGCTGCTCGCCGAGATCAGCCGGCTGTTCGTCGACGATGCGCCGCGTCATCTCGAGCGGATCCGCCAGGCGCTCGACGCGCGCGACGGCGAGTCGCTGCGGCGCGCGGCACATGGGCTGAAGGGCGCGGCCGCGAACTTCGACGCCGAAGGCGTTGTCGACGCGGCGCGAACGCTCGAAGAAATCGGGCGCACCGGCCGGTTCGACCAGCTGGAACAGGCCTGGCAGGCGCTGGCCTTCGAAACCTATCGGTTGATCAGCGTCCTGCGCGCCGTCTCCGCGTAACCGCAGCTGACATCAGACGTCCCACGTCGCGCGCGTTCACGGCAGATTCTGCTCATTCATCAATCGAGCGAGTACGGCTCGCGCGCTCAACCGTTGTGTGGGGCACAACTCCTGCAATTCGTCTCGGCGTTTGAGGAGGCCGGACTGATGTGGAACAAGGATGAAGTGCAGGGCAAGGCAGATCAGCTGAAGGGCAAGATCAAGGAATCGGTCGGCAGGGCGACCGACGACGAACAGCTTCGCGACGAAGGCGAGGTCGATAAGGCAGCGGGCCGGGCCGAAGAAGCAGTGGGCAAGGGCCGCCGCACGGTCGGCGAGGCGATCAAGGACGTCGCCGACAAGATCGGACGATAAGGAGGACGGCACGATGAATCGCACGGCAGCAGGACTCTCCGTCGCCACAGCGACGGCGTGCGCGTCACGCTTGGCACCCAGACAACGGCGCCGGCGTCCGCGCGCATGTCGACCGCGTCTGCCATGAACTGCTCGTAACCTCGTCAATGGATGGGGTTGGCCTCCGGCCACCCCATCGCGCTCGTGTCGTCATGCGAAGCCGACACAAAAGTGGAAGTTACACACCCTCCCGAACGATGCGCTGACCACTGACTCGTGAAACGCAACGCCTTTCCGACGTGTGCCGCCCTTTCCCTTCAGGTACACCATTTGTAGAGTCAGTTGCCACCGGTTGATATGGCTGAGCGCTTCGTCCAGAGACAGCTCGCGCGGGCGGACGTCGCCACGGGCGAGGCTCAGCCGCAAACCCGGAACGCGCTGCAGGCGTGGGTGCGCGACCGGCTCAAGCTGCCGCCCGCGCTGGAGACCGCCCTGCTTGCCGCGATCGACGCCGTCTTCACACGCCACGAGCGGCTCTGGCAGGAGTCGAAGCAGGAGGCCATTCAGGCGCTGTCGGCCGCCTTCGCTGACAAGATGGCGCGCGTGCAGACCGAGCTGTCGGCGAAGGACGCGACCGTCAGCAGCATCTCGCGTTACTTCGAGGCGCTCGTCGCCGACCTCACCGACAAGTCGCATCGCGATCCGAAGACGAAGCTGATGAACTTCAGCCGCTTCACCGAACAGCTGGAGTCGTTCCTCGCCCTCGAGCAACGCGGCCGCTGGTGCGCGGTCGGTCTGGTCGACATCACCGGGTTCAAGTGGTACAACGATGCGCTCGGTCACGCCGTCGGCGATCGCATCATCGAGCGGGTTGCGGCGCTGCTCCGTGAGCAGGTGCGCAGCGATGACCTGCTGGCGCAGGAGCGCGGCACGCTCGTCCAGGATCGCGGCCCGCGGCTGAAGGATCTGCACGCGCGATTCGGCGGCGACGAGTTCTGCTTCATGATTCCCGACCTCGCCGGCTGCCACGAGGCGCACGCGATCGGCGAGCGCTTCCGCGAAGCGGTCGAGCGCTTCGACTGGACGCTGGAAGATCGACGCCTGGCGGTGCAGCCGGTACGAGTGGACGTCGGCGTCGTCTGCCTCTGGCTGGGACGCGTCGCCGACCGGCGCTTCGTCGCGCGCCGGCTCTCGGCCGATCTGATTCAGCGCGCCGACAAGCTGATGTACGAAGCCAAGGGCGAGCGCGCCAACCACATTCATCTGGTCCGCGCCAAACTCGCCAACGGCATCGTCGTCGACATGCTCCACGAGGAACCGCTCGTGGTAGAAGAAACCCAGGCGTAAGTGCTACAGTACTGACTTCCGCTCCGTGTGGTGGGCGTAGTTCAGTGGTAGAACGCCTGACTGTGGCTCAGGAGGTCGCGGGTTCGATACCCGTCGCCCACCCCAATCATTTCTCAATC
>DATFXR010000668.1:0-17308 GCA_035315685.1 Vicinamibacterales bacterium | reverse complement strand
TCGGTCGGCTTGAACAATCCCGGCCAGTCGGGCGATCCGGCGAACCCGCACTACCGCGATCTGTTCGAGCTCTGGTCGCGCGGCAAGTACTTCCCGATCTTCTACACGAGGGAGAAGGTGGAGTCAGTGACAGAGGAGCGGACCGCGCTGACGCCGGCTCGCGCCGGCGTCACGGCAGGCCGGTAGTCGCGCCGGCCGGGTGGGAGAGTAAGTCGGGTCGGTCAGGCCGGTCGGGAAAAGACTCGTGCGTCGCGACGGTCAGATGAAACGCGAGTCAGGACCAACGGTTTTGCCCACACCGTACTGATTGCGTGGCCGCCCGACCTACCCGCCCTATCCGCCCCATCCGTCCCACGGCGCGCTCAATGCAGCCGCCGCCTTCACGCGCCTTCGTCCGCCGAAGGTCCGTAGATCGCCGGCACCGGCACGTCATTCATCCGCAGGTAGACACTCAACTGACCTCGGTGATGAATGATGTGATGCAGGACGAAGCTGCGGAACGCTGCGACGCGCGGCACCGAGAACACCTGCTGCCCGCCGCGCTTCAGCGTCCACAGCGACTGATACTCCCCGTCGCTCTTGTCCATCGAGGCTCGCGTCCTCTGGCAGACGCCGTCGAACTCGGCGAGAATGTCAGCCCGCGAGGTCTTCTCTGTTCGCGGCGGCGGCGCGGTGGCGAGGTCGAACGATGCCTCGTTGAGGATGATCCCGCCCCAATTCGGAATGTTGCTGACGTGCGTTGCGAGGCCGCCAAGCGTCATCGAACGCGGGTGCGGTTTCCACGAGAGCCGATCGTCCGGGAGCCGCTCGAGCAGCCGTCGCGTCGTGCCCATCTCATGATCGAAGTCGGCCAGCAGGCCATCTTTGATGCTCATGTGCCCAGTCTAGAACCAAACGCCCGCGGCCGCTCTCAGTGCGCGGCGGCGGTCGCGATCGCGGCGCTGCTGACCCTGTGTCACGCGGCGTGCGGTCGCGCCGAAGCGCCGGGTCCGCCGCCGACGGCGCCGCCACTCTCCGGCAGCCTCGACGTGTACGGCCTGTCCGCTCCGGTCCGCGTCATCCGCGATCGCGCTGGCATCCCGCATATCTACGCGCAGAATCGCGACGACCTGTTCTTCGCGCAAGGCTTCGTTCAGGCACAGGATCGCCTGTTCCAGATGGACCTGTGGCGTCGATCGGTGCAGGGCCGTCTCGCCGAAGTGCTCGGGCCGAACTTTGCCGAGCGCGACGCGATGACGCGCCGGATCCAGGCGCGCGTTGCCCCGGCTTCTGAATGGCCGCTCTACGGACCCGATGCCGCAGCGATCGCCGGCGCATTCGTACGCGGCATCAACACCTACCTCGCGAACGTGCGCGGCCGGCTGCCCGAACCGTTCGTCCTCGCCGGGTGGACGCCAGAGCTCTGGGCCGCCGACGATCTGCTGAACCGCACCGATGCGTTCGCGGCGAGCTCGGATGCGCTCGAGGAAGTACTGCGTGCGCGGCTGGTCGACCTGCTCGGCGCCAGCCGCGCCGCGGCGATCGTTCCTGGCGGTGCGCTCGGCAGCCTGTCCAGCGGCCTCGACGCGTCGGCGATCAACGCGGTCGTCGCGGACGCGATCCGCAGCGTCGGCGCGCCGCCGTTCTTCCTCGCGCTCGCGCGCCAGGTCCCGGACCGCGGCAGCGTGCGATCGCAGGCCGACGTGCCGCTCGATGCGCGGGTGCTCGATGCACCGTCGCGCCGGTATCTCGTTCACCTCAACGCGCCAGGCTGGAACGTGATCGGCGCAACCAGTCCGTGGCTGCCCGGCGTCGAGGCTGGACACAACAGCGGTGTCGCCTGGACCTTCGAGCCGATTCACGCTGACACGCAGGACGTCTACGTCGAGCGGCTGAACCCGGCGAACGATCACGAAGTGGAGGAGAACGACCGCTGGGTTCCGACGACGATGGTGAGCGACACACTCCGCCTGCGGCGGCGCGCCGACCCGTTTTCGTTCGACCGCGAGTTCACCCGCCACGGCGTCGTCCTCGCCGTCGATCGCGTGCGGCATCTCGCATTCGTCGTGCGATGGAGCGGCATCGAGCCCGGCGCGTCGACGAACCTCGCCGGGCTGTCGCTCGACCGGGCGGCCTCGTCCGCCGAGATTCGAGCCGCGATCGAAGGCTGGCGCATGCCGCCGCGGCGCGTCGCCTACGACGATGTGGCCGGCGACCGTGGTACGCAAATCGCTGGCGTGGTTCCGGTCCGGCGCGGGTGGAGCGGTGCGCTGCCGGTACCCGGCTGGGGCGGCGCGTACGAGTGGACCGGCTTCGAGCGGCCGGCGCGGGCGCCGGCGGACTCGCCGATCGTCCGGCTGACGCATGCGCCGTCCGAGCGCGTCGAGATGCTGCTGCGCGAGCTGCGCCGCGGCGAGCAGGACCCGCGCGTCCTGATCGTCAACGCGATCGCCGATTCGACGCAACCAGACCGCGCGTCCAGCATTCCCGTGCTGTTCACCCACGTGTTGAGCGTGACGCCGGCGGCCCGGCATCGCTTCGACGTCGGTCCGCTGACGCCGGTGCCGGGACGAACCCCGCCGTTCACGATCGCGTTCGACACCGCCGACTGGGATCGCTCGACCGTGATGAACGCGCCGGGCCAGTCGGAGCATCCGGACAGCGCGCACTACGCCGACCTGGCGCGCCTCTGGTCGACGGGCGAATCAATCCTGCTGCCGTTTACCGACCGCGCCGTCGAAGCCAACGCCGAATCGACGTTGATCCTGCAGCCGCCGCAGTACGGCCGACGTTGAAGGCGCCGACGAAGACACGAAGACTCGAAGGTCAATTTGGTCTTACATAAGACTAGTTTTCGCGTGTCTTCGTGAGCTTCGTGCGTTCGTCGGCGCAGCAGGTCAGTCGCGCGCCAGCTGGCGAACGAGCCGCATGCTGCCGTCGTTCTTTGCCGGTGTGATGCGAAGCACGCTGCAGAGGAAGTTGTAGATCTCGACATTCTCGAATGGCGGCACGACGAGGCCGCGCGCGACGCCCGGTCCAGCGGCGACGAACAGCCCGCTCATCGATCGATCGCGCGGATCGTATCCGTGCGTCGCCTTCTGCGTCGGCCGCTCGTCGCGATTTGCTCGCGTGGTCACGTACCAGCCGTCTGTCGGGATTGCCACGATCGGTGCGATGCGCGCGTTGTGGCGATAGTGAAGGCGCGCCGGTACGTCGCCGCGGCGGTAGACCGCCAGCGCCGGGTGCTTGCCGTGAAGACGGGTGAAGACCGCGTCGACGTCGCCGTTCTTCGGCGCGAGCGCCAGCAAGCCGCCGGTCTCGAAGATGTCGAGCGTCGCGGTATCGACGTAGTCGTCGAGCACGATTACGCGGTCGGCCGACAGCGGCGTCATGCCGTGATCGGAGACGACGACGATCGTCGTGCGGTCCGCGAGTCCGAGCCGCGAAACGCCGTCGACGAGCAGGCCGAGCGCCGCGTCGAGATGACCGATCGCTGCCGTGAACTCGGGCGAGTCGATTCCCGCGTCATGGGACGCGGAATCGACCTCGTCGAAGTACAGGCTGACGAACGACGGGCGCTCGGGTTCCGACAGCGCAAGCCATGCGAGCGACTGGTCGACGCGCGCCGTTGTCGCCACGCCTTTGTCGTACGGCTTCCAGAAGGTCGGTCGCACGCCGTCGATCGGCGCCTCGGTTCCGGGCCAGAACATCGTCGCCGCGCGGCGGCCCTGGCGGATCGCCGTGACCCACACGGGTTCGCCGTGCCACCAGATTGCGTCCCTGGCAGTCTCCGACGCCATGGTGAAGCGATCATGTATCGCCGGATCGCGCATCCGGTTTGCGACGATGCCATGGTGTTCCGGGTAGAGGCCGGTGACGATCGTGTAGTGATTCGGAAAGGTGAGCGGCGGGAACGACGGGACGAGCCGTTCAGCGCGCGCGCCCCGCTCGGCGAGCGCGCGGAGGTTCGGCGTCGGATAGCGATCGATGTAGTCCCAGCGCCAGCCATCGAACGAGACCAGGACGAGAACCGGGCTCCGACTGGTGTCGGACACCTGCCAGGCCCCTGCCAGGTACGTCACTGACACCACCAGCGCGCCGGCGGTCGAGAGCGCAACGACGACGATGCCGCGCAGCCGCGACATCGCTACATCAGATCTGCCGGATTGGTCGGTTCGAGAGCCCGCGCGACGGTTCGCACCGGACTCGTGATGATGAAGCCGTTTTCTGTCCCGAACTCGAGTCGGAAGCCGACGTGGATGCTGTGCAGCTTCAGAAAGGCGCCGCCGAGGGAGCTGCCGGCGAGGCGCGCCGGCGTGAAGACCGGGAAGAATGCGCCGCCGCGGACGAGCACCCGGGCGGTTTCGCTGGCCAGCAGCACGATCTCATAGGTGCTGTTCTCGGTCGTCACGACGAGCGTTTCGAGCGCGGCGAGGTCGCCGACGTGAATGCCGTCGCGCCAGTCGTGCGCGCTCCACGCCGACAGCACGCCCGATGCGGGAACCGGTACTGGCGATTCAGTTGCGGCTGTCTCGATTCGCGTCGTCACTGGACCTGGTGACAATGATAGCAGCCAAGCGCGCGATGTGATCGGTTGTATTCGTACGAACGTGTGAAGTCGTACGCCGGACGATGTAGCAGCCGAGCCATGCCGGGCACGATCACCTCGCGCATGTACGCCGCTTTCGTCTGGTTGTCTGACTCAGCCAGATATCCGTAGATCGCGTTCCGCATCTGCGCGTCCATTGACGTCGTGTAGATTTCCCAGCCGCGATCGCGGATGTCGGGCTGCGGCAGTGCCGAGACGCCGGGCATCATCCACTGCCGCGCGGCCGCTCGAGCGCCGTGACAGGTCGAACAGGTGACCTGGTCCGGTCCACCTTTCAGCCGGCCGAGCGCTTCGCGCGCCCACGGCATCACGTCCATTTCCATGAACCGGATGATCTCGGCTTCGTTCCGCTTCTCGCCATTGGGCGCGATCGCGTCGTCGTCGCCGAAGGTGGCGGTCACCGTTTTGCCGTGGAGACCGATCGCGACGGCGAAGATCGCGGCCAGGACCGCGACGAAGCCGCCGAGCGCGCTGCGCAGATCCAGCGCCGGCTGGCGCGGCTCCCACGCGAGCGCCGCCTGAACCGCGTCCGCATCGCGCGGGGCCCGCGGATCGCCCGCGAGAAGCTCGAGCAGCGCCGCCAGCTGGGGGCCGCGACGGACCGACTGCAGGAGCATCGGTTCGTCACAGCAGTCGGCGTGCACGGCGATGGTCGACGTCCCGAAGATGCGATCGATTCGCGTTTCGGTGCGCTGAATGTCAGAGATGTCGTCGAGCGCCACCTCGCTCAGCGTGTCGCGGGTGAGCCGGAGCAGGCGGAAATCGGTGAGGAAATAGCGTTCGCCGCCGACGCGGGCGCGAAGCTGCCACGGACGGCTGCTCCACAGCAGCCGCTCCCAGGGCAGCAGGACGCGCGGATCCATCGTCGGCCTACGACGGCTGCTTCGAAAAGTTGACCTTCGGCGCCTGCCGCGCGTCGGCCGGCGCCTCGAAGAACGGATAGTCCTTGAAGTTGAACACCTTCGCCGTCAGGTTGCCGGGAAACTGGCGGCGCGAGGTGTTGTACTGCTGCACCGCCTCGTTATAGCGCTGTCGCGCGACGGCGAGTCGGTTCTCGGTGCCGGCGAGCTCGTCCATCAGACGGTTGAACTGCTCGTTCGACTTCAGCTGCGGATAGTTCTCGACGACAGCCAGCAGCCGTCCGAGCGCCGACGTCTGCCGGTTTGCTGCCGAGATGGTCTCTTCCGGCGACTTCGCCGAGAGGAGCTGTGAGCGGGCGTCTGCGATGTCCTTGAAGACGCTCTCCTCGTGCTGCGCGAAGCCCTTCGTCGTCTCGACGAGATTCGGAATGAGATCGTTGCGGCGCTGCAGTTGGTTCTGCACCTGCGCCCACTGCGCTTTCACGTTCTCTTCCTGGCTGACGAACGTGTTGTAGGAGCAACCCGTCAGCGGCAGCACTGCGGCCGCCATCGCGAGCCGCAGAAGAGCTCTTCGCGTCGTGGTCATAGGGAACATTTTACCAACTCGCGCCACCGCCACCGCCGCCGCTTCGGCCGCCGCCAAACCCGCCGAACCCGCCACCGCCGCCGAATCCGCCGCCACCCCAACCGCCCCCGCCGCCAAACGGGCCGACGCCGCTGGACCAGCCGCTCCACGGTCCGCCGCCCCAGAAAGTGCTCCGTCGACGCCTGCCGCCCGAGATCCGGCTGATGACGAGAATGGCAATGAAAACCCAGAAGATGATCGACAACGAGGGTGGCGTCCGGTCGGGCTGTCGAACGGGTTGCTGGGGCACCTGGACGCCGTCGAGCGTCACACCGCGCCCCTGCGCGATCCGGCCGACGATGCGTTCGAGGCCAACGCGGAGCCCCTCGCCGTACCGTCCGCTGCCGAAATAGGGCGTCATCATCCGGCTCGTCTCGCCGGCGAAGCCGTCGGTGACGAACTGCTCGACGTCGTACCCTACCTCGATGCGGACGCGGCGATCGTTGGGCGCAACGAGGATCAGCACACCGTTGTCCTTGCCCTTCTGACCGATGCCGCGGCCATGATTCTCGAACAGCTTGACCGCGTACTCGTTGATGTCGCCGTAGGGCTCGAGGTTCGGCACGGTGGCAACGACCACCACGTCGCCGGTCTTCGCCTGCAGCGCGCGAATGGTCTGCTCCATGCTGCGTGCGTTGGCTGCGTCGATGACGTGCGCGAAGTCGTTGACCGGTTGGGTCAGCTCTGGGAGGTCGGGGGCGGCGATCACGGTCCGGCTGAAGCCGGACACCACGAGCAGGAGCGCGGCGATGGTCGTCATGCGTTTCATCGAGACGCGCTCCAGCCATCGACGTAGGCCACAATCCGCTCGACCGCGTCGAGATACGGGGCGAACAGCTGCTCGGCAGCAGACGATGCCAGATCGTGCGCGCTGGCGAGCTTCGCGACGTCGGAAATCGCGCCGAGCTCGGACTGACCGACGAGGCGTTCGAGATGCCGCGCGGCGCCGTGCACGTCGCGGTCCGCCTGACCTTCGAGGCGCGCGATGCTGGTGACCAGCGCGGCAAAGGCCGGCGCCGACTGCAGGATCAGCAGCGACAGCGCGTCCGCGCGGCCGCGCGTCTCCAGGAATCCTTCGCGCAGATGCAGCAGGTGACTGCGCGCCTGCACCTCGACCGCCCGCCGAACGTCCGCCGGATCGACGGTCAGCGACGCGAACGGATTCTCGCCGGCCACGACGACGTGATCGGCGAGGATGGCGCCGAACTCGAGCGGGAACGCGTCGAGCGACCGAGCGAACTCGCGCGCCGCGAGCAGCAGCGGCGTGGCGAGCCCGGCATCGTGCCACGCGTCCACACGCGTGGCGGCCGAGCGCAGGTCGTCGCGCGTCATCGACTCGACCACCGCCAGCGTCCGGACCGGCGCGGCGGCGTGCGCATGGGCATCGTGGCGGTGATGCGCGCCGTCGGCGGCGGCACGTGCGCCGTAGATCGCGAGCGACCGCAGCCGGCTGCCGAAGATGCCACGGAGATCGCGCTCGAGCGTGCGAACCGCCTCGGGAATCATGCTGCTATTGTACGAGTAGAATGCAGCGTAGATGCGTCTGCGCCAACTGAACATCGGCTGTTTCGGTGGCGGTACCGGGCTCCCCAGTCTTCTCGGCGGTTTGAAGCACAACCCCTGGCTTCATTTGAACGCGGTCGTCACGATGTTCGACAGTGGCGGCAGCTCCGGCCAGCTGCGAGACGAGCTCGGTGTGCTGCCGCCCGGCGACATTCTCAAGTGCGCGCTCGCGCTCGCGCGCAACTCGCGGGAAGCGCGCCGCGTGCTGCTCGCGCGGCTGCCGACGCTCGAACACGCACGGCTCGGCGGCCACACCGGCGGCAACCTGCTGCTGTCGATGATGCAGCGCTACAGCGGCGACTTCCTCGACGCGATCGATGGCTTGCGGGCGTTGCTGGGGTGCCGCGGCCGCGTGTGGCCGGTCACCGTCCAGAGCGCGTCGGTGTGCGCCGAGTACGGGGACGGCAAGACGACCCGCGGCGAAGTGGAAGTGGATGCGGGGCAGACGTCGGGACAGTTCGTGCGGCGCATCTGGCTCGAGCCGCCGGTCGCGATTCATCCAAGCGTCGCCAGGGCGATCACCGAGTTCGACGCGGTGATCATCGGACCGGGGAGCTTCTATACGAGCCTGATGCCGATCTTTCTCGTGCGCGGCGTGTCCGACGCGCTGGCGCAGATGAAAGGTCCGATCATCCTGATTGCCAACCTGTTGACCGAAGGGCGCGGCATGCTCGGCTTTACGGCGGGTGACGCGGTTGCGCGGATCGAAGAAGCGACGCACCGCACCGTGGACGTGGTGATCGTCAACATGAAGTGGCCGTCGCCGCAGGTGCTGGCACGCTACGCGCACGAACACAAGGAGCCGCTCGCGCCCGGCCGGCTGCCTGACCACAGCGAGCTCGTCGGCGGCGAGTTCTGGACCGGCGAGATCGCGCGCCACGATCGCCCCCGGCTCGCCTACGCGGTATGGAGCGTCCTGTCGCGGCGCTTGCTCGCGGACACCTGAAAGAGCGCCCAGCAGGCACGAAGACATCCCACGAAGGCGCGAACCTTCGTGTCTTCGTGGGAACCGTGGATCCATTCGCAGCGTGACAGGGCGCGACGCGGGAGTCGGCGTTACTTCTTCACCAGCTCCGCAACCGTGTAGACGCGGCCGCCTTTCATCACGCGCCGCACGTCGCGCGTGTTCCTGATGTCGGCGAGCGGATCGCTGCCCAGGAACGTGAGATCGGCTGCTTTGCCCGCCTCGATCGTGCCCAGCTGGTCGCCGAGGCCGAGCGCCTGCGCCGCATTGATCGTCGCCGTCTGCAACGCCTGGAACGGCGTGAAGCCGGCGTGCACGTACGACTCGAGCTCGACGTGCAATCCCAGCCCGTAGGGGACGATCGGCGAATCGGTGCCGGCAACGATCCTGCCGCCCGCCCCGGCAATCGTTCTCAGATTCACTTCGTAGGGCCGGACGAAGGCGTCGAGCGCCGGACTCGGCCGCGCATTGGCGAGGTCGCTCAGCGTCGCGACGAGCGACAGCGGAAACAGCGCCAGCCGCGGGTCGAACAGCACCGACTTGTCGCCGGTCATGCGCGCGCGGTAGGCGCCCTGCAGCACCATCGTTGGCGTCAGCGTCACCCCGGACTTCGCAATCAGATCGACGACGTCCTTGTACACGCGCCCTCTCGCGCTCTGTTTCGGCGAGTAGCCACGGCGGCTCGTGCCGACGAGATGCTCGATGCCGTCGATCCCGAACGCCACCGCCGGATACAGTTCGTGCGACGTGACCGGCTTGTCGTGTGCGTGCGCGTACTCGATCACCCGCTTCTGAAAGCGATCGGGCAACCGCACGTAGGTCTTGAAGAAGTCGACGTCGAGCGCCGACGCCCGATCGAGCTCCTGCTCGAGTTGCGCGTCCGACGTGATCGCCACGCCGCCCGGATAGAACGAGCGCACGCCGTCGAACGGATCGCCCGCCAGAAACACGCGCGGTCCCGGCCGACGCCCCGCGTCGAACGACTCGCGCTGCTCGTTGCCGGCGTAGGGGTTCACCGCCGGAATCCGCAGCGAGGTGATGCCGTAGGCGAGCCAGATGCGGCCGAACTTCCCGCCGTAACCCGGATCGAGATGCGCGTGCATCTCGATCAGTCCCGGCATGACGTATTCGTCGCCGGCGTCGACCACGGCTCCCGTGTGCAGCTCGTCGCGATGACCTTCGACACTCCGCACGATGCCGCGCTCGATCACGATGTCCGATTCGGTGCGCAGTCCGTCGATCGTCCCGTCGAGCACGTGACCGGCGTGGACCACGACGTGCGCCGGCGTCGACGCGATCTGCCACCGGAGATCGAGCGGGATGATGTCCGGAATGCCGCCCTCGGGAATTACCCGGCGCAATCCGGCCGGCGTCTGGTAGACGATGTGGCGCGCATCGCCCTCCCAGCTGGGCGACTCCGGCTGATCGGCGGCGATGTCGCGCGGCGGCCCGGTGGCCACGCCGCGATTGTCCACGGGGACCGTCCACAGCCGCCCTTCGGTCACGAAGGCCATCTGCGTGCCGTCGGGCGACCACACCGGCCCGGTGTCCTGCCGGTTGCCGGCGTTGTGCTGCGGAAACAGCAGGGACTGGGTCCACGAACTGAAGTCGGTCGACCACACCAGCAGCTGGTTCAATCCTTCACGGTAGCGATCGGAGTAGGGGAACAACGCGCTCTGCGCGATCGCCCTGCACGACGGTCCCCAGGTTGGGCGGCCGAATTCCTCAGTGGTCGGCGATCTCGCAACGCTCGCACGGCAATCGCCGCCGGGCCGTACCTGCAGGACGCCGATCCCGCACCCCGACGTGACGCTGCTGTAAATGATCGTCGACCCGTCGCGCGACCAGGCAGGAGCAGACACCGGACAACGGTTGCCGGGGATCGCGTGCGACGTGTCGGTGTTCGACGCGAGATCGTGGATCCACAGGTCCATCTGGCCGCCACGATCGCTGACGAATGCGATCTGTGTGCTGTCGGGCGACCACGCCGGGTCGAGATCGACCGCTGCATCGTTGGTGATTCGCACCGGCACGCGGCCAAAGGTCATCACCCACAGATCGCCAAGGGCGGCGAACGCGACCATGCGCCCGTTTGGCGACACCACCGGCGTGACGATCCCCCTCAGAGCCTGCGGTTCGGTCGATTCGAGCGGGCGGTGTGCGACGTCGTAGACGGCGCGGTGAAGCGTCACCTTCGCGGTGAATGGAATGGTGCTGGTGTCGCCGATGAGCGAACGCCGTTTGATTCTGCCGTCGGCGGTGTAGATGAAATCGGTGCGCGAGACCCACTGCGGGCGAAACGGAAAGACGTCCTCGTCGGGCCGGCTGATCGGGCGGGTGCCGAGAAAGAGACCGCCGAATTGCGACGTGTACGCGACCTGCGTGCCGTCCGTGCTCCACCCGGCGGCCGCGGGCTCCGCGTCGAGACCGGTTCCGCTCTCGGCGGGCAGCAGCGGCCGTTCGCGCCCGTCCAAGGTGACTCCCCACAATGCGGTCGTGCTGCGCCGGGTCGGTCGGCCGCCGGCGTCGGTGTCGCGCGCGACAAAGGTGACTTCCTGATCGTTCGGCGACCACGACGGCATCACGCTGCTTCGCCCGGTGAGACGCCGGAGTGCGCCGGTCGACAGCATCAGCTCCCAGATGGTCGTGATGCCGATATAGCGATCCGACGAGAAGGCAATGCGCGATCCGTCATGCGACCAGGCCGGCTCGCGGTCGTCGAATTCGCCCGTCGTGAGCGGCTTCGCGTCGCGGCCTTCGCGCGGCACGACATAGATGTGCCAGGCGCCGTCGGCGTCGTAGCCTTGAAACGCAATCGATTCGCTGTCGGGTGACCAGGTCGGCTGGCGCGCCTCGAGCGTCTCGGGCGTGAGCCGCTTCGCCTCGCCGCCACGGATCGGCAGGATCCAGATGCCGCCGAGCAGATCGATGGCGATCCAGCGTCGATCCGGCGACGGCGCTGCTGCCATCGACGTTCCTTCCGTGAGCGTGACCTCGACGTCACGAATCATCGGAATGTCCTGCGCCGCGAGCGCGACGACGGCCGACGCGGCGGTCAGGCTCGAGCGAAGCATCATGCGGGTCGGCTATTTTTTCCTCTGCGGTCGCGTGCGGCCGGTTGCGGGCCTGGCCGTCACACCGCCGCCTCTCGGTTTGGACGCGGCCGTCGCGCGCGGCGGGCGCACTGCCGGGGTGTGTTTCCTGGCCGGCGTGGCGCGCGTCGAGGCCGCAGCGGGCGCCTCGCGCGACGCTTTCAAGGCGGCAGCACGCTCGATGATCCGCGCGAGCATCTCGCCGGCGTCGCCGCCTTTCGCGGGACGGTGCGACTGCCAGACGGCGGGCGTGTCCGCGGCGAGGATGTCCTCGAAATCGCCGCCGCTCTTGACGCTGCGCGGCGCGAATTCGGTGATGTCGAGATCGCCGGACCACTCGTCGCGATGCTTGATCAGCAGCCAGCTTCGATGGCCGCCGCCGCGGGCGCCGGGAAAGCCGCCGGTCCGCACCAGCACCCATGATCCTTTCAGCTTGTAGCCGTTCAACGTGAACTTCAGATCGCCCTTCTTCAGCGCCGCATCCACATCGTCGGTGTCCGGCGTCCAGGTGCCGCGATCCCAGAGCATTACGATGCCGGCGCCGTACCCTTCCGGAATCACGCCCTCGAAATCGCCGTAGTCGACCGGATGATCCTCGACGTGCATCGCGAGACGCTTGGTCTTCGGATCGAGCGAGGGCCCCTTCGGCACCGCCCACGACAGCAGTACGCCGTGGTGCTCGAGGCGGAAGTCGTAGTGCAGCTGGCTCGCCAGGTGCTTCTGCACGCAGAAGAATCGCTCGTCCCGCGCCGGGGCGACCGTGCCCTCCGGTTCGGGTGTCTTCTGAAAGTTGCGTTTGCGTTTGTAGTCTTCGAGAGGCATATGGAGCTCGGAAGCCACGACAACACGAAGACACGAAACATACTAATTATGCTTCGTGCCTTCGTGTCCTCGTGGCGGCTCGTTCAATTCACACTACCCATCAGCCGCTTGATGGGCGGCGTGAGCGCGAACATCACCACGCCGGCGCCGATCCCGACGGCGGCAATGGCGCCGAAGAGCTCGGGCAGCGGCATCGATCCGTAGAGAGACGACAACCGTCCGCCGATGAAGTTGCCGAGCGAGATCGCGAGATAGAAGACGCCCATCATCAGGCCGACGACGCGTTGCGGCGCGAGCCTGGTGGTCGCGCTCAGACCGACCGGGCTGAGCGAGAGCTCGCCGAACGTGTGCAGCAGGTAGGTCAGAACGAGCCACCACGGCGCCACCTTCACACCGCCCTGCGCCAGCGAGGCAGCGACGACGAGCAACGCGTAGCCGGCGCCGACGAACAGCAGGCCGATGCCGAACTTGGCCGGACTCGACGGCTCGCGGCGCCCGAGCCGGATCCAGATCCACGCGAACACCGCCGCGAAGGTGATGATGAACAGCGGCTGCAGCGACTGGAAGTAGCTGCTGGGGAACTGCCAGCCGAGAATCGACGTGCGCGTGGCGCGGTCGCCGAACAGGTTGAGCGTCGAACCTGCCTGCTCGAACTCGGACCAGAAGATCGTCGCCGCGACGAACAGCACGCCGATGGCGTAGAGGCGCTTGCGCTCGGACGCCGTCCAGTCGGCCGCAAAGAACATCCAGCCGAAGAAGACGACGACGATCAGGACGAGCGCGTAGCCGGCGGCGTCCGCGATTTGCTTGGCGGTGATGGCCAGCGCGCCGGTGTACATGCCGAGTGCGAGCACGACGAAGGCCGCCAGTGCGAGGCCGCCAGCCAGTTGCGCGCGCGATCGAAGACGTGCAGCGTCGGCGGGCGAGCTTGCCGGCGCCGGGTGCAGTCCGGCGTCGCCGAGGTACTTCCCGCCGAGCACGTACTGCACCAGCCCGAGGACCATGCCGACGCCGGCCGTGGCGAAGCCGATGTGCCAGTTGACCTTCTGTCCGAGATAACCGCAGACGAGCGGCGCGATGAACGCACCGAGGTTGATCCCCATGTAGTAGATGGAGAACCCGGCGTCGCGGCGTGCGTCCTGCTCGCCGTAGAGGGCCCCGACGATGACCGCGGCGTTCCCCTTCACGAACCCGGTGCCGATGACGATCAAGGTGAGGCCGATATAGAACGTCGTCAGCGACGAGAACGCCATGCTGAAGTGGCCGGCGGCGATGATGATGCCGCCGTAGAGCACGGCGCGGCGCTGGCCGATCAGGCGATCGGCAATCCAGCCGCCCGGCAGCGTGGTCATGTAGACCATCGACGTATACAGTCCGTAGATCGCCCCGGCCACCGCGGTGTCGAAGCCGAGTCCGCCGGCGGCGGCGGGCGCCGTCATGAACAGGATCAGCAGCGCGCGCATCCCGTAGTAGCTGAAGCGCTCCCACATCTCCGTGAAGAAGAGTGTCGAGAGGCCGCGCGGGTGACCGAAGAACGTGGCGTCGTGGGCGCGCGCGCCGGCGGCGGCAACAGCCATGATGGGCGAAAGAATACAATGATTACCCGGGGATGAGCAGCGCGCTTCTGGTCAGTACGTACGAGATGGGCCGCCAGCCGTTCGGCGTCGCGTCGGCCGCCGCCTGGCTGCGCGCCGGCGGCTGGGAGGTGCGGTCGGTCGACACGGCAAAAGAGAAAGTGACCGCGGACCGGTTTGGCGGTGCGGACCTGATCGGGTTCCATCTGCCGATGCACACGGCAACTCGTCTGGCGGGGCCGGTGATTGCCGTCGCGCGCCGCGTGAATCCCGACGCATCCATTGCGGCGTTCGGACTGTACGCGCCGCTGAACGAGGCGTGGCTCCACTCGCTCGGCGTCGATGCGGTGTTCGGCGGCGAGTTCGAGGAGGAGCTTGCCGACCTCGCCCGACGGCTACACAAACCGCGGAGCCCGCAGAGTCCGGAGAGAAAGGGTTTCTCGGCGGTCTCCGCGGGCTCCCCGGTTGGACGGTCGTCGCTGCCACGCATTCATTTCCTGGTCCCCGATCGGTCGACGCTGCCGCCGCTGACCAAGTACGCGTCGCTGCAGATGCCCGACGGCTCACGACGCATCGTCGGCTCCACCGAAGCGAGCCGCGGCTGTCTTCACTCGTGCCGCCACTGTCCAGTCGTGCCGGTTTACGAGGGGCAGTTTCGCGTCGTGCAGCCCGAGGTCGTTCTCGCCGATGTTGCCGCGCAGGTGGCCGTCGGCGCGTCGCACATCACGTTCGGCGACCCGGATTTCTTCAACGGCCCGACGCATGCGATCCGCATCGTCCGCGCGCTGCATGCGGCGCATCCGTCGGTGAGCTATGACGTCACGATCAAGATCGAGCACCTGCTGAAGCATCGCCACCTCGTGCCGGCGCTGGCGGCGACAGGCTGCGCGTTCGTGACCAGCGCCGTCGAGTCGCTCGACGACGGCGTGCTCGCGATCTTCGACAAGGGACACACACGGGCCGACTTCGTCGAGGCGGTCCATGTGTGCCGGAGCGCCGGCGTCTCGCTGGTGCCGACGTTCGTCGCATTCCATCCATGGCTGACACTTGGGTCGTACTGCGAGCTGCTCGACACGATCGAGTCGCTCGAACTCGTCGACTACGTGGCGCCGATTCAGCTCGTCCTCCGGCTGCTCGTCCATGAGGGATCGCGGTTGATCACCGCCCCGGAGATGCGGCCGCACCTCGGCCGGTTCGATCCGGCGACCTTGACCTACCGGTGGGCGCATCCGGATCCGCGCGTTGACGGCCTGCACGACGAGGTGTTCAAGATGGTCGGTGCGCGGTTGAACGCGGATCGCCGTGGCGTCTTCGAGATGGTGAGCACGCTCGCGCACGAACGCGCCGGCATCCCGCGGCGTCACGCGTCGCACCCCGTCCGCGCACGCGCGACGGTGCCGTATCTGGACGAGCCTTGGTACTGTTGAGCGGAGCCGAATGCCGAGCAGGTGGCTCTGGTATAGCGACATGGCTCATGGCTCATGGCTCATGGCTGATGGCTAGGGTCAACGGTTTAGCCGGACCCTTCGACCATCAACCATAGCCATTAGCCCTGAGCCATCAGCCATGGCGCGAATCCTTGTTCTAGCCACAACGACGGGATACCAGACGCGCGCGTTTGGCGAGGCGGCGGCGCGGCTGGGCGTGGAGCTCGTCTTTGCGACCGATCGTTGTCACCTGATCGACGATCCGTGGCAGGACGGCGCCGTTCCGATCCGCTTCTACGACGAAGCCGCGTCGGTCGCGGCCATCCTTGCGTCCGCCGCCGATCGCCCCTTCGACGGCATCCTCGTCGTCGGCGATCGGCCGGCGGTGATTGCCGCTCGCGTCGCGCAGGTGCTCGGCATCCCGTGGCATCCTCCGGACGGTGCGGCGATCGCCACGCACAAACTCCGCACGCGCGAACGGCTGCGCGCCGCCGGCATGACCGTCCCGCTCTGGCGCTCGTTTCCGCTTGCCGACGATCGGTTCGGCGAATCTGCTGCCACCGCTCACCAACCCGAATCCCGAGTCCCCAATCCCCAATCCCTGCGCTTTCCATGCGTCGTGAAACCGGTCGCGCTCTCGGGCAGCCGCGGCGTCATCCGCGCAAACGACGCACGCGAGCTCTCGGCGGCGGTCGAACGATTGCGGGCGCTGATGCAGTTGCCTGAGCTCCGCGCCGAGCGCAACGACGCGCACAGAATCGCGCTCGTCGAATCATTCATTCCAGGGCGCGAGTACGCGATCGAGGCGCTGATGCACCGCGGCGTGGTGCGCGTGCTCGCGATCTTCGACAAGCCGGAGCCGCTCGACGGACCGTTCTTCGAGGAAACCATCTACGTCACGCCGTCGAGCGCGCCGGCGAGCGAGCAGCGCGCGATCGCAGACGCCGTCGGAGGTGCGGCGGCCGCGATCGGGTTGCATCACGGCGCCGTTCACGCCGAGTGTCGCGTCAACGCGGACGGCGTTTTCATCCTCGAAGTTGCGCCGCGTCCGATCGGAGGCCTCTGTGCGCGGGCGCTTCGGTTCCTGCCGCCTTCCACACCACCCACCAGTCACCCCGGTCTCCAGCCCCCGGTTCCCAGTCCCCAGTCTCCGATCCCGTTCGAGGAACTGCTGCTGCGTCACGCCGTCGGCGAGGAGGTGGCCGACTGGCGGCGGGAAGACGAGTCGAGCGGCGTGATGATGATCCCGATCCCGAGGCGCGGCGTCTATCGCGGCGTGGACGGTGTCGACACTGCGCGCGAGGTTCGGCACGTCGCCGAAGTGTGCGTCACCGCCAAAGCGGATCAGCTGCTCGTTCCGCTGCCGGAAGGCGCGAGCTATCTCGGATTCATCTTCGCGCGCGCCGCATCCGCTGCTGACGTCGCACGCGCGCTGCGCGAGGCGCATGCGCGCCTCGCGTTCCACATCGCACCGGAATTCCCGCTGCTCACCGGCGCGGCTATCAACTACAATCAGCAGCATGGCTGATCCCTGCGGACCCTCGGCGCAACCGGCGACGCCCTCCACTAACAAGAGCGGCCGCACGGTGATGTGCGCGAAGTTCCGGAAAGAGCTGCCGGGCCTCGATTCGCCGCCGTGGCCCGGCGAGCTGGGCCAGCGCATCTACGAGAACGTGTCGAAGGACGCGTGGAAGCTCTGGGAAGAGCGGATGAAGATGATCCTGAACGAGTACCGCCTGATGCCGTGGCAGAAGGAGGCGCAGGACCTGGTCGCCAAGCACATGGAAGACTTC
>DATFXR010000667.1:0-3080 GCA_035315685.1 Vicinamibacterales bacterium | reverse complement strand
GCCGTCGCCGCCGGTCGCGTTGACCCGGGCGCCGGCGGCGATCAGGAGGCGCGCCGACTCGAGGTCGTCTTCGCGCGCGGCGAACATCAGCGGCGTCAGCAGGCCGCTCGCGAACTCCTCCGGCTTGTCGGGCGCCGTCGCAACCGGAGTACGCCCCTCGAAACCGCGGCCGTTCGCGGCCGGCACGAAATAGGAGCGCGCGTTGACGTCGGCGCCGCGCTCGATCAGCATCTTCACGGCGGCGGGATGATGTTCCGCGGCAGCGAACATCAGCGGCGTCGTCCCGCCCCAGGTCTCTCTGGCGTTGACCGAGGCGCCATGGTTCAGCAGCACGGCCATCGCCTCGGTCTTGCCGGTGCGCGCGGCCAGCATCACCGCGGTGTCGGTGAACCGGCTGAGCGACGCATTCGGATCCGCACCCGCCGCGATCAGCAACTCGAGCATCGACGCGTTGCCGTTCAATGCGGCCAGCTGCATCGGGGTCGCGCCGTCGCGATTGACGGCGCCGACGCGAGCGCCGGCGCGGATCAGCAGATCCGCCATCTCGACGTCGTCGCGCCGGACTGCCCAGTGCAGCGCGGTGGTCCCATCGGCCTGCGGCGCATTGACATCGACGTGTTTCTGGAGGAGCGCACGGACGACATCGCGATGACCGTTCATCGCCGCATCGGCGAGCTCGCCGCCGAACGCCAGGCTCGCGGTGGCGAGCAGCACGAGCACGCTCCAGCTGATCGTGTCGCGCGCGAAGACGCGTCGGATCCGGACCTTCATCTCTGCACTCCGCGTGCTAACGCACGGCTCCGCCGCGCAGCGCGAGGATCGGCGTCGCCGCGGCGTAGTCGCGCAACGCCACGGTCTTCGCCTCGTCATCCACGATCACGCTCGCAGTGAGCGAACTCTTCCCCTCACCCGATCCGGCGGCGTCGAGGTGGAACTCGAACACCGTGAACCCGTAGTCGGTGGGCGACGTCGCGGTCGCGAGCGCCCATGCAGCGCTGTTCTCACCGAACCGCCGATCGGTTGCGAGGACGATGCGCTCGCCGCTGGCAGACGGCGCCCGATAGGCGTACTTGATCGAATAGCCGGTGACGTCGGTCGTCCAGATGTAACCAATCGTCGGGGCGCGCGCGATCGCGGCGGTCAGCGCGGCAATCGGATTCGGCGGAGCCTCGGCGGCGGCACCGCGCGCACCGCGACCCGGGCCACCGCGCCCTCCGCGGCCCGCTGCCGCCGCGCCACCGCCGCGGGCGGCGCCAGTATCAGCGCCAGCCGTCGTCGACGCAGGCGCACTCAACGCCCGCGTCAGCGCAGTCCGTTCCTCGTCGGTCGACCACCGCAGAATGTGGATCGAGACGGGACCGCGGGATTCGGCGACGTTCACCGGCGATGCCGTGAAGACAACCTCGCGGCCTGCGGCAGGCTGTGGATCCCGGCCGGCTGGCGGTTGCCGCGCGCCGAGCGGGCTCAGCAACGAAGCCGCGAGGACGACGGCCGCGGTGCGGGACGTCATTGGTTGGGGTTCGTCCCTTTGACGCGTCCCAGCCACTCGACGAGCCGCTCGAGCTCCTCGTCAGAGATCCTGGCGCCGCGCTCGCGCATGTCGACGGTGACGACACGCCAGCGATCGGGGCTGTAGCGCGCCGCGTTCACCTTCTCGATCGCGTGACACGAGGTGCACGCGCGCGTCAGGAGCGCCTGCGCTTCCGCGTCGCTGAAGAAGGTAGTGATCTCGGGCGGCACATACGCCCGTGGAAACGGCTTCGTGCCGGGACCGAATTTCGCGACCACCCAATCGAGCAGCACCTCGCGATCGCTGTCGGCGACGAGCGCCTTGAAATCGGTGTGCTTGCCCTCGAAGAGCGCGTTCCATCCCGGGCGGTCCAGGGCGTTGTACGCGTAGTCGTCGATCCCGTGGCACGAACTGCAGTGCTTCAGGATGATCGGCCGCACCGCGCCGTGCGGCGTCTCGACCTGCGGCCGCGTCGGCTTGCTGAGAAACTGCGCGCCGGCCGGCACCGTAGTGACCAGGGCGGCCACAGCCGCCAGCCGCCACGCCGCGCTGTCGCGACCCGTGCGCTTCATCACGTCAATCTCCGCGGTGATCCGCGCGTCACACCATTTCGAGGTACGGCAGCGAGCCGGTGCTGGTGCCGATCTTCTCGAACTCGATGCCGTAGAGGTGCAGGATGCTGAGCAGCATGTTCGACGTGCGCTGCGTGTTGTCCGGGAACACCAGGTGCCGGTTCCCATTGAACGTCCCGTCGATGGCGCCGACCAGAATCACCGGCACCTTTTCATGCGCGTGCCGATGCGAGTTCCCCATGTTGCTGCCCTTGTAAATCAGGACGTGATCGAGCACGGTCCCGTCGCCCTGCGGAATGTTCCGCAGCTTCTCGCAGAAGTAGGCGAGGTTCTGTACGTGGTACCTGTTGACCTTGGCGTAGTTGGCGACGTTCTCCGGCTTGTCGCCGTGATGGGACGTCGCATGCCACCCGCCGTTGAACCCTGATTCGGGAAACGTCGTGCCGCTCAAATCGCGGCCGAGCATGAACGTCGCGACGCGCGTGATGTCGCCCTCGAACGCCAGTGCGATCAGGTCGTACATCAGCCGGAAATGCACATGCTTGTTGTCCGGCAGGCCGAACGGGACGTCGGCCGTGAACTCCTTGGTCGAGTTGTGCGTGGCGATGGCAATGCGCCGTTCGAGCTCGTTGATGTTCTCGAGATAGGTGTCCAGTCGCGCCTGATCCCCCGCACCGAGTTGCTTCTTGAACGATGCAAGCTCGCGCGTGACGGAATCGAGGATGCTGGCGTTGGTCTTTCGGCCGGCGAGCCGCTCCTGGCTGCTTTCACCATCGCCGAACATCCGTTCGAAGACGACCCGCGGGTTCACCTGCGTCGGCAGCGGCTGCGTCGGCGACGACCACGAGATCGAATTCGTGTACGCACAGCTGTAGCCCCAGTTGCAGTTCCCGAAGTTGCCGGTGTCCTCCACGCCGAGCTGGATCGACGGCAGGATCGTGTCCTGGCCGTAGCGGCTCGCGATCGTCTGATCGACGGTCGTGCCGAGGAACGGACTG
>DATFXR010000666.1:0-2662 GCA_035315685.1 Vicinamibacterales bacterium | reverse complement strand
CTCGGAGCCGGTGCTCGATCTGCTGGTGCCGGTCGAGATGCGTGAGGAATACTTCGACAAGGCGGGATCGCACATCACCGGCGTGGCCACTTACGGGCGCTTTCGCCAACTTCACCAATAGGAGCTTATGGCTGCACGACCGACGTGGAAGGGCTACCTCAAGATCAGCCTCGTGAACATCCCGATCAAGGTGTTTCCCGCGACCGACGCGGGGGCGACCTTGAGCTTCAACCAGCTGCACGGCGAATGCCAGACGCGCATTCAGCAGAAGCGCTGGTGTCCGAAATGCGAGCGTGAAGTTCCCAACACCGACATCGTCAAGGGCTTCGAGTTCGAGAAGGGCCGCTACGTGGTCATGGACGAGGAGGACATCGAGAAGGTCCGCGTGGAATCGACTCGCGTCATCAGCCTCGAGAAGTTCACCGACGACACCGCGATCGATCCGATCTACCTGGAGCGGCCGTACTATCTCGCGCCGGATGGTCCGGTCGCGCGGGAAGCGTTCGCGGTGATCCGCGAGGGCATGCAGGGCAAGGCGGGCATCGGCAAGGTGGCGCTCTACGGCCGCGAGTACCTCGTGAAGGTGCAGCCGCGAGAGAAGGGGCTCGTGATGTACACCTTGCGGCACGCCGCCGAGATTCGCAGCATGGACGCGATCGACGAGCTGGCGGAGATGCCGGAGAGGGTGAAGCCGGAGGAAGTGAAGCTCGCCAAACAGGTGATGGGCACCTTCGAGAGCACGGTCGATCTGCAGGAGTACCGCGACGACTACCAGGTCGGCTTGCGCGAGATTATCGATGCGAAGATCGAGGGCCGCGAGATTGTCGCGCCGGAGGTGGAAGCGCCGCCGAAGGTCGTGAATCTGATGGAAGCGCTGCGCAAGAGCCTCGACACGATCAGCGCGAGCAAGAAGACCGCGGCGCCGGCCACGCGCGCACCGGCAGAGAAGAAACGTGCCGGGGCCAGGGGCTAGGGGCAGGCCGAAGGGGCTGGGCCCGCTGAACGTAGCGCGAACGCTTTAGCCGAGCGATCGGCGCGGGGAGGTCATGCACAAGATCACGACGTCAGTTGTGTTCCTCGTCTTCGCTCTGGTCGCCGCGCCGCGCGCGCAGACGCGTGGGGCGACCGCCGAGGACTACTACGCCTTCGAAACACCCGGCGATCCGCACTTCTCGCCCGACGGCGCCACGATCGCGTTCGTCGTCACGACCGTCGATCAGAAGCAGAACCGGCGCCGCAGCGTGATCTACTCGGTGCCGGCCGACGGCTCGCGCGAACCGCAGGCGCTCACCGACGCCGCGCGATCGTCGAACGCGCCGCGGTGGCGGCCCGACGGCACGGCGATCGCGTTTCTGTCGGCCCGCCCCGCGCCCGGCGATGACAACCCGCGGACGCAAGTGTGGCTGCTGCCGCTGACCGGCGGCGAGTCGCGCCGCCTGACCGGCCTGCAGAACGGCGTCACCTCGTTCCAGTGGTCGCCCGACGGCGCGCGACTGGTCGTCGTGTCGCGCAGCGGCGCGAGCGACACCGCGAAGTCGCCGAGCGACGTGCGTCATTACCTGCACGCGAACTACAAGTTCAACGACACCGGCTGGTTCGACGACAAGCGCGCGCATCTCTGGGTGGTCGACGCGTCATCTGGAAAGTCGACGCAGCTCACCGCCGGCGACGATTGGAACGACGCCGATCCGCAATGGTCGCCCGACAGCCGCCGGATCGCGTTCGTTTCCGATCGGACTGGCAGGGCGTTCGACGAGGGGCGCAACACCGACGTCTGGGTGATCGACGCCAGCGGTGGTCCGCTGACGAAGATTTCCGACCACGAAGAAGCCGACAGCTCGCCGCGCTGGTCGCCGGACGGCCAGACGATCGCGTTCGTGAGCGCGGTGCCCGAGAAGTCGCATCCGCGAATCTGGCTCGCTCCCGCAGCCGGCGGTGCAGCGTCCAGGGTGGCCGCCGAGAAGGTCGACTTGATTCCAAGCGCGCTGCGCTGGTCGGCCGACGGGCGGGCACTGTACTTCGAGACCAGCGTGAAAGGGACCGCGCAACTGTATCGCGTCGATCTCGCCGCGCGTCGCGCCGCGGCGGTCACCTCCGGCGAGCGCACGGTGCACCTCGTCGACATCAGTGACAAGACCGGCCGCCTCGTCTACGGTGTCAACGATCCGACGCACCTCGACGACCTCTACATCGCCGATCTGAACGGTCGCAACGAAAAGCCGCTCACGCATCTGAACGCCGCGCTGTACAAGCAACTGCAGCTCGTGCCGGTCGAACGCGTCGCGTTCAAAGGTGCCGACGGCTGGGACGTCGACGGCTTCTTCATGAAGCCGGTGGGATGGCAGGCGGGCAGGAACTACCCGATGATCCTCACCATCCACGGCGGCCCGGCCGGCCAGTTCGGCTTCGACTGGTATCACGAGTTCCAGGTCTACGCCGCGCACGGCTGGGCGGTGTTCTTCACCAACCCGCGCGGCTCGACCGGCTACGGCGAGAAATTCGAGCGCGGCATCGAGCTCAATTGGGGCGGCAAGGATTACGTCGACGTCATGAACGGCGTCGACGCGGCGCTCGCGAAGTATCCGTGGGTCGATCGCGATCGCCTCGGCGTGACCGGCGGCAGCTACGGCGGCTTCATGACGAACTGGATCGTCAGCCACAC
>DATFXR010000665.1:0-5843 GCA_035315685.1 Vicinamibacterales bacterium | reverse complement strand
CGTCGTCCAGCGTGCGGCCTGGACCGCACCGCTCGCTTTCAGCGCCAGCTCGTAGAACGGGATCTCGAGGTCCGCGTCGATGCGCTCGTCCGTGGCCAGCCGCCACAGATTGCCGTAGGTGCTGACGTTGTTGAAGCCGTGATCGTGGACGCCGGTGTGCGTGACATGCGGCGCCATCCGTTCGACGGTCCGCGCGCGTCCGAGCGCGAGGAACTCACGCTCGCCGGTCGCGTCGAACTGCAGCAGCGCCGAGCCGAACTGAAATCCCTGCGTCCATTCGGTCCAGCCGCGCGCGCGGTAGCGGCCCTCGACCGTGAACACCGGCGCGCCGTCCGCCGGATTCCACGTGTCCTCGATCGATCGAATCTTGCGCGCCGACAGCTCGAACACCCGGTCGATCGCCGGCAGCAGATCCTGCGCACGGCGGTCGCGTCCACACGCGATCATCTGGTCTCGAACGTGATGATGAGGACGAGATCCTCGTTGCCGCTCTGCATGATGCCGTGCGAGCTGCCGGTGCGCGTCAGGATCGCGGTGCCGGGCCCGACGTCGGTCGGCTTGCCGTCCAGCGTCATGACGCCGTGTCCGCTCAGCACGTAATACACCTCGTCCTCGTGCTGCTCGTGGTAACCGATACCGGCGCCCGGCTTCAGCACGCGCTTGCGAAAAGAGAAGTGGAGATTCGGCATCTTGTCGAAGAAAACGTATCCGATGGTCTGGCCCGGACCGTCGTGCGGCCCGCGTTCGGGTTTCGCCTTCTCCGCGTCGCGCTCGACGAAGGTGCCCCCCTTCTTCGCCGGCGTCTGCGCGGAGACGGCGGCGGCGAGCGCGATCGCGAATGTGAGCATGAGGGCGCGTGTCATCGTGACGCTCCTTGAATATCGTGGGCGCGAACCGTCTTCACCTGAATGGCTTCTGGCCGATCCGAGTAGAACCGGTCGAGCGGATAGCAGCCCGATACGAGACCGAGCCGCGGACCGGTCGTGCAGTCACTGAACGTGCGGCAGAAGGCGGCGCGCCGGAGCGGCCGCCCTTCGAGGAGATCGGCCGGCAGATCGTGGTAGGCGAGCACCATGCGGCCGAGCCCGACGAGATCGGTCATGCCCGTGCGAACCGTGTGCTGCGCGACATGGGGCAGCCATTCCTGCAGGTAGCTGTAGGCCGATCCAACGAAGACCAGTTGCGGAAAAGCGCGCTTGAGCAACGCGGTCGCGCGGACGTGCCGAGCAACGCCCCGCAGCGGATCCTCCGGCGGCTCGTAGCCGTCGAGCGGAGGAAACAGCGCCGGCCGCTGTACGTGCGGATTGTAGTACGGGCTGCCGCCGGTCACGCAGATCCAGCGGACCTCGAGCGCTTGCAGCATCCGCAGCACCACACGCGTCTCCTCGAGCGCCTCGTCGAGATGCTCGTCGCTGGTGACGACGCCGAATCCTGGATCGTCGGTTCCTGGCCTTCCAGCCCGTCCCGCCTTTCCCGCCCGTCCCGCCTGTCCCGCCTCTCCTGCCCCTCCTGCCCCTCCGGCCTCTTCGGGCTCGCCGATGCCGTCGGCCCGCTTTACGTACGGCACCGTGTCAAAAGCCGATAGACGCACGACGATCTGCAGGCCGGGCACGCGGGCGCGAATGCGTTCGATCACGTCACGCATGAAGCGCGTCCGATGATCGAGCGACCCGCCGTACGCGCCGCCACGGCTGCGCGCGCCGAGCATCTCGTGACCGAGATAGCCGTGGCATGCCTTGACGTCGACGAACGCATACCCGCAAGCGTAGGCGCGGCGCGCCGCCTCGGCGAAGTCGTCGGCGAGGCGATCGAGCTCCGCGTCGCTCAGCACCCTGACGCCGGCCGGAAACCTGCGATCGAGCAGCGGATGATTCGCGCCGGCGAGCGGCGCCGGCCGATCGTACGCGTCTGGACGCGCGTAGCGGCCCGAGTGCGTCAGCTGCAGTCCAATCCACAAATCGCGATCCGCGTTCGCACCGAACCGCTCGCGGTGCGATGCGATCAACTCCTCGCGCAGCGAGGCAATCGCGCGTTCGGTGGACGCCGACAGCAGCAACTGGTGCGGGTTCGCACGGCCGTCGTGCCGGACGGCGACCGCTTCTCCGCCCCAGATCAGCTTCGCACCGCTCGTCCCGAACCGGCGCCAGCGCCGGTGCGTCAGGTCGCTCGGCTCGCCCTCGCGCGTGCCGTCCCAGCCTTCCATCGGCAGCACGCAGAACCGGTTGCCAACGCGGACGCCGTCGACGTCGAGGGATCGCGCGAGCGGCGAGTCCGCCGGCGCGGCGATCGCGTCGTCGAAGTCGAGCGGGATTCCGGATCGCTCGAGATAAGCGCGGAACGCGGCGGCGGTCTTGAGCGACGCCACTCTGGGGTAGGTCACGAGAATTCTTCGCCCGGCATCATCGGTAGACGGATGGCCGCGGATCGGCCTGTCCGGCCACCAACCAGGGATTGGCGAACCGTACATTTCGACCGGCAGCCTTTATCTGTGCAGCGTCGCGCTGCTGCCGCTCGGTCTGCCTCCGACCGACGACTTCTGGTCCGCGCCGCCGCAACCGTGGACATCGTCGTGTCTTTGTGGGCCCGGCAGCTATCCGGGCGCCGCGCCCTGCGTGTTGACGTAGACGGCATACAGCGACTGGCTCGCGGTCATGAACAGTCGGTTGCGCTTCGGACCTCCGAAGCACAGGTTCGCGCACGCCTCCGGAAGGCGAATCCGTCCGATCAGCTTTGCCTGCGGCGTCCAGACGGTCACGCCGTTGTAGCCGGCGCTGCGCCCGGCGTTGCTCGAGCACCAGACATGACCGGTGACGTCGCAGCGAATGCCGTCGGGCGAACACTTCACGCCGTCGACCATGAAGTCGGCGAAGCGCCGGGCGTTCGCCGCCTTGTCGTTGTTGACGTCGAGCACGAACACGTCGCCCTTGCCGCCGGGTCCGCTGTCGCCGGGGCCTCGCCCGGTGCTCACGACGTAGAGCGTTTTGTAGTCCGGTGAAAACGCGAGGCCGTTCGGATCGGGAACCTGATCTTCGCCGATGACCTGCGCGATCGCGCCGCTCTTGTCGATGCGATACACCGCCGTCGGCAACTCCCGCGGCTCGGGCCGTCCCTCGTACAAGCTGCGGCCGTAGGGCGGATCGGTGAACCAGTAGCTTCCGTCAGGATGCGGCACGACGTCGTTCGGCGAGTTCAACCGCTTGCCGTTCACCGACTCCGCCAGCGTCGTCACCGATCCATCGTGCTCGTAGCGGACGACGCGGCGGGTGAGATGCTCGCAGGAGATCTGGCGTCCGTGAAAGTCGAACGTGTTGCCGTTCGAGTTGTTCGACGGCGATCGAAACACGGCGACTCGCTCGTCGTCTTCGATCCAGCGATACTGCCGGTTTCCGGCGACGTCGCTCCAGACGAGATAGCGTCCCTCGCTGCTCCAGGCCGGTCCCTCGGCCCACAGCGCGCCGGTCCACAATCGTTTGATCGGCGTGTTGCCCAGCCGCAGCGCGCCGAATTCCGGGTCGACGACGAGGAGGTCCGGATCGGGATACGGTGCGGGCAGGGCCGACGGACCGAAATCGCGCGGCGGCGGCGCTGCAGGCGGCTGCGACGGGGTCTGTGCGTGCGCGCGGGCGGCCGCTACGATCGCCGCGGCGGAGGCGCCGACCGTCTCAAGAAACTGTCGCCGTGACGCCATAAATCACATCCTCGATGGCCGCCACCTGGCGGCCGACTTCACCGTCGACCGCCGGCCGCCGATCCGCGGCGACCGCATCGACGAAGTCCTCGATCAGCGGCAAATGGACGTTCGCCGCCGGCGGATGCATCTCGACGTAGTCGCGATCACCGACGGTGATCCGCAACTCGCCGGCGTTGAGATTCGGGCACCGGATCGATCCGTTCGTCGCGAGCACGTCGAGCGTGTCCTGGCGATCGCGGACGGCATGGGTCACGGTCACGCTCGCGCAGGGGCCGCTGTCGAACTGCAGGAGCACGGCGGCAGTGTCCTCGACCTCGCGATCGAACACGACGTTCGCGGTGAGTCCTTCCGCGCGGCGAACGGCGCCGAACAGGTTCACGAGCACCTCGAGACGATGGCACCCGAAGTCCATCATCGGTCCGCCGCCGGCGCGCGCCGGGTTCAGCAGCCAGCGGCGCGGATGGTCGGCCGGGGGATCGAACCATTCGAACGCGTTCATCTGCGCGATCACCGGCGTGCCGATCTCGCCGGCGCCGACGATCGCCTTCACGCGCTGGACGACAGGATAGAACCGGCGGTAGTAGGCGACGCCGAGCAGAACCCCGTGGGCGCGGCACGCCGCGATCATGCGGTCGCATTCCGCAACGGTCATGGCCATCGGCTTTTCGCAGAGCACATGCTTGCCGGCCTCGGCCGCGGCGATCACCTGTTCGGCGTGGACGTCGACCGTGGTCGCGACGTAGACGCCGTGGAGGTCGGCGTCAGTGACGAGATCCTGCCAGCGCGCGTACCATCGCCGCGCGCCGAACTCCGCGGCGAAGGATGCCGCGAGCTCCGATCGCGCGCGGCTGACGGCGATCAGGTCGGACGCCGGCGACTCACGCATCGCGGGGGCAACCCGCCTCCGCGCGATATCGCCGGCGCCGATCAACCCCCAGCCGAACACAATGGCGGTTCCATGTCAGCGTCGTCGTGAGGTGCCACGGAGACACGAGCGCACGAGGATAAGGTTGAAGGTCTTCGTGTCTTGGTGCCCTCGTGGCGGTTCATTCCCGTGTCGCTAGAACTTCACCTTGAACGCGAGCTGCACTTGCCGTTCCGTGGTTCCGCAGAGCGCGCACGACGGGCTGGCCAGCATCGCCGAGATCGTCCCGAACGCGGAGTTGCCGAGCTGTCCGTTGGGGTTTGCAAACTGCGGATGGTTCAGGATGTTGAACGCCTCGATGCGCACCTCGGTCTGCAGGTTGCCGATATTCGTGTTCTTGATCGCCGACAGATCGATATTGAACTGGCCGGGACCGCGGACCGTGTTGCGGCCCGTGTTCCCGAACGTGCCGGTCGCGTCGCCCGTCTGCTGGAAGCACGAGGTGTTGAACCACTGACCGATGGTCGGATTCGACAGCACCGGATCGCAGATCGTGTTCGGCCGGTTGTTGGTGATGCCGGTGGACAGCATCGACTGCGACTGAGTGACAGAGATCGGCAGCCCGCTGCGCAGATAGAGGATGCCGCTCACCTGCCAGCCGCCCCAGCCGCGCTGCGCCCCCCACGGCAGCTCGTAGATCCAGTTCGAGCTGAAGGTGTGCGTCACGTCGTAATCGGCCGGGCCGCGGTTGTACTCGGGATCGAAGATGTTGGTCAGCGTCACCGTGCCGTCGTTGTCGGAGTTGAGATCGGTCGCGCGCGCGAAAGTGTAGGAATTCAGGAACGAGAAGTGGTTCACGCTGCGCCGCTGGAACTTCACCAGCAGCCCGTTGTACTCGAGGTAGCCGGTGCTCGACAGCGTCCCGACGGTGCGCAGGCCGGGATCCTGCGTCGCGAACGGGCGGTTGACGTTCGGGTCGTTCACACCAACGAGGGGCGGCGCCTGGTTCAGGTCGGTCTTGAGCGCGGCGTTGTGCGTCCGCGATCCGGAGTAGGCGACTTCCACCATGTAGTTCGCGCCGAACTGCCGCTGCACGTTGGCGTTGAAGTTGTGTGCGCGTGCGTCGCGGAAGTTGACGTCAAAGGCCGAGCGCGTCGACCCGATCGGCGGTAGTTCCGGATGCACGCCGGGCGGCGCCGGGAGGCCGTTCGAGAGGATGATGTTCGTCCCGAGGCTCGTCGTTTGCGCCTGCGACTGCAGGAACGGCTGGTTCTGCGCCTTCGACGA
>DATFXR010000664.1:0-3162 GCA_035315685.1 Vicinamibacterales bacterium | reverse complement strand
GATGTGGTTCTTCCACGCGGTGCAGCGGTACGTCGAGTACACGAACGACACGCTGACGCTGTCGATCCTCTATCCGACGTTGAAATCGATGGTCGAGGCGCACATCCGGGGAACGCGCTTCGGCATCCACGTGGACGAGCGTGACGGGCTGCTCGCGCAGGGTGCGGAGGGCTATCAGCTCACCTGGATGGACGCGAAGGTGGACGGCTGGGTGGTGACGCCGAGGCGTGGCAAGGCGGTCGAGATCAACGCGCTGTGGTACAACGCGTTGAGGTTGATGGAGCGCTGGGCACCTGACCACGGCGACGATGCGTCGATGTATCGCGATCGAGCGGCGCTCGCCGAGCGATCGTTCAACGAGCGGTTCTGGTACTCCGAAGGCGGTTACTGCTACGACGTCATCGATACCGAGACCGCCGACAACGATCGGAAGTGCCGGCCGAATCAGGTGTTTGCGATCGCGCTGCCGCACCCGGTGCTCTCGCGCGATCGCTGGGCGCCGGTGATGCGGATCGTACGCGACCGACTGCTGACGCCGGTCGGCCTGCGGTCGCTGGCGCCTGGCGACCCGGACTACAAGTCGCGTTACTTCGGTGATCTGCGGTCGCGTGATGCCGCATATCACCAGGGCACCGTCTGGGGATGGCTCGTCGGCCCGTTCATCGACGCGTGGTTGAAGGTCTATCCGGACGATCGTGAAGGCGCGCGCCGCGCCATCGACGGCTTCGTGCCTCATCTTGACGATGCCTGCGTCGGATCGGTGAGCGAGGTGTTCGACGCGGAAGCGCCGTACACCGCGCGCGGCTGCATCGCGCAGGCGTGGAGCGTGGCTGAACTGTTACGTGTGTGGGTACGCCTCTTGCGACACTGAGAGTCGAGGAGGCGTCCATGGCGAAGGATCAGATTCAGTCCGGAATACTCGGCGATATCGCACCGAAGGACCACGCGAAGAACGATCGGACCGCATTTACGCCGAAGTCAGGCGGTCCTCATGAAGATATCGAGGCGATGGAAGGCGGATCGCGCCACGATCACACTGAGCACTCGGGTTCACGCGACGTGACGGAAGGGGTGAGCGGTGGCCTCGGCACGGAGACTGGTGGCACGCGCAACTACCGCATAGGCACCGGAGTGACAGGCGGAGATATTGGGAATCGGCCCGAGTAACTGATGGAAAAGGGAACTGGGCGCTGGGGACTGGCACGTCAGGTGACTCGTTGGTCCCCACCCCCACCTGTTCCAAGTCCCCTGGAGGCACCATGCGTCGCATTCTCTGGATCGTGATGATCGCCGCATTGCTGATCGCTGCATTCGTCGCCGGCGGCTACGCCGCGGCGAAGTCGTATCAGTTCACCGGCACCGTGAAGGCGGCCGACGCCGACACGCTGACCGTCGAGAAGAGCGCCAAGGAAACCTGGATCTTCGAGACGTCCAAGGACACAAAAGGCACGGCCAAAGTCGGCGACAAGGTCACCGTCTACTACAAGATGGTCGCGACGCAGATCGAGGCCAAGCCGGCGACGCCCACGGCTACCAAGAAAAAGTAGCGCGTCATGTCTTAGCGCGTTACACCTTACCCTTCAGCTTCCGCAGCGCCCGGCGCTCGCGTTTGTCCGGCGCATGCAGCGGCGTGGTCGCGGCGCGGAACATGCGCTCCATCCGTCTCGCTTCGATCTCCTCGGGCGTCGGCGGCGGCGTGAGGTCTTCGTAGAGCAGCCGCGCTTCAGCTTTCGGGACGTGCTGTGCCGAGAACTTCACGACGCGCACACGCTGCTTCCGTCCGAACGGTCGGCTGATCAGGATCTCGTCTCCTGTACGCATCCGCCGATTCGGCTTCGCGGGTTGTCCGTTGACGTCGATCTTCCCGCTGCGACAGGCCTTCTGAGCCTCCGATCGCGTCCGGAACAGGCACGCGATGTCGAGCCACACGTCGAGCCGCATGTCATCAGCGGCATCCGCATCGTCAACCATCTTTCGGCGAGTATTGTAGCGGCCCCGGTCCGGCTGAAGCCGGACACTACGCCGATCCCGATCGTGCGGCCGTCAATGACAGAGGTAGTGTCCGGCTCTGGCCGGACGGTGATCCGTTAGTTCGGTAGTCAAGCGGTCTGACAGAGGTAGTGTCCGGCTCTAGCCGGACCGTGATCTGTTACTTCGGTGGCGGCACCGCGCCGGGGAACGCGTACGCGAAGAGCAGCGCGACGATGCCCATCACGACCATCAGCAGCACACTGTGCTTGATCGTGAAGCGGAACAGGCGACTCTCGTCGGCCCTCGTCATCCCGGTCGCCGCGACGGCGACCGCGATGCTCTGCACCGAGATCATCTTGCCCATCACGCCGGCCGCGGAGTTCACGGCGGCCATCAGCACGGGATTGATCGCGAGCGCGTTGGCAGTGACTACCTGCAGGTTGCCGAAGAGTGCGTTGGCCGAGGTGTCGCTGCCGGTCAGGAACACCCCGAGCCATCCGACGACCGAGCCGAAGAAGGGGAATGCGCCGCCGGTTGCGGCGAGCTGCAGGCCGAGCGTCGAGGTCATGCCCGAGTAGTTCATCAGGTAGGCGAGCCCGAGCATCGACGCGATCGTCAGCATCGCGAACTTCAGCTGACCGAAGGTGGCCACGTAGATGCCGGCCAGCTTCGACGGCCCGACGCGCAGGACCGCCGCAGCAGCGAGCGTGGCGATGAAACAGGCGGTCCCGGAGGCGGTCAGCCAGTTGAACGTGAACACGGCGGCGTACGGCGACGCCGCCGGCGTCACCGGCGGGATCCGGGTGATCGCATTGTGCAGGCCGGGCACGAACAACCCGTTCATCACCGTCGGGCTCTTCGGGAACAGCGACGGCAGCATCGCGTGCGTGCGGACATCGATGGCGTTCTTGATCGACGGCGCGCCGACGGCGAGGACGAAGACCACCAGCAGCAGGTACGGCGACCACGCCGTGAAGATCTCGCCTGCCGAGTAGCGCCCATGCGTTGCCACCGTCGGCTGATCGCTCTCGAGCCGCATGATGCGCGCCGGCCGCCACAGTTTCAGCACCGCGACCATCACGATGATGCAGGTCAGCGAGCTGAGGATGTCGGTGAGGTCGGGCCCGATGAAGTTCGACGCGAAGAATTGCATCCCCGCGAACGACAGCCCGCAGGCGACGATCGCCGGCA
>DATFXR010000663.1:0-16985 GCA_035315685.1 Vicinamibacterales bacterium | reverse complement strand
CGCGTCAAGGAAGCCGTCGAGTACATCGAGTCGCACGGCAAGAAAAAGTAGGGACATGACCAGTACGCGGCGGGTGGTCGTCACGGGGATCGGCCTCGTGTCGTCGCTCGGCATCGGCACCGACGCCAACTGGGCGGCGCTGGCGGCCGGGCGGAGCGGCATCGGGACAATCACCAAGTTCGACGCATCGCAGTTCGCCACGCGGATCGCCGGCGAGGTCAAGGGCTTCGATCCGCTGAGGTTCATCGAGAAGAAAGATGTCAAGAAGATGGACATCTTCATCCAGTACGCGATCGCCGCGTCGCAGTTCGCGATGGACGATTCGCAGCTGGAGGTGACGGCGGCGCTGGCGCCGCGCGTCGGAGTGTTCATTGCATCGGGCATCGGCGGATTCACCACGATCGAGCGCGAGCACAAGGCGCTCCTCGACGGCGGTCCCCGCAAGATCTCACCGTTTTTCATACCCTCCGCGATCATCAACCTCGCCGCCGGTCAGGTGTCGATCCGCTACGGCGCGAAAGGGCCGAACTCGGCCACCTGCACCGCGTGTTCGGCGTCGGCGCACGCGATCGGCGACGCGTTCGAGATCATCCGCCGGGACGCGGCAGACGTGATGATTGCCGGCGGTTCGGAAGCCGCGATCACGCCGATGGGCATCGGCGGGTTCGGCGCGATGCGCGCGCTCTCGACGCGCAACGACGAGCCGCACCGGGCGAGCCGCCCCTTCGACAGGGATCGCGACGGATTCATCGTCGGCGAGGGCGCCGGCGTGCTGATCCTCGAAGAGTACGAGCGCGCGAAGGCGCGCGGCGCGAGGATGTACGCCGAGCTCGTCGGCTACGGCATGTCGGCGGACGCCTACCACATCACGGCGCCCTCGGAGGACGGCGACGGCGCGTATCGCGTGATGCGGGAGGCGATCGAGAGCGCCGGGGTCAGCCCCGACAACGTCGACTACATCAACGCGCACGGCACCTCGACGCCGCAGGGCGACCAGCTCGAGACGCTCGCGATCAAGCGTACCTTCGGCGATCACGCGGCGAAGGTGGCGGTGTCGTCGACCAAATCGATGACCGGGCACCTGCTCGGCGCCGCCGGCGGCCTCGAGGCGGGCATCACCGTGCTGGCGGTCCACAACCAGTGCGCGCCGCCGACCATCAACCTGGATCATCCCGACGAGAATTGCGACCTCGACTACATCCCGCACAAGAGCCGCGGCATGCGGATCGACTACGCGCTGTCGAACTCGTTCGGTTTCGGCGGCACGAACGCTGCGCTCCTGTTCAAGCGATTCGAGGCATGAGAACGCGAGCCACGGTCCGCCTGACGGCGGACACTACCGCCGTTGTACTCGTAGTGTCCGGCTTCAGCCGGACATCCGGTGCGCACATCGCGAGCGCTTCGACCGTATGAAAATAGCTGTCTGCATCAAGCAGGTCCCCACCCGCGAGTGGCAGCCGCGCCTGAACGACGACAAGACCTGGATTCGCGAGGCCGACGCGAGCTTCGAGATGAACGAGCCTGACGCCTATGCGCTGGAAGAAGCGCTGCGGCTCAAGGAGAAGCACGGCGGCGAGGTGGTCGTCTGCTCGGCCGGGCCGGCGCGCGTGGCGCAGGTGATTCGCGAGGCGCTCGCCCGCGGCGCCGATCGCGCCATTCACGTCGAAGACGCCGGGCTGGCGAGCGCGGACGCGTTCGTCACCGGCGCCGCGCTGGCGGGCGCCATGAAGGACGAGACGTTCGACCTCGTGCTCACCGGCCTGCAGTCGGACGATCAGGGCTTTGCGCAGGTCGGGGTGATCATGGCCGAGATGCTCGGCCTGCCGCACGCGACGATCATCATGGAAGTGAACGTCGACGCCTCGACAGGCTCAGGGCAGGCGGCGACGCTGCGCGTGAAGCGCGAGCTCGAAGGCGGTTGGTTCCAGTGGGTGGCGATGCCGCTGCCGGCGGTGCTGACGATTCAGAGCGGCATCAACCAGCTGCGCTACGCCACGCTCAAAGGCATCATGGCGGCCAAGAAGAAAGAGATCAAAAAAGCCAGCCTGCCCGCCAGCGTCGCGTCGAAGCAGAAGATCGTCAGTCTCTACGTGCCCGAGAAGGGCAAGAAGACGCAGATCATTGCCGGCGCGCCAGCCGAGGCGGCCAGAGAGCTGGTGCGCAGGCTGCGCGAGGAAGCGCGGGTGATTCAGTGATCCTCGTCGTCGCTGAGCAGCGCCAAGGAAAGCTCAATCGCGCCACGTGGGAAACGATTGCCGGCGCGCAGCAGCTCGCCGGAATGACCGGCGCTCCCGTTACGATTCTCGTCACGGGTGCGAACGCCGGCAGCGTCGCCGCAGAGCTCGCCGCCGCTCAGGTGGAGGAAATCGTGACGGTCGAGAGTCCGGCACTCGAGCCGTACACTCCGGACGGATTCACCGCCGCGCTGCAGGACGCGATCGCGCAGCTCTCTCCGGCGCACGTGCTCCTGCCACACACCTACCAGACGCGCGACTTCGCGCCGAAGCTGGCCGCACGCCTCGACCGGGCGCTGGTGACCGACGTGACGGCGATGAAGCAGGTCGGTGGCGGCGCCGCGTTCGTGCGGCCGATGTTCCAGGGGAAGCTCACCGCCGACGTCGTGCCGCAAGGACCCGCGCCGCATTTCGTCACGTTTCAGATCGGAGCGTTCCGCGTCGATCAGGCTGCACAGGGATCGTCGGCGGCGCCGGTCCGCGCGCTGACCGTGAGCGTCGACGGTGCGGCGATCCGGGCGAAACCCGAAGCGCCGTTTCAGCAGGCGAAGCAGGCGGTCGATCTCTCGCAGGCCGAACGAATCGTGTCGGTCGGCCGTGGCATCAAGGACCAGACAAATATCGAAATCGCGCAGAGACTTGCCGAGGCGCTCGGCGCGGAGATCGCCGCGTCGCGGCCGATCTGTGACGCCGGCTGGCTGCCGATGGAGCGACAGGTCGGCAGCTCGGGCCAGACGGTTGCGCCGAAGCTCTATCTCGCGCTCGGCATCTCCGGCGCGATTCAGCATCTGGTCGGCATGAAAGGCTCGAACACCGTCGTGGCGATCAACAAGGATCCCGACGCGCCGATCTTCGAGATCGCCGACTTCGGGATCGTCGGCGATTTGTTCGAGATCGTTCCCGCGATGATAGAAGCGCTGAAGGGTTGACAAGGTCACAGAGGACAACAGAGGACAGCGAGGAGTAGCGAGGAGGAACGCGCATCGAATGTCTTCGCCGCAGTCTCTCTCTGCGCCCTTTGTTGTCCTTATCGTCCTTGTCGGGTATCCGCGATGGCCACGCTAGCCTTCTGGGGTTTTTTCGTGGCCGGCCTGGCCGCGTTCGTCGCGCAAGTGTCGCACCGCGTCCGGATCGTTGCCGCCGGGCCGAACAGCTTCTCGATCGGCAACCTGCCGTTCCGCATCAACCGGTTCGTCCTCGACGTCATCCTCCAGCGGCGCACGATTCGCGAGCGGCCGGCCGCAGGACTGATGCATGCGCTCGTCTTCTGGGGCTTCGCCGCATTCGCCGGCTACACCTCGGTCGAGTTTCTCTACGGACTCGGCCTCGTCGATCTCACGCACACCGCCTGGTTCGACGGCTACCGGCGGGCGCTGGTCCCGTTCGCCTCGGCGGTGCTCGTCGGCATTCTCTACCTGCTGATCCGGCGCGCCGTCGTGCGGCCGATCGCGCTCGGCACCAAGGTCTCGATCGAGTCGATCGTCATTGCGTTGTTCATCGCGACGTTGATGATCACATTTCTGCTCACGTTCCTGGTCGAACGAGGGACGGGCGTCGAGCGGGCGAACTGGTGGGTGCACATGCTGGTGATTCTCGCCTTCATGGCGCTGATTCCCGCGTCGAAGCACTTCCATCTCGTGCTGTCGCCGCTGACCGTGTTCCTGAAGTCGCCCGAGCTCGGGAACCTGCCGAATCTGGACTTCGAGAAAGAGCAGGTCGGCCTCGAGACCGTCACGGATCTCGGCAGCAAGGCGCGGCTCGACGCGTTCACGTGCGTCGAATGCGGACGCTGTCAGGTGAACTGCCCGGCGTGGGGCGCCGGCAAGGAGTTGAACCCGAAGGCGATCATCCTGCAGACGCAGGATGCGCTGCTCGGCGGCAGGTTCGAGACGAAACTCGGGGCGGTGTACTCCGAGCAGGTGTTGTGGCAGTGCACGACCTGTGGTGCGTGCGAGAACCAGTGTCCCGTCGGCATCGAGCACCTGCCGATCCTGATTGGCTCGCGGCGCGGCCTCGTCTCGAACGGTGACGCCCCGGAGTATCTCGGTTCGATGTACCTGAACCTCGAGCGCCGCAGCAACATCTGGGGACTCGGCTACGATCAGCGCACGAAGTTCGTACAGTCGGCGCAGCTCGACACCTTCGATCCCGCGCAGCACGACGTGCTGATCTGGCTCGGGTGCGCCGGCTCCTTCGACGCCGACTTTCAGAAATCGCTCCGCTCGCTGTTTTCGATCCTCCGAGCGAGGAACGTACGGTTCGGCGTCCTCGCGAAGGAACGCTGCAACGGCGATCCGGCCAAACGGACCGGGAACGAGTACATGTTCCAGGAGCTCGCCAACGGCAACATCGAGGATCTGAAGGCCGCGGGCGTGAAGAAGATCGTCACCTCGTGTCCGCACTGCGTGAAGACGATCGGCGCCGACTACGCGAAGTTCGGCTACCAGGTCGAGATCGTCCACTCGTCGGTATTCGTCGATGAGCTCCTCAGCGACGTTCGCAGCGCGAAGGCTTCAGCCGAGCGTCCAGGCGATCGGCCTGCCGAAACCGTGACGTTCCATGACCCCTGTTACCTCGGTCGCTATGCGGGCAGGACCGACGAGCCGCGCGCGCTGCTGACGCGCTTCGGCGCCGACATCCGCGAACCCGAACGCAATCGTGACAACCCCTATTGCTGCGGCGCCGGCGGCGGACTGCTGTTCGCCGACAAAGAAGAGGAACCGGGCAGCCGCATCAGCGACGTCCGCTTCAGGCAACTGCAGGCGACTGGCGCGACCACGGTCGTGACGGCCTGCCCGTTCTGTTCGATCATGCTGAAGGGCGCCCAGGCGAGCGCCGGCGCCGACACGCAGTTCGTTGATCTGATGACGTACGTGGACGGCAAGCTGCAGCCGCGCGCGTGACCGGCAGCGACTGGCGGCAGTCGCGTGCGAAGCGCCTGCAGGCGCGGCTGATTTCCACGGCCGGCTATCCGCTGATTGCCGCGCTCGGATCGACGCTCCGCTGGCGCGCGGACGGCGCCGAGCATTATCAACGCGTCCTCGACAGCGGCCGCCGGCCGATCATGGCGTTCTGGCACGGCCGCATCCTCCCAGCGACCGTCTACTTCCGCCGCCGCGGCATCGTCGTCATCACCAGCGAGAACTTCGACGGTGAGTGGATCGCCGGAATCATCGAGCGCTTCGGGTACGGCACCGCGCGCGGGTCGACGTCGCGGGGCGCGGTGAAAGCGCTGGTCCAGTTGAAGAGAGACATGGCGGCGGGGAAGCCGGCGGCGTTCACGCTCGACGGGCCGCGTGGTCCTGCGAAGATCGCCCAGCCCGGCGCGATCTGGCTCGCGAAGGCGACCGGCAACCCGATCGTCCCGTTTCACATCGAATCCGATCGATACTGGACCGCGAACAGCTGGGACCGGACGCAGGTCCCGAAGCCGTGGTCGACCGTCGCGATCGCGATTGGCGAGCCGCTGGACATCGGTGCGGCTGCCGACGAGCGCGCGATCGAACACGGGCGCCTCGCGCTCGAAGAGCGGCTGCGCGGTCTCGAGACGCGCGCGCTCGCCCTCCTTGCGACCTGAGCGACCAGGCGCGCTCAGCGCGGTCCGCCGGCACGCACCACGTCCATCGAGGCGATCTCCGTGGCGCCGGTCTGAAAGAAGCTCGCGACGTCCCATGTGCCGTCGCGCCTGGTCTGTTCCGACAGAATGGCCCACAGCGGATCGCGGCGCGCCTGCCGATCCCAGTATTCTCGGTCCTCGCGAATGTCGCTCATGGAGCCCCGTATGCTAGCACCGGCGCGCGGACCCACGCGGCGGGTCCGGGCGGAGAAGCGGAGACACGAGGGCCGGCGCTGGTTATACTCGCCGGTGCACGGCAGGCCAGCGCCATGTTCTGTCCCAAATGCGGCGAAGAGTACTCGTGGGACGTGATGGTCTGTCCGACATGCGACGTCGATACCGTCGACAAGTTGCCCGGCCCTGATCCGACGCCGGACGTCGATCTGGTCCGCGTCTTCACGACCGGCGATCCGGCGCTGATCGCCTTTGCGAAGTCGCTGCTCGAAGGCGACGACATCGAGTACTTCGTCCGCGGCGAGGATATGCAGAACCTGTTCGGTCCGGCCGCCGGCGGTCCTGCCGAGTTCTGGGTTCGCGAGGACGATGCCGATCGCGCGTCGGAGCTGCTGGCGGAATTGACGACTTCGCCTCCCGGCGATCTCTCCTGAGCGCAGGTCGCGGACAGATGCCGACGACGCCATTGCATCGTCGTTGCGAGAGAGTGTTCGCAGTGCGCTATGACGTCGACGGTGTGGGGTTCACGCGATTTTGTGAGGAACTCGCGTCGCCGCGATCACAGAGTCTCGAGAAACGCTATCAGCGCGCGCCGATCCGTGTCCGACAGCGACAATCCATACGCGTGCCCTTTGACAGCGTAGGTCGGTCGATCGTGGGGTTTCCAGCCGGTCGGTAGGTAGTCGTCGCGCACGCGCCGGGGATCGAACCAGTCCTCCAGCGTCGCACACCACCCGCTGTGGCCGAACATGCTGCGATACCACACGCCTTTCAGTGACGGCACCTTGTAGTAACCGGTGCCGCGGCGCGTCTTGAGCGTGAGATCCGGATCGGTTCCAACCGAGATGGGCAGGATGTCGTATCTCTGTCGATGGTCAGACGGGGTAGCGAAGCCGTCTGCCGGCGTCAGCTTGTTGTTCGTATAGAGAGGCGGTGTGTGGCACGCGGCGCAGCCTTCGCGAGTGAACACCTCCCGCCCCTGCGCGGCGAACGCGTCGAAGCGGTTCGGATTTGGCGGTGGCTGTAACGAATAGATGTACCGTGCGAGCGCATACAGTTGGTCGTCGCTGTAGCGTCCGATGCTCTCAGGCGGAGGCAGTTGCTGGAATCGTGCTCTATCAACTGGTATGAACCCTGCGTAGCTGGCTAGACTGTCGGCTCCCGTGTTCATCGCGGCATACCGCATCAGGTCGGCAATCGAGCGGTGAGCGTCGAGACCAGTGTGATCGAGGTAGCGCCTGTCCTTCACGCCAATCAAGTCGGACACTTGTATAGGCGTGAAGGTATTGCTCCTCTGACGGAGATGAACGCCCGGCGGAATCGCCTCGAAGACAGAAGCCATCTCGTCGTAGGAGATGCTATCAACGCGGTCTTCGGGGTCGGGATGGAGCCACGGTGCGGCGTGAAGCGATTTCAGAAAGTGTCGCTGTTGCGCCAGGCGTTGTTCCTTGTCCTTCGGCGTCCCGGCATTCGTGCGATGCCCGTACGCGGCGGCGCGCTGAACCGGAAAGTTCGACTGGGCGCCCTTGAGAACGCTGCCATCCGGCATCACGCGTGAATGGCAGGCCGCGCACGCGTTGACACCGAGCTCGACCGTGCCCTTGGTTCGGACCATATATTGGTAAGCGGCCACGGTCCCGTCTTTGGTCACGGGCGCTCCGGTCTCGAGGTAGAACTCCGGGTTCCTGACGTCATCGATTCCGTAACGCTCAAAACCCGGTGCCCGTGTTGCGGCATCGAACACGAGTTGGCCGGCCCGAATCCAGTCGGCCTCTGTTCGGAGTGCTGGAGCGTGCCCGAGGTCGTCCCACATCACGATCGGCTCCTGCTGCTTCAGCCAATCGATGTAACCGGGCGGTTCGTGACCGGGGGCGTAGACCGGGTAGCCCTTGTAGATCGCGCGCACCGGGATCCGGTAATAGTACTCGGCCGACACGTGCTTCGGAGAGCCGACGGGATTCGCGAGGGGAATCTCGAAGGTCGCGATTGCCTCGTCGTCCCAGGTCTTTGGAATCATGTCCGCGCTGTTCCCTTGTTCCCGGGCAGAGTTGAACGCGAGTCCAGCGAGAAACGTCGTGAGAAGAAAAAATCCTTGAAATCTCATACGGCCTCCGAAGTCTTCACCTCTTGACGCCTACAAGCGAGAACCCGCGTCAAACGAGCTCACTCTTCGCTGGACGGATGAGAGGCGGACGACTACATTGGCGATCAATCGATGGGCGCGAGCCTGAACCGCTACGAGCAGGTGCGGCGGATCTTCGATGAGGCGTTGGCCCGCGCGCCGGAGGCACGCGCCGTGTATCTGGCCGAGGCCTGCGCCGGTGACGCGGGGCTGGCCCGCGAGGTTGCGGCGTTGTTGGCGGCGCAGGCAGTCGCGGGGTCGTTTCTCTCAATGCCCGCCGGTGTCCGCTCCCGTGAAGGCTCTCTGGCTCGTGGCGCGAGGCTCGGCTCGTACGAAGTCCTCAGCGCGATCGGTGCCGGTGGGATGGGCGAAGTCTACAAGGCCCACGATACGAAGCTGGGCCGAGACGTTGCGATCAAAATCCTGCCGGACGCCGTGGCACGCGACGCGGACCGCGTCGCGCGGTTCGAGCGGGAAGCGAGAGCGCTCGCGGCGCTCAATCACCCGAACATTGCGGCGTTGTACGGCCTGGAGCACGCGGACGACCGACCGTTTCTGGTCATGGAGCTGGTGGACGGCGAGACGCTCGCCGAGCGACTGACGCACGGGCCGCTTCTGATCGAGGACGCGCTGCGGATCGGGCTGCACATCGCCGAAGCCCTCGAGACGGCCCACGAGGCCGGGATTATCCATCGCGATCTCAAGCCCGCGAACGTGATGATCACCATCGACGAGCGCGTGAAAGTGCTCGACTTCGGACTTGCCAAGGTCACGGAACGCGATCCGGCTGTCGCCGATCTGACCCGTGCGCCCGTCAACGCGGTGGTGTCCGGGAGTCACGTCATTCTCGGGACGGCGGCGTACATGTCGCCGGAGCAGGCGAAAGGACGTGCGGCTGATCGGCGCAGCGACGTCTTCTCCTTTGGTGTCGTGTTCTACGAGATGCTGGCCGGCCGCCCGGCGTTTGAGGGGGAGACCGCAGCAGAGATTCTCGCATCCGTCCTCATGCGGGAGCCGGACTTCACGGCGCTGCCGGCTCGCGTGGATTCCAGGATCTCTGATCTCGTCCGCCGGTGTCTGGACAAGACTCCGAAGCGGCGATGGCAGGCGATTGGAGATGTCCGCGCGGAGATCGAGCTCGTGTTGACGAGCCCGCGACGCGCAGCCACCACTCCTGACGCGGGTGCCGCATCGACGCGGCCGATGTGGAAACGAGCGATGCCGATCGCGGCCACCGCGTTCGTCGCGAGCGCGCTCGGCGCCATCACAGGCTGGAACGCTCGGCCGACGAGTCCCTTGCCGGTCGCGCGCTCTTCCTTCACGCTCGCTGAGGGTCAGCAGTTCACGACGACCGGCCGCCGGGTCGTCGACATCTCGCCGGATGGCACGCAGATGGTCTATGTGGCCAATCAGCGGCTGTACATCCGGTCGCTGTCCGAGCTCGAAGCAAGGCCAATCCCGGGCTCCGAGTTGCGCGGCATCGGAAACCCGATCTTCTCGCCAGATGGCCGAGCCCTGGCCGTGTCGGCAACCAGCGTGGGAGAAGCCAATCCCAACGCGACGATCAAGACGCTTCCCGTCAGTGGCGGCGCGCCAGTGACAATCTGTCCGGCCGACGGCGTGTTCGGGATGAGCTGGGGCGCCGACGGGATCGTGTTTGGTCAAGGGCGCAAAGGCATCATGCGGGTGTCCGCGGGCGGCGCTCAACCGGAGCTTCTCGTCCGCGTCAACGAAGGCGAGCTGGCTCATGGTCCCCAAATGCTGAACGGCGGTCGAGTCGTGCTGTTCACGCTCGCGGCTGCCACTGGCCTTGATCGGTGGGACAAAGCGCAGATCGTCGTGCAGACGCTCGAGTCGGGCGAACGAAAGACGCTGATCGAGGGTGGCAGCGACGGCCGTTATGTGCCCACAGGTCATCTCGTGTATGCGCGCGAGGGAGTCGTGTTCGCGGTTCCGTTCGATGTGCGGCGGCTGGAGGTTACCGGGAGACCCATTCCGATCATCGAAGGCGTCAGGAGATCGGTCGGCGATCTGACCGGCACCGCGCATCTCAGCTTTTCCAATAGCGGATCTCTCGTCTACGTTCCGGGCGCCGCTTCGACCCGGGCGCCGCAACGGGACATCGTCCTCGTCGATCGGAAAGGCGGCGTGGAACGGTTGAAGCTCCCGTCAGGCCCTTACGAATCGCCTCGGATCTCTCCCGACGACAAGAGCATCGCGTTTGGATCCGACGACAGTAAAGACGCGAGCATCTGGATCTACGACTTGTCCGGTACGACCTCGATGCGCCAGCTCACGTTTGGAGGACGGAATCGCTTTCCCGTCTGGTCCGCGAACGGCGAGCGAGTCGTCTTTCAGTCGGATCGGGAAGGCGACCTGGGCATTTTCTGGCAGCGCGCCGATGGTAGCGGAGCAGCCGAGCGTCTCACCAGGCCCGAGCCCGGCGCGTCGCACGTTCCAGAGTCCTGGTCGCGAACAGGCGATCGACTCCTGTTCGGTGTGACTGAGGGTCGCGTGATCGGCCTGGCCGGCGGTGAACGTTCGACTGCTTCGCTATGGACGTGGTCGCTTCAGGACAGGAAGGCCATGCCATTTGGCGAGGTGCGACTCTCAGCGACTCTGCCTCTCCCCAACGCGGTTTTTTCTCCCGATGGGCGATGGGTGGCGTATTCCTCCAACGAAATGGGCGCGGGCCCGCCCAGCGTGTTCGTCCAGCCGTTCCCGGCTACCGGCGCCAAGTATCTGATCGGCAGCGGGCGCGATCCGATCTGGTCGCATGACGGTCAGGAAATTCTTTTCTGGCAAGGAGGCGGTGAATTCGTCGCCTCGAGCGTTTCAACCGACACGAGCTTCACCTTCGGCCGGCCTCAACCGCTGCCGACGGGATTCCTGTTTGGTCGTCCCGGACCGACAAACTACGACATCGCGCCAGACGGCCGGCGATTCATCGGCGTCGTAGATGCCGAACGCGATCAATCCGGATCGGCTGCAGCGCCGAAGATTCAGGTGGTCATCAACTGGTTCGAGGAGTTGAAGGTTCGAGCACCGAAATGACGGGCCAATCCGCCAGCCTTCAGACGTCGCGGGAGCGGAGCTCATTGAACAACCAGGCCTTGGCGAATTGCCAGTCGCGCTTGAGCGTCGAGACCGAGATGTGGAGCACCTCGGCAGTCTCGCGTTCGTTCAGTCCCGTGAAGAATCGCAATTCAACCACGCGACTGGCGCGCGGCGCGAGCCGCTCGAGACGGGTAAGGGCCTCGTCCACCGCCGCCAGATCTTCGTCGCGCCGTGCGCCGAGATCTTTCACATCGGCGAGCGAGAGCATCACGCGCGTGCCGAGTCTCTTCTTCGCATTTCTGGAGCGGGCGTAGTCAACCAGGATGCGACGCATGTCCCTCGCCACTGCGGCGAAGAAATAGGCGCGATTCTTCCAGTCCGTCCGAGCCGCACCGAATATGCGCAGGTACACCTCGTGGACGAGCGCAGTGGTCTGCAGCGTGTGATCGGGCCGCTCTGACCGCAGATAATGTCCCGCAATCTGCCGTAGTTCGGGATAGACGACCGCCATCAAGTCGTCCATCGCCTCCTTCCGACCGTTGCGCACTTCCACGAGCAGCGCCGTAACGTCCTTCGCACCACCTCTGGCCATGGCCTGCAGCAAATATACAGCGCGACCCGTAGCCGGCGGTGCCGGGCGCTGAACCAACGTCCTGACGATCGAGCCGATACGAAGACACGAAGACACGAAGACACGAAGCCATTTTTCGTCCAATCGGTCTTCGTGGCTTCGTGCCTTCGTGGCACTCCGGATGCCGCCGTCCGCCGCTTGCCGCTGTGCGAGTCGTCGCGCGAGGCATCCAGATCTGAAATTCACGTTGCAGAAACCGGCGGTGCGGCCGCTGCCGGCTGCTTGAATCGTTGGCGTTCGGGCCAGGCACACGGCTTGCGCCTCGAACACCATGATTTCCCTACGCACTCCCGCCGCGGTCGTCGTGCTGATCATCACCGTCGCGGCCCGAGTCGTCGGCCAGGCGCCTGACGCGGCCATGGAACGCGGGTTCGCTGCGCTGCAGCGCGGTGAGGCGGACACCGCGGCCGCCGTGTTTCGCGCTGCGCTGGCACGGCAGCCCCGCGATCCCGTCGCGCTCTACGGCGCGGGCTACGCCGAGCACCTGGCAGGACATGAGGACGCCGCGCTCGGCCTTCTGAAGCAGGCCGTACACATCGAGCCGCGGCTGCTGCAGGCGGCGGTGCTGCTCGGCGAGATCGCGTCGCGCACCGGCGAACTCGACCTTGCGATCAAGACCTACGAGGGCGTGCTCGCGCAGGCGCCGGCAAACATCTCGGTGCGGACGCAGCTCGAATCGTGGCGCAACGAAGCGCGTGTGTCCGGACGATTCGAGGCCTACAAGGACGATCGCTTTACGATCATGTTCGACGGTCCGGCGCAGCAGCAGCTGGCCGCGCGTGCGACGGCGACGCTCGGCGCCGCGTTCTTCCGCATCGCAGCGACGCTCGGATCCTCGCCGGCGTCGCCGATCAACGTGATTTTCTACACCCAGCAGCAGTTTCACGACGTCACCGGCGCGCCCGAGTGGGCCGGCGGCGGCTTCGACGGTCAGATCCGCATGCCGCTGCGCGGCGCCTCGACCAACCTCGCCGAGTTCGATCGCGTGCTGATTCACGAGCTCACGCACGCGATGCTCGACAAGATCGCCTCGCGCAACGTGCCGGCGTGGCTGCACGAAGGGCTCGCGCTGCGATCCGAAGGCCACGACGCGGCGCGCGCCGGTCGCCGGCTCGCGGCGGCCCGGATCTTCATCCCGCTGCGCGCGCTGCAGGCCGGGTTCTCGAGGCTCAACGCGGTGCAGGCCGTGGTCGCCTATGAGGAAAGCGCGTTCGCCGCCGACGCGCTGCTGGCGCGCATCGGCCCGCAGAATCTGGGAACGCTGCTCGGCGATCTCGACGGCGGGCAGCCGCTCGATCAGGCAGTCCAGCGCTTCGGCTTCACCTTCGCGGAGTTCGAGGGCGAGCTCACGCGCCGGCTGAACGTGCCAGGCGCGTCCACGGCTGGCCGCTGACAGCGTACGTCACGGTTGCAGGCAGCATCCGGCTTCAGCCGGACCAGGAGCAGGAAGCAACCGCAGAGAACGCTGAGCACGCGGAGAACGTCGATCCCGTCGTCCACCAACGAGTCTCCGCGATCTCTCCGAGTTCTGCCGGTGCTTTCCCTTCCGTCGTCTGGCCGTTTCTACGGCCTTCGTGCGCTGCGAAACTCACGGCACGATGACGACCGTCTCGTTCGACGCCGGACCGACGCCGGCTGCGTTGAAACCGCGCACGCGCACGAAGTACCTGCCCGAGCCGACGCCGGTCGCGACAAATGTCGGCGCTGCGCTCTGCGTATCGATCACCGCGACGTTACTCGCACCGGACGAAGAGCCTGCTTCGACGATGTAGCTGGTGGCGGCGCCGCCGGTGAGCGGACGCATCCAGTTGAGCGTCACCGTCGATCCCTTCACGATCGGGAAGAGCGCGCTCGGCGCGCCCGGCGGCGAGGGCGACGATCCGATCGTCACGAGAATCTCGTTCGACGGCGGGCTCACGCCCGCGGCGTTCGCCGCGCGCACCCGGATGAAGAGAGTGCCGCCCCCGGCGAGCGTGGCGGAAAAGCTCGTCGCCGTCGAACCGGTCGAGAAGTTCGCCACGTCTACGCCGCCGCTGGTCGATCCTGCCTCGACGACGTACGACGTCGGCGGATTGCCACTCGCCGGCGGGCTCCACGTGAGCGTCAGCGTCGAGCCGAACACGTTGGCGGCAAGCCCTTGCGGCGCGCCCGGCGCGCCGTCGCCGGCGATCGTCGCGACGTAGACGTCCGAGAAGCCGTCCTGATCGCTCGCCACTTTCGACACCCGCGTCGAGAAGGCGACGACGCCGCCGGCGACCGCGGAGAGATCGCTGACCTCGGTCGCGATTGGCGTCACGACTCCGGTCGACGCGTCGACGACGAACGCCTGGTGGTCGAGCGTGAGATACGACACGAACCGGCCGTCCGCGCTGATTCGTGCCGTGAGAAAGATGCCCGGCAGCGGGCCGACTGTGCGGCCGGCTGCCCGGTCGCGCAGGTACAGGCCGCTGCCGTCGGCATTCGGCCGGTTCACCAGGAACGTCACGAACCGGCCGTCGGCGCTCATCGACGATCCGCCGGCGAAATCCTTGAACGGCTGACCGTTTGCGTCGACCGACACCAGTGACGACTGTGCAGTCGCCCGATCGCGGACGTACACGGAGAGTTGTGATCCCGGCGCTGCGCTGGTCGCGGCGCCGTTGAACGCGACGTAGCGACCGTCGTCGCTCAGCGAGGGCCCGCGGCTGTCGAAGGTGCAGGACACCGTGAAGCCCGGCGTCGGAATGCTCGCGCGCTCGGTGACGCCGGTTCCCATGTCGTGCACGAAGACGTCGCCGCACCCGTTGACATCGTCGTTGACCAGATTCGCAGCGAACGACGAGAACGCGACGAAGTGCCCATCGCTCGTCATCGCCGGCTCCAGCGCGTTCGCGGTGCCGCGCGATCCGCCGCTCGACACGTCGGCCAGCGTGGTCGTAGCGCGTTGACGGTCGCGGACGTAGATGTGCTCGATGCCCGGCTCGGTCGCCGGACTGACCAGATTGGTGGCGAGCGACTGAAAGGCGACGAAACGGCCGCCGCCGCTGACGACGGGGGTAAAGCTCGATTGATTGCTCGGACTGCCGTCCGCGCCGACGCTGTCGCGGGTCGTCTGGCCGGTCGCGCGGTCGTACACGAACACATCGCGGTTGCCGCCATGGGGGCCGTCAGCGACGAGGTTCGACGCGTTCGACCTGAACGTCACGAACCGGCCGTCAGGGCTGATTGAGGCGTCCGTGCTGTCGCCGAGCGCGCTGCCCCCATTGAGGCCGACCGTGATGCGCACGACCGTCACCGCGGGATCAGACGCGGTCGCAGAGAGGGGAACCAGACGAAGACCGCTCGAGACGGGCGCACGCGGCGCAGGCGCCGGCTGAGGACCCGTCCCGAACCCTTGAGATTGGGCGAGCACGCCGAGAGTACACACGCTCGCCGACAACGCGATGGCGAGAGGAAGAGTTCGAGGCACGGCCGGACACTCTACCACTCGCCGCGCCTCGGTCTGCACGCGCCGATCGGCTTCCTACTTCTTCGGGCGCGACTCCGGCGGCACCAGGTGGTTCAGCCGGTAATAGGTGACCAACTGACCGTAGTGCTCGGCACTGTGTTCGATGACGGCCATCCACGGCGTGACCGACTGCGCGAGCCGCTCGGCCGGCACCGCCTTCAGCGAGGTCGTGGAATCGCTGATCGCCTTCTCGAACGCGCTGACCACCTCTGCCTTGGTCTTGTAGTTCTTCGGGTCCAGCTCGTCCCAGTTCGCCTGCTCGCCGCGACCTGCCTTTGCGGCGTAGGTGTTGCCGGAGAACACGTGGACGATGACCTCGCGGAACGAGCGGACTTCCGGCGTCGCCTTGAATTCGTACTTGTCCGCCGGAAAGTCCTTCGCCATCTCGAGCAGCCGCCGGTTGACGGAGTCGAAATTGGCGTTGATCGACTGTGCGGTCGTGGGAGGAGCCTTCGGTGCTTGTCCGAAAACGGCCACTCCGGTCAGCACAGTGGCGAGCGAAACGAACAAAGCCAGTCGATTCATGGGTGCTTAGACGCCGGTCCGGACGGAATGGCTTCGCGCGGAGGCGAAGATGCTTTCATTGTTCACACGCGTCGCCGCGCGGATTCACCAGTCGATCGCCCGGCGATCGCGGAAGAAGCCGCCGGTCGGCCCATTCCCCGGCAGGGTCGCCAGCCAGACGATTGTGTCCGCTCCTTCTTCCACCGAGCGCGTCGCGCCAGGACCGCCCATATCGGTGCGCACCCAGCCGGGGCAGGCGCTGTTGACCAGGACGCCAGTGCCGCGTGTGGCGGCCGCAAGCTGGCGCGTGAACGCGTTGAGCGCGCTCTTCGACATCGAGTAGGCGGGCGCATAGGTGCCGATCGACGCGAGCTGTCCGGCCTGCGACGAGACGTTGACGACGCGTCCGTACTTGCGTGCAATCATGCCGGGCACGAAGGCCGCGCTGACCGAGACGGCGCCGAACAGATTGGTCTCGAAGGTGGCCCGCAGATCGTCCACGGTAGTCTGCAGCACGGGACGCGATTCGCCGATCAGCACGGCGGCGTTGTTCACCAGCAGGTCTACTCGCACTCCCCGGCGCTCGAGTTCGGCGGCGAGCGCGCGGCTGCTCCGCGGATCGGTCACGTCGAGGACCGCCGGCGTCACGTCACCGTCGGCTTTCAGCCGGGCCGCGGCGGCATCGCCCCGGGCGCGGTCGCGCGCCGTGAGGATCACGCGGTAGCCTCGTCCGGCAAGCTGCCGGCAGACTTCGTGTCCGATCCCGCGGTTGGCGCCGGTGACGAGGGCGGTTCGTTGTTCGCTCATAGGCACTGTGCAATCATGACTGTCGTCAGTCATCAGTCGTCAGTCGTCAGTCATCCGTCACCAGTCATGTCCCTGATCCTGATACATACCAGCCGCTTCGCCGAGCATCAAACGCCGCCCGGCCATCCGGAGCGGCCCGAGCGCGCCGACGTGCTCGACGCGATAGCGGCGCGCTGGCGTGAGCGCGGCACGGAAGTCGTCGCGCCACGCGCCGCGACGCGCGAACAGCTGTTGCGCGTGCACGACGAGGAATACCTGCGGCGGATTTCCGAGACGCAGGGCCGGGCCACGGCGCTCGATCCTGACACGTATACGTCGCCGGAGTCGTACGAGATCGCGCTGCTGGCGGCCGG
>DATFXR010000662.1:0-5780 GCA_035315685.1 Vicinamibacterales bacterium | reverse complement strand
ATCGATCAGCGTCGAGCATCAGCTGGCGACCGGTGTCGCGCTCACCGCCGGCTTCTACCGGACGACATTCGGCAACTTCCAGGTGACGCGGAACACCGAGGTCACGCCGGCTGACTTCAGCCCGTACTGCATCACCGCGCCAGTCGACCCACGGCTCCCGGCCAACGTGAGCGGCCAGCAGGTCTGCGGCCTGTACGACATCAACCCCGACAAGTTCGGGCTCGTCCACAATGTCGTGACGCTGGCATCGAACTACGGCAACGCGAGCGAGTACTACAACGGCGCCGACGTCAACCTCGTCGCGCGGCTCCCGCGCGGAATCACCCTGTCCGGCGGCTGGAACATCGGCAACTCGATCAGCCTGCTCTCGACGTGGCCGGGCGTGACCACCTCGAAGTCGAATCAGTGCGTGCAGGTCAACTCGCCGCAGGATCCGCACTATCAGGTGCTGAGCGGCGTCGCCGAAGGGTGCGAGAGCGGCAATCCCTATCAGAACCTGGTGAAGGTGAACGGGTCGGTGCCGCTGCCGTGGCAGCTGCAGGCGGCGTTCGTCTATCAGAGCATTCCGGGACCGAACTACAGCGCGATCTATACCGCGACCAACGCTCAGATCGCGCCCTCGCTCGGCCGCAATCTCTCTGGCGGCGTGCAGACCGTTCAAGTCGACCTGTTGCAGCCGTTGTCGCAGTACTTCGACTACCGCATCAATCAGCTCGACCTGCGGCTCAGCAAGATCTTCCGCTCCCGCGGCCGCAAGCTGCAGCTGAACGCCGACGTCTACAACGTGCTGAACGGCAGCTACGCGCTCTGGACCAACAACAACTACGGCGCCAGCGGAGCCACATGGCTGCGCCCGACGTCGACCTTCGACGGGCGCCTCGCGAAGTTCGGCGTCCAATTCGACTTCTAGCGGAGTGTCCCCCTGAAGCAGTGCCGCCCCTGGGTAGCCAGGAAGACGCGAAGCCGCGAAGACGAATGTTTTCTTCGTGACTTCGTGCCTTCGTGGCGGATCCCGCGGCCCGGATGTGTCCAGCAGGTTCCGCTAGAACGGAATCCTCACGCCGATGTGCATCGCGAACGGCGGCTGCACGGCAGTCCGCTGGCGTGATGTCGGCCCGCTCACGGTGTCTTCCTCGTACTCGAAGTACTCGTTGAAGAGGTTGTATGCCTCGACGATGCCGACGATCCGTTGACCGCGGATCATGAAACCTTTCTGCAGCCGCACATCGAGCGTCGAGGTGAAGCTGAAGCGCGTCCGGCCGTTGCGGAACGCGCGCACCGCCTCGGCGCCCTGATTCAGCCCGCGGAGGACCACCATGCGGGCGAAGTGCTGGCCGTCCTGGTAGCGCGCGTTCACGCCGACCATGAGATCGCGATCGAACTGGTGCGTCGCCCCGAGCTTGAGCGTATAGCCGCGTTCGGTGAACACCCGCCCCTGGGCATGATCGAGCGCGTTCGGATTGACGTAGGCCTCGCCGAAGACCGACGTATCGTTTTCGAGCGGCCCGAAACCGCGATTGGCGGCGATCCCTTCCGAGCGTCCGGCCGTTCCTCCGAGCAGCAGCGACGTCCTCCCCGTGCGGAGCTGCGTCAGGATATCGACGCCCACATAGCTCCCATCGTCTCCAGGCGGGTTGGTGAGCACGTACTGATCTTTGCCGAAACTCGCCGGCGATCGGTTGTAGAAGTGCAGCGTCTGGTCGTCGCCCGAGCCGACGACATCGATCCCCGTATCGGGCACGCTGATGACCGTGTAGCTGGACTCGGGCACGCCGACGTCGACCACGTTGACGATGTCGTGCTCGCGGCGGCCGATGGCGGCGATGCGGAAGAAGAACGCCGGATGCGGCCGCGCTTCGAGCCCGAGAATCGCTTCGTCCAGATGCGGGCGGCGCAGGTCTGGATCGATGGCGGAGAAGGTCGGATCGCCGTTCGAACCGGGTCCGAGCCGCTGCACGAGTGGGCCGAGTGACGCGAGTGGTCCCTGAATCGTCTGCGCCGTTGCGGTCGCGCTGGCGCGATAGATCTCAGCCGTCGGCGCGGTCGGATCGCCATAGGCGAAATCGGTGAGCGGCAGGCGATGCGCATAGCGCGCGTACTGACCGAAGCCGGCGATCTTCCAGGTGTCGAACAGGCCGACGTGAAAACCGGCGCGCGGCAGCGCATTCCGCCAGCTGATCGACCCACTCTGTGACGCCGCGGATCCGCCGAGCATCTCGACGCGGACGCCGCCGTCCACCGTGAGCCGCCGCGACACGGTCATCGTGTCGCCGGCGAAGACGTTCACCGCATATCCGCTCCAGGCCGATTCTGCGCTCGGATCGGAAAAGACCCACACGCGCGCTGGCAGGCCGGCGAGCAGCTCCAGCACGCGACCCGCGAAGGCTGACTGCATCGTCGCCGCCGAACCCGACACGTCAGCGCCCACCACCGTGCGATGGCGGGAATCGTCGAAATTGCGGTTCAGACGCGCGCCGATCGACCAGATCCGATCGGTGCCGACGCCGGGCTCGAGCAACGACGGCACGGGGCCGTCTCGGAGGCGTTCCATCACGACGGATTCCGGGGCGACGAGATCGGTCGAGCGGTGCCCGATCGTGAACGCAGCATAGGCACGCAGTCCGCCTTCGCCGCTCGCGATTGGACGCTGCCAGGCCAGCTGCGTGTGCAGCGCAGTCTGTCCCTGACCCGCATTCGGCTGGGCGAACAACTGATAGTGCGGCGCGACGTCGCGGAAGTGCTGGCCCCACAGGATCAGCCGCAGTTGATCACCGCGGTTGGTGGTGGACGTCAGGTTCAGGAAGCCCGAGCCGAGATCCGCCTTGACCGTGTCGACGCTGTTCCGGTCGAAGTAGGCCGCGCGATTGTATGTCGCCGAGGCGAGAATGCCGAGACGTGCGGGTGCCGAGGCGAACGCTGGGCCGCTCAGAAACAGGTTCGCGTGTCCCCACGAGTTCAGGCGCTGGATCGCGGGCGGATCGGCGGTGCTGCTGCCGGCGTTGATCGCCGGTCCCGACGCGGACAGCTCGACTGAACGCGCCCAGTCGTTCGCCGAATGCTTCGGCGTCAGCGTGACCGCCATGCCCGGCGCGTTGAGATCGATCGGCATCAACCCGGTGGCGACCTCGACGTGCTCCCACGCGTCGACGCCGGGCATCAGCAGCGGGAATCCGGTGAGCGCCGGGTCCGTGATGTCCGCGTCGCCGACCCGATAGGACGTCTGCGTCCACGTGCTGCCGTGCGCGCCGACTCGCGACGGCCCGCCCGCGGCCGTGCCGCCGGCCTCGATGCGATCGGCGATGACGTCGGGCACGATCGTGTCGAACAGCGCGAACAGGTTGTCGCTCGACGGGAGGCTGCCGATCGGGCCGACCGTGATCTCGGCGCCGAGCGGCGGCCGCTCCTCGAACGAGATCGGGGTCTGCGCCGCCGCAGACACCGCCACGAGACACCCCATGATCGCGAGATAGAATCTGCCCATGACCGATAACGCCGCCGCTTTCATTGACGCGATTAAGGCCGGAGAATTCGAGCGCGTGAAGGCGATGGTGTCGGCAGAGCCGACGCTGATCGACGCGCGAAGCCGAACCGGCGAAAGCGCCATCCTAACAGCCGTCTACCATCGCCAGAAGGGAATTGTGAACCTGCTCGTTGCCCGCGGCGCGCCGATGGACCTCTTCGAGGCGTCGGCGGCCGGCGAGATCGAGCGGGTCGAGCGGCTGCTCGACCGCGGCGCAGCCGCGGCGATCAACGCGTACAGCCCAGACGGGTGGACACCGTTGCACTTCGCTGCGTTCTTCGGTCATACGAAGATCGCCGAAGCCCTCCTGGCGAGCGGCGCGGACGTCAGCGCCCGATCGCGCAATCCGAATGGCAACACGCCGCTGCACGCCGCGCTCGCCGGCAACCACACGTTCGTCGCCGGTTTGCTGCTCGGCAACGGCGCAGACGTCAACGCGCCCGACGCCGCCGGATGGCGGCCGCTGCATCTCGCCGCCGCCAACAACAACCTCGACGCGATCAAGACGCTGATTGCGCAGGGGGCTGATGTCACCGCGGCCAATGGCGAAGGGAAGACACCGCTATCGCTCGCCCAGGAAAAGAATCACAGAGAGGGAGCGGCATTTCTGCGGCGTCACGGGGCGTGAGGCGGAAGTCGCAAGTCGCAAGTCGGGAGTCGCGAGTCGCGAGTCGGGAGTCGCAAGTCGCAAGTCAGGAGTCGCAAGTCGCGAGTCGGGTGGTCGCCGAGTCGAACCCAGAACCCGAACCGCAAAATCTCGAACGCCAAACCCCCAAATCCCAAATCCCGAATCCCAAATCCCGAATCCCAAATCCCGAATCCCAAATCCCGAATCCCAAATCCCGAATCCCAGGCTCACTTCTTCTCGATGGTCACCGACTGGATCGTAATCGGTTTCACCGGGCGGTCGCCGGGCTTGCTCGTGGGCGTGCCGCCGATTTTCTTCACGACGTCCATGCCGTCGACGATTTCGCCGAACACGCTGTGCTTGTCGTCGAGCCACGGCGTCGCAGCGAGGGTGATGAAGAACTGACCACCATTGGTGTTCGGACCGCGATTCGCCATCGACAGGATGCCGGGCTTCGAGTGGCGCAGCTTGGCGTTGAACTCGTCGGCGAACGTGTAACCCGGACCGCCGGTACCCTGGCCGAGCGGATCGCCGCCCTGGATCATGAAGCCGTCGATCACGCGGTGGAAGATCGTGCCGTTGAAATACGGGTCCTTCACCTTGCGTCCCGTCCGCGGATCGGTCCATTCCTTCGATCCATCGGCCAGGCCGGCGAAGTTCGCGACCGTCTTCGGCGTCTCGACGTCGAACAGCCGCGCGGTGAAATTGCCTTCGCTCGTCGTAAAATGCGCAAACAACATGGCCCGATCCTACCGCTATTTGCATTACGACGTCTTCACCGATCGGTTGTTCGGCGGCAATCAGCTCGCCGTCGTGCTCGACGGCCGCGGCCTGACGACCGAGACCATGCAGGCGATCGCAAAGGAGATGAACTTCTCCGAGACGACGTTCGCGCTGCCAGCGGAGAACACCGGCAGCGATGTCCGGCTGCGCATCTTTACGCCCGGCGAGGAACTGCCGACGGCCGGGCATCCGACGATCGGCAGCACCTTCGCGCTGGCGCGGTGCGGAGTGATCGCGCGCGGACGGAGGAACTTCGTCTTCGGACAGAACGCCGGCCCGACGCCGGTGACGATGACGTGGAAGGGCGACGACCTGTCCTTCGTGTGGATGACGCAGGCCCTTCCGACGTTCGGCACTCCGATCCCGGATCCGGCGAGGACGGCGGCCGCGCTGTCGCTGTCGCCGGCCGCCGTCGCCGGCACTGGCAAGCCGGTCCAGATCGTCTCGTGCGGCGTGCCGTTCCTGTTCGTGCCGCTCACGACGCGGAGCGCCGTCGACAGCGTCGTCGTGGACCAGAGCGGGCTCGATGCGGTGCTCAGGGACGCAAAGACATCGGCACACGGCGTCTTCGTTTTCTCGGCCCAGGGCGGCGGCAAGAAGGCGACGGTCTACAGCCGGATGTTCGCGCCAGGGATGGGCATCCTCGAGGATCCGGCGACCGGCATCGCCAGCGGGCCGCTCGGCTGCTACCTGGTGCGTCACAAGATAGTGCCGCCGGCAAAAGCCGAGGCGATGGTCAGCCTGCAGGGCGCGAAGATGGGGCGTCCCAGCCACGTGCACATCTCGATCGGGACCGGCAAGAGCAGCGACATCAACAGCGTCCGCGTCGGTGGCGAAGCGGTCCTCGCT
>DATFXR010000661.1:0-9146 GCA_035315685.1 Vicinamibacterales bacterium | reverse complement strand
GTGGGCTTGTTCACGCGATCGATCTCGAGGTCGTAAATCTGGTTGAGCGCGTTGTTGCCGGCGTTGAGCAGCGCGGCCATCGCCGACCCGAGCAGCGACGGAACGAGCAGCCCGGCGAACCACGGTTCGCGCGGCACGGCGCCGACCGCGGTCAGCGCGCCGGACATGAACCCCAGCGCTGGCGCGACCAGCGTAAACGGGCGCGCGAGATCGACGTAGGAACGCACCGTGCCGGGTTCGGGGTTCGCCGTTCGGAGTTCGGGGTTCACAATCTCTGGTTCACAAGGTTCTAGGTTTGAAGTTCTTGGTTGACTCTTGGTGCTGGTTCGACATTCCGTGTTCGCGGATTCTCCGCGCACTCTGCGCTCTCTGCGGTTTACGCAACGAAGATGGCCACCCCTGCGGCGGCAGCCGTGTTGATGAAGTTCAGCATGTCATTGTTCAGGATACCCGGACCCTCGAGCGTTGCGGCCAGGGCACTCTCCACCAGCGCTCCGACGGTTGCGGCGATGACGACCGCGGGAATCGCGGATGCGGGTATCAGTCCGGCGGCGACGCCGACCGCTGCGAGCGCGAACGCGGAGATCAGACCGGCGGCGGTTCCCTCCAGCGACATCGCGCCGGGTGTGCCCGGCTTGACGCGGCCGAACGACGTGACGAGGAACGTCGAACGGCCCCACGCCTTGCCGATCTCGCTCGCGACCGTGTCGCTGCCGCCGGCGGCCAGCGACGCGACCAGCGCGACGAGCGCCGCTCTCGTGTGCGGTGTCGTGAGTGCGGCGACCGCTGCTGCCGTCGCGACACCGCAGTTGGCGATCGCGTTTCCCGCGCCGCGCCGCCCGCCGCGCTCCTCGGCAATCCCGAGCACCATCTTGCGTTTCAACCCCAGCCTCGTCGTCATCGCGGCCGCGAGAAACGTCACAAACAACAGCAGCCAGGCACCGGCGCCGCCGCCCAGATAGATCAGCGTGCCGATCGCACATCCGCCGACCATGCCGGAACGCGACACGGTCTTCGCTCGATAGCCGAGCCACGCCGTCACCAAATTGACTGCGAGCGCCCATGGCAGCGCCGCAACGACGGCGCCCCGCGATGCGCTCCATGCGCCGGCGTCCATGAGACTTCCGAGCCACAGGACGGCAGCGCCGGTGGCCGGCACCGACACGTTGTCGTCGAGCCGCACTGGAATCGTCTCGACGAATCCTGCGGCGACCGCGGCGGCCAGCGGCGCGGCGATCGTGAACGCCAGCGGTGGCAGCGGCATCACGGCGGCCCGCACCCACCAGGCGATCGCGATGCCGCCGAGCGCGCCGCAGACGATGAAGGCAGTGGTGCCCGCGATCGTCTTGTCGGGATTCCAGCGGAGAGCACCCCGGAGGGTTCGCGAGCGCGCAGACGCGGCGGCGCGACCCGCGAGCGTCGCGGTTCCATCACCGAGCGCGAGGATCGCCCATGCCGCAGCGACGATGTCGAGGCGGGCAGGAAACAACAGGATCAGGAGAAGGACTGACAGCGGATAGAGCAGGATTCCGAGCGGGAAGCCGCGCGCTTCGTCGACGGGCCGATAGAGCCTTCGGCCGCCGAGGCGTGGCAGCGCGACCGCGTTGAAGGCGAGCGCGAACGCCGCGAGGGCCGCCGCCTGCCACCACGTGAGCACCCGCAGCAGCAGCGCGAAGAGGCCGGATCCGATGTGGACCCATTGCCGCGCCGACTCAGAGTGCATGACCGAGCGCAGCCAGCGTCCGTCGCACGCCGTCCTCGAGCGGTGTGATCGCGTAGCCGAGATCGCGCTCCGCGCCGCTGCTGTCGAGCGACCAGTCGTGACGGAAGATATCGACCGCGCCGCGGGTGACGAGCGGCGTTCCGCCGAACAGCGACACGCGCAGTTCCTCGGCTGCACCGAGTGCCGTCGCGACCGGAAACGGGATCCGCGCCGGCGGTCTGCGGCCGGTGAGCTGCTGCATGATCTCGAACACCCTGCGCTGCGGGGCATTCTCGCCGCCGAGCATGTAACGCCCGCCCGCGCTGCCCCGCTCGAGCGCTGCGCAGTGACCAGCGGCGACGTCGTCCACGTAGGCGTACGACCAGCGGTGTTCGGGCCCGATCAATCCCGGCAGTCGCCCGCGCAGATGATCGGCGATGAGCCGCCCCACGAGATTGCCTTCGGTGAACGAACCGGGCCCGTAGACCACGCCGGGATAGACGCGCGTCAGCGGCACGCCCTCTGCGACGGCAGCGTCGGCCTCGCGGTCGGCAGCGAGCTTCGTGCGCTGGTAGTCGTTCGCCGCCATCGGCGTCGGCTGGTCGCGGGGCGGCAGCGCGACGAACGACGACGTGTACAGGAATCGCGGGATCCGGCGGTCGGCGACGACAGCGATTGCGTTTCGCAGCCCGCCGACGTTCACGTCGTCGAAGTCCGCGCTGCGGCGGCGCCAGATGCTGACGAGCGCTGCGGAATGACACAGGGCGTCGCATCCGGCGGCCGCGCGATCGAGCGCACCGCGATCGCGGACGTCACCGTCGACCAGCCTGCCGGGCAGCCCGCTGCGCGACGCGCGACGCGCAAAGACGACCACCTGATGACCGCGCGCGGCAAGCGCACGAACGACGGCACAACCGAGGTATCCGGTGCCGCCCGTCACCAGCACGTTCATGGCGGCGGTGCGCTGCGCCAGTACGCCAGCAGATCGTCGAGCGTCTGCTCGAGCGGGATCGCCGGCGTCCACCCCAGTTCGTCCTGCAGCCGTGTCGGATCGCCGACGACCAGCGGCGTGTCGTTCGGGCGGAGGCGCGAGGGGTCGGGTTTCACGGCAATCCGCACGCGTGCACGTGCGAGGAGCATGTCGAGCAACTCGCCAATCTGCAGCGCGCGCCCCGAGCAGACATTGTACGGACGTCCGGGCCGACCCCGCGCGAGAATCAACTGGTAGGCGCGCACCGTGTCGCGTACGTCGGTGAGGTCGCGGCGCGCATCGAGGTTGCCGACCGAGATCTCCGGCGGCCACCGTCCGTGCTCGATGTCGGCGATGCGGCGCGCAAAGCCGGACGCGGCAAAGTGCGGATCCTGCCGCGGCCCTACGTGGTTGAATGGGCGCGCAATCACCACCTCGATCCTGCCGTTCGTCCGCTGCGCGAGCATCTCCTGCGCGAGCTTGCTGACGCCGTACGGGCTGTTGGGCAGGAGCGGATGCGTCTCGCTGAGCGGCTCGCACGCGCTCGCGTAGACGAGCGCTGAGCTGGGCACCAGCACACGCGCGGCGACGTCTGCACGCTCGAGCGCGTCGAGCAGATGATGAGTGCCGCGCACGTTGACGGCGAATGTCGATTCGGTCGAATCCCACGCGCGGCCGACGTGCGCAGCGCCGGCGCAGTGGTACACGAACGACGGACGCAGCCGGGCAAGCGCGTCGGCGACCTGCGCGCGATCGAGAAGGTCGACAGCCTCCCACCGCGTCCGCGCCACGTCGCGCGGCAGATGCCCGCCCGGCCGATGCCACGCGACGACGTCACGCTCGCCGGCCGCCAGCAGATCGAGCAGATGACTGCCGGCGAAGCCCGCCGCGCCGGTCACGAGAATCTGGTTCACGCCTCTGCGCCCGCGCGTCAGCGCGGGACTCCGCCGAGCGCGCCGTTGAAAGGCGAGAAGTTGCCGAGGCCCGCGAGGGTGAACGACATGAAGAAACGATGATCGGAGGGAATCGGCGAATTGATGGCAGTGCCGATGTAGTTGTAGGCCTGATATTCCATGGCCAGCCCGCAGCACTGCGCGTTGTAGAAACCGGTGATCCGCTGCGTGGTCAGGCCGTGGTGCGTGACGTCATAGGAAAACGAGTACTGCAGCCCGTACTTGTTGTCACGCGTGCGCAGGTTCGACGTGCCGTTCACCGAGTGGTCCAGGGTGTTCGGGTCGTTGAAGCCGGGAAGCTGCTGGATATACGCGCGTTTGCTCCAGCCGAGCGACGCCTGGAGGATCCCGCTGGTGATGCCGGCCTGCGCGGAAATCGTCCGGAGCTCAAGGTAGCGGCTGTCGAATTCGGAATTCACGGTCGCATTGAACGTGTTGGTCGGCATCGCGCGAATGCCGAGCGCGATCGGAGAAAAGTGCGAGGGCTGGTTCCCGCTGAGCGTGCTCGTCTGGTATTGCCGATCGTACAGCGACTGCCGTTGGTCGCTGTAGTACGTCTGTGAGACGGTCACGTCGACGATTTCCCGCGCCACCGCAGGCTGACCGGGCGCGAGTGGCCGCTTGGCGTAGAAGCGGTTGTTCAACCCGTAGTTGTAGCTGACGCCCGTCACGAGGTTGTCGATGCCGTCCGATTGAACGATTTTTGCGAAATCGCCGACCGTTGCCGTCCGATTCAACGTCACATACGGCTCGATCGTGTGCTTGAATTTCTCCGCGTATCGGTTGTCCGGAGTGTCCCACACGCGGTTGAACACCGGCCCGACGATCTGCGCCTGGTAGGTCAACGCCGGACGCGTCAATGGCTGGTCGACGACGACGCCGGTGGAGACGCCGTTGGCGTCGAGCGCGTAGGTGCGCGTGTAGTAGGTCTCGTGCCAGCTCAGCGTGTTGTTCACCGTGAACCAGAGCCACCGCTTGAACGGATAGCGTATCTGTGGCGAGAAGTCGAACCTGCTCAGGCCGAAGTCGGTAGTGACTTCGGCCGTGCTGCTGGTGGCCGTCTGCCGCGATTCGCGCAGAAAGTTCGAGTAGTCGGTCGAGACCGAAAAGTACGCCGGCGAGCCGCCGATCGGCCGCTCGTTGCGCGCGAAGGTGACCCGCGGCCAGTTTCCGCTGACTGACGACGCGGTGGTCGAGTTGAAGTACTCGGAGTGATCGATCGTGGTGTTGAGCGTGTACGAGCTCCAGGCGCCGATGACGTTGCCGCCGAACGTCCGCTGGTTGCGTGAAATATCGTAGATGTTGGTGTTGAAGGCCTGCGAGGCCTGAATGCTCGAGAAATAGTTCGCGCTGCCGCGCGCCCGGATGTTTCCGGGCAGCACCTGATTGGCGGCGCCGCGGATTTCATAGGTCGTCTGGGCGGGAACGATGTTCGGGTTGTTGGGATCAGCTGTCGCGTAGGCCGTCTCGTGCGTATCGTCCATATGGACGCGGAAGTTCCCGTCGGTGCCGAGCCCGTAGTTGTAGCGATACTCCCCCGTGTAGCCCTGACCGGTCTTCGAGTACCAGTCGTGCATGAACGTGGCGTCCTGACTGCGATCGATCGCCCAGAAGAAGGCGTTGTGCAGCGACTGGCCGCGCAACGACGAGACGCCGTAGGTCGGAATCAGGAAGCCGGTCGCCCGATCTTCGCGCTTGGTCGGATAGTACAGAACGGGCAGATAGAACATCGGGACGCCCTTCACGTTCATCACCGCGTTGGTCAGCACCGTGTAGTGGTCCACGTTGAGAGTCACCGTGCCCGCGTGCAGGTCCCATCGCGGCGTCGGCTGTGCGCACGTCGAGAAGCCGCCGTTGGTGATCCGGTATTTCTTCGGACCGATCTTCTCGACTTTCTCGCCGAAGAACATGATGACGGTCTCCTGTCCGACGACCGGCGGCAGCGCGAGACCGCCCGTCGCGGGGCGCTGAACCGGCGGCTTTACCGTCGCCATGCCCCAGGCGTTGTAGAACGTGCCCAGGTTGTCCTTGGTGTTGAATTCGGCTCGTTCGGCGGAGATCCGGTTGGCGCCCTGCGTGAGCAGCACGTTGCCCGTCGCGACGCCCTTGTCCTGGCCGGTGTACAGCCAGACATCGTCGGCGTAGATTTTCGACAGGCCTTGAGGATCGCGATCCATTTCCACGTGGCCGATGAAGTGCCAGTCCTGCTGGTCGTTCATCGCCTCGCGGCGATCGCTGGTGGTCGTCTCCGGGAGTGATGCGGCCGCCGCCGCGGGTGCCGGTGGAGCGGCGGGCGCCGACTGGGGAAACTGACCCGCATACGACGGAACGGCGAGGCAGGCAATCGTCAGGAAGCAGAGACTGGAAAACAGTGTCGACATGCCGGCCCGCTGACGGGGTGTTCGAAGGGTATCACGACCGATTGATGAGCTTCAGCACATCGCCGAGCAGAAAGATCGATCCGGCGACGACGATGGTCGACGACACGCGCCATGCGTGCGCAAGCGCGGCCTCCGGCGCCGGCTCGATGGCGATCGGCAGCGCCGGCGACAGTTCGTGCGCGATGGCGGCGATCGACTCTGGTTCAGCAGAGCGCGGCGTCGAGGCGGCCGTCACGATCAGGGCGCTGGTTTCCGGCAGCAGCACCGTCAGCATCTCGCGAATCGCTTTGTCGCGCATCACCGCAAACACCAGCGGCCTGCGACCGCGGCCGTCGGCCTCGAGATAAGACGCGAGCGCGACCGCGCCGGCCGGGTTGTGAGCGGCGTCGAGCAGCAGCTCGCGGCCGTCGGCCATGCGTCGATGATCCAGCCGTCCGGGCCAGTCGGGGTCCGCGAGCCCGGCGGCAATCGCGGCGCGCGGAACCGCGATCCCGCGATCGTGAACGAGACGGAGAAGACGGACCGTGACACCCGCATTCACACGCTGGTGCGCCCCGGCCAGACCGACTGCGAAACCGTCCGCGTCGCATGCTGACGCCCGCACGAGCTCCGCGCCGCATGCCGTCGCAATCTTCTCGATCGCCCGGTCCGCCTCGATCTCTAGAGGACCGAGGACCACCGGGACGTTCGGTTTGATGATGCCCGCCTTTTCCGCGGCGATCTCCCGCAGCGTGTTGCCGAGATACTTCTGGTGGTCGAGCGCGATCGAGGTGATCGCGGTGGCGAGCGGCGTCACGACGTTGGTCGCGTCGAGCCGTCCGCCGAGGCCCACCTCGAGGGCCGCAACCTCGACGCGCGCGCGCCGGAACAGCTCGAAGGCGACCGCGGTGGTCACCTCGAAGAAGGTCGGCTGCACGTCGAGGATCCCGCGGTCGCGCAGCGCGTCGACCGTGGATCGGACGTCGCTGATCGCGGACAGCAGCGCGTCATGTGCGACCGGCTCTCCGTCGACGACGAATCGTTCCGCGAGGTCGACCAGATGAGGCGATGTATAGCGGGCGGTCCGGTGGCCGGCGGCGCGCAGCGCGGCGCTCACCATCGCCGTTACCGATCCCTTGCCGTTCGTGCCGGCGATGTGGACCGATTGAAACTCCCGCTCGGGATGTCCACGTTCGGCGAGAATCGCGGAGATGTTCTGCAACCCGAACTTGATGCCGAACTGTCCGAGCGAGAAGAGATAGGCGAGCGGGTCCATCGAAGCCTGTCAGCCTACTGCGAAGAGTGGGGATTGGGGAGCGGGCGGCGCAGGCTAGACCTGCGCTGCCGGCTCGACGGCGGCTGCCGGCTCCGGCGGCGCCGCCGCGGCTGGCGCCTTCACGGCACCCATGAAGCGGAGCGCGCTGGCGATCACCTGTTTGAGCTCGCGGCGGTCGACCACGAGATCGATCATGCCTTTCTCGAGCAGGAACTCGCTGCGCTGAAAGCCCTCCGGCAGCTTCTGCCGGATCGTCTGCTCGATCACACGAGGGCCGGCGAATCCAATCTGGGCCTTCGGCTCGGCGATGTTGAGATCCCCGAGCATGGCGAAGCTCGCCGTGACGCCGCCGGTCGTCGGGTCGGTCAGGACAGCGATGTACGGCAGGCGCTCCCGATCGAGCCGCGCCAGCGCCCCCGAGATCTTCGCCATCTGCATCAGCGACAGCGCGCCCTCCATCATCCGCGCACCACCCGAACAGCAGACGATCACGATCGGCAGCCGCTCGGCGATCGCGCGCTCGATTGCGCGCGTGATCTTCTCGCCGACGACGACGCCCATGCTGCCGCCGATGAAGCCGTACTCCATCGACGCGACAACCGCCGGGAGTCCGTCGATCGTGCCGGACGCCGTGATGATCGCGTCCTTGAGCCCGGTGTCTTCGACGCCGGCCTTGAGGCGCGACTTGTACGGCTTGGTGTCGGTGAACGCGAGCGGATCGGTCGAGACGAGATCCCGATCGTGCTCGACCCAGTCGCCGTCGAACAGGAGCCGCAATCGTTCGACCGCGTTGATGCGGAAATGGTGGCCGCATTTCGGGCAGACGTGGAGGTTGCCCGCGAGGTCCTTGTTGTAGATCGCCTGCTGGCAGCCGGGACACTTGACCCAGAGCCCTTCCGGCACGCGGCTCGCCTTTTCCTTGGTCGGCGTGACGATCGGTTTCTTGGTCTTCTTGAACCAGGCCATCGGGGAGAGCTTAGCAGGTGTGTGGGACCGATGGGCCCATAGGGTGGGTGGGGAGGGCTCGCGCTTCGCGCGAGCGAGGCCCATCAGTCCAACCCAACCCACCCAACGGGCCTATCGGTCCCACACTCCCCTCCTACTTCGTCCGCGGCACGTAGTAGCGGGTGCCGGCGCCCATCGCCCGGATCTGCTTGATCAAATCGTCGAGCGCTTCGTCACTCGCGTCGGAGTCGAACTGCGACGTCTCGAGCACCAGCAACGGCGTCGCCGTGTAGTGGAAGAAAAAGTGGTGATACGCCTCGTTCAGCTCTCTCAGATAATCGTCGTCGGGCTGGAAGGCCACGGTCTCGGCATCGAGCCGGCGGCTGTGCACGCGCCGCAGCAGAACGTCGGTCGGCGCCTGAAGGTAGACCACGAGATCAGGCGGCGCGACGTCGCGCGCGAGCAGCTCGTAGAGACGCTGGTAGATGAACAGCTCGTTGTCGTCGAGGTTGAGATAGGCGAAGATCTTGTCCTTGTCGAAGACGTAGTCGCAGATGGTCGTCTGGCTGAAGAGATCCGCCTGGCGCAGCGATGTCTGCTGGCGGTGACGGTTGAGCAGATAGAAGAGCTGCGCCTGCAGTGCCGCGCCGGGCCGATCCGCGTAGAAGTCGGCGAGGAACGGGTTGTCGGTTTCTTCCCGCACGACGGTCGCGTCGAGCCGCGTGCCGAGACGCTCCGCCAGAGCGGTTTTTCCCGCGCCGATCGGACCTTCGATCGCGATGTAGCGGAACGCCAATGCGGCGAATGATATCATCGCGCCGTGAGGATCGAACGTCTGGAGCTGCGCCTGCTGAAGCTCCCGCTCGTCCACTTCTTCGAGACCAGCTTCGGCCGCATCGACGACAAACATTTCATCCTCGTTCGTGTCGACGGCGACGGC
>DATFXR010000660.1:0-7992 GCA_035315685.1 Vicinamibacterales bacterium | reverse complement strand
CGACGGCATCAGCTCTCGCCGGTTGATGCGGACGATTTCGCCGCCGAGGTGCACCTGCGCCTCATCAACGACGACTACGCGGTGCTGCGAAAGTTTCGATCGCGTTGCAAGCTGCGGACGTTTCTCACCGTGGTCATCCAGCGGCTGTTCCTCGACTATCGCAACGCGCAGTGGGGCAAGTGGCGGCCGTCGGCGCAGAGTGTCCGCGACGGAGAAATCGCCGTTCGACTCGAGCGACTGACGACTCGGGATGGCTTCACGTTCGACGAGGCGTGCGAAATCCTGGCAACGAATTACGGCTACCGCGTCGATCGCACTGTCCTCGCCCGGACCTACAGTCGATTCCGTCATCGCGCGCGTCCGCACTTCGTCAACGACGACAGCGCCGATCAGACGCCGTCAACGGCGTCGGCCGACGAGCGCCTGGAGGTCGCCGACGCGAAGCGGAGCGTCGAGCGGGCCGCGGCGGCGCTTCGCGCGATCCTGCGAGCGACGCCGTCCCAGGACCGGCTGATCCTCAGACTCCATTTTTTCGAGAACGTGTCGATCGCCGAGGTCGCCCGGCGGCTGGAGCTTGATCAAAAGCGCCTCTATCGAAGGTTGGGACGGCTGCTGCATCGGCTGCGGACGGCATTGGAGGCGCAAGGAATCGTCGCCGCCGACCTCCTGGCGGCGATGAGCCGCCACGAGACCAGCCTCGAGACGATCTTCGAGCGGGACAACGTCGTGGCGATGCCGAGAGGAGCTGTAGCGACGAGCCTTCTGCAATAGCGGGTCAATCGGTGCGGTCAGGCCCGATGGCCTCGAGCCCGCCGGGCAGCAGTTTGGTGTTCATGTCGTCCCCCTGGCAGGCCGATAAAAAGTGAGCCTGATGGCTGATGGCTGAAATACGTGGGCTTTCGCCATTCAGCCATTAGCCCTCAGCCATGCAGGATGCGTTGTTCAGCATCCTGCTAGTGCGCGCCGCCCGGGTGCGTTATGCTGACCGACCTCAGCGATATCACGACGCATCCGGTGAAAAACTGTGCGGCCGGTCATGAGCGAGGACGTCGTCGTCGAACTCCTGCGGCGGGTGCCGCTGTTCGCGAGCCTGCCGGCGGCAGACCTTCGAATCGCGGCGAAGAGCACTCGCGCTTTCACCAAACAGAAGGGCGCGACCATCTTCGACGAAGGCAGTCCCGCCGATTGCTGCTATGTCATCACGTCTGGTCGCGCGAAGGTGGTACTGAGTGGCGGCAAGACATCCGAAGTCATCCTGGGGACTGTCGAAGCGCACGAGCTGGTTGGTGAGCTGTCGCTGCTCGACAACTCGCCGCGCAGCGCGGGGCTGGTCGCATTGGAGGAATGTCAGCTGCTCCGGCTGCCGAACGCGGCCTTCCAAGCGCTGCGCAACAACCGCGCGTTCGAGGACAAGCTTGTCGTCCATGTGACGGCAATGCTGCGGCGCGCGACTGAGCAACTGCGGGCGATTTACACCTACGACTCCGCCGAACGCGTCGCCTGGTGCCTGGCGCGGCTCGCCGTCCGGACCGGACGGCGGGTCAACGGCGCAATGGTCATTTCTCCGCGGCCGCCGCATCAGGAGCTCGCAGACATGACCGGCTGCTCGCGGGAGACGGTGACCAGGATCCTCCTGCAGTTCCAGAAAGCGAACTGGGTACGCCACGACGGCGAATCAATGACGCTGAACGACTCCCCGTTTCAACGGTATCTGGAGATCGAGAGAGCGGCATCGCGTGGGCGGGACCTCGCGCAGGTCGTATGAGATGCCGGCAGGCAGCAACAGCCAGGAACCGCGACAGGCTCGCTCAGAAAAGGTCAACGTCCGAAGGCCGGCGCGGCAGGATCATGTGCGCCAGGCGTCAGGGTGACGACTCGGCGCCCCTGCTGAGTGTCGAGAGCGCAGCTGCGGGCGGACCGGTTCGCGAATTCGACAGATCACACGAAGCCTGGCACCCGGGCCGCCGTGATCGAATGCGACCACGATTTGATTGAAAACCAACGCGCTCGGTGATAGGCGTACCCGGCGCGGAGGTACGAACCGTGGCGAAGGTAGCCCGCTTCGGCGTGTTCGAGCTCGATCTACGGAGTGGCGAGCTTCGAAAGCACGGCATCAGGGTGAGATTGCAGGGCAAGGCGTTCCGCCTGCTGCAGGCGCTGCTGGAACGACCGGGAGACGTCGTCACGCGCGAGGAGCTGCAACGGCGGCTGTGGCCGGCCGGCGTGTACGTGGAAGCGGAAAGCGGTCTCAACACCGCAGCGAACCGTCTGCGGCTGACGCTCGGCGATTCGCCTGAGCATCCCCGGTACATCGAAACGCTCGCTCGGACGGGCTACCGATTCATCGCGCCGGTCGAGATCGCGGAGTCCGCAACGCCGAGCGTCGCTGCGGCGGCGCAGGCGCCTGGCAGGCGTCGAACGGCACTGTTGATCGCCGGCGGACTTGCGATCGGGGCGATCGTCGTGTCGGCAACGGCGATGGCGTTTCGGCGGCCTCGCGTGGCGGGGTTCGAGTTTCGGCAGGTCACGTACCGGCACGGCCAGGTCTCCGGCGCCCGCTTCGCACCCGACGGCCACGCGATTCTCTATTCAGCGGCGTGGGACAACGGGCCGCGTCAGCTGTTTCTGACCAATCCCTACAGCCCCGAGTCGCGAAATCTCGGCATCACGGATCTGCGGCTGGTCTCGGTCTCGCGGTCCGGCGAGCTGGCGCTGTTGTCGTCCGACGGCAACTCGCCCATCAATGGCGGCGCCCTCGGGCGCGTCGCGATGAACGGCGGCTCGCCGCTGACGATTGATCGCAACATCATGAGCGCAGACTGGGCGGCGGATGGCGGGCTGGCGGTGGTCCGCGCGATCGACGGCGTGAACCAGCTGGAGTTCCCGGTTGGCCACGTTCTGTACAAGACGGCCGGCTGGATCAGCAGCGTGCGCATCGCCCCGCATGACGATCGCCTCGCGTTCATCGAGCATCCCGTGAGGCACGACAATCGCGGCACCGTCCGGCTCATCGACCCCGGCCGGCCGGTGCGCTCGCTGACCCCCGAATGGGCCAACGCCGGCGGGATCGCGTGGCATCCGGCGTCGAACGAGGTCTGGTTCACTGCGTCGCGCGACGGCGAGCCCAAATCGTTGTGGGCAGCGACGCCGGCGGGAGATGTCCGCTCGATCACTCAGATTGCGGGCACCATGACGCTGCGAGACATCACGGCCGATGGTCGGGCGTTGATCACGCGCGAAACCGAGCAGCTGGAGATGGCAACCGTCACCAATGATGACTCGCGACCGCAGAATCTCTCGTGGCTCGACTGGTCGCGCGTTGCCGACGTCTCTGCCGATGGTCGGGTGATCCTCTTCGACGAGAGCGGCGTCGCGGCAGGCGCGCGCTACATGATCTATCTCTATCACCGCGACACGCAGTCGACGGTGCGTCTTGCCGAGGGCCGCGCGATGGCGCTGTCGCCCGACGTCCGGTTCGCGCTTACCCTCGGCGTCGAACGGCGCGCGCAACTTCATCTGGTGCCGCTGGCCGACGGCGCCGCCGGATCGGTTGTCGATTTGCCGGCGACAGGACTCGAGTATCAATGGGCACGCTATTTTCCCGACGGGAAGCGACTGCTGGCGCTGGCCAACGAAGCGAACCGCCCCCTCCGCTTGTACGTGCAGCCGCTCGACGGACAGCCGTTCCCGATCACGCCGCCGATCGTCGTGCGCAACGTGGCCATTTCTCCCAGCGGCGATCGAGTTGCGGTGCTGCCCGGGAAGGGGACACTCGAGGTGTATCCGACCGCCGAGGGCAGTGGCGCCGTACACGAAATTCCGACGTCAGCACCGCTGGCGCCGCTGCTCTGGGCGCCGGGAGACTGGCTCTACGTCCAGCATATCGGCGCGTACACCCAGATCCCGACCCGCGTCTCGCGGCTCAATCTTGCCGATGGACGACTCGAACCGCAGCACGAGTTGCGGCCGGCGGACACCCTCGGGGTCAACGCGATCACCAAGGTCATGCTGTCGCAGGACACCCGCACCGTCGTCTTCAACTATCGCCGCGTCCTGTCGGAACTCTTCGTCGCAGAGCCTGCGAGCCGTTGAGCGGACGCGTCACTGAACGGTGCTGGTCTCGAGACGGTGTCGCGTCGATGAATCCCGGCACGACCGCGCCGCGCGCGATCATATCGTTGCGCACCATCGGAGCGTCAGAATCGGATTCGAATCCCGCCGCCGAGCTGCAACCCTCCAGCATGGACCGTAACGCTGCGGTTCACGCCCGAGGCCGAACCCGGGTCGAGGGTGACGTTGGCTCTCGAATAGCGCGACAGGGCGCCCAGGCCGAAATGTCGCGCCACGTTCCAGGTCAGATCCGCTCCGACATTCAATCCGACAGCGGTGTTGGTCGCGCTCGTCACGAGCGTCTGGTCGAATTTCACGGTCGTCAGGCCGGGCAGGATGTCGAATTCGATCGACCTCACGAGATCCTGCCTCGTGTCGAAGATCGACGGTCCGGCGGACAGCATCAGCCGCGACTGCCTGCCGATCGGAACGGCATAAAGCGCCTGAACGTGAACGCCGACGTCTCTGCGATCGAGGGCAGCGACCGACCCGTTCAGATTGAGCGGCCGGTTTCCAGCAATCGGGCTCGGAACGGTCAGGTCGAAGAGTCCGGTGTGGGCCCGGCGCAAGAGCGACACCGTCACCCCGATGCCCAGTCGGCCGAAGACTCGGTATCCGGCTCCGAGATCGATGAGTGGACCACGCGTGGATCCGTAGTCGGCCGCGAACTGCGCCGTTTCGGTTGGTCTGATCGTGTCGGCGAAGTTCAGCGCTTCTGAGAACCCGTCGTGGAGCACCTGAAACGGCACGTCGATTGTGATGAACGCCCGCTCAGACCATCCACGGATCTCCTGGGCGTTCGCCTGTGCAGAAACCATCAGCGCGAACGCAACCACCCCAGGAATTGACACGGTTCGCGTCACGCGCACCTCCCCCTACACCACCGCAACGTGGGATCAATGCGATCCGCGTTTCGGCGGCAAGATGGGCAGCACGCGCTGCGGCTGGACTGGCAGCTCCCGGTGCTCGGTCGTCTGATCGGCGATCACCTGGCCCTTCATGCGCGAGTGAATGACGCAGTGAAACGGTGTGACTTTTCCAACGTCTCCCGCGGTCAGCGAGAAACTGGCCCCGGGCGCCATGACACCGGTGTCGAAGCTGTTGTCGTCGGCGACGATGTGGTGGAGCAGCTGATCCGAGTTGTAGATCGTCAGGCTTTGTCCTGGACGCGCATGAATCGTCGACGGCACGAACACGTAATGTTGCATGACCCCGTCCGGAACGGCGCCACTGCCGCGGCTGAAGTACAGGTCGGGTCGAAAGACGTAGTCCCATTGCGCGCCGATATTCCTCGACTGCGGCGTGAATGTCAGGCTGCCGCCGGTCAGGTGACACAAGGCACAACTGCCGCTGCCCGACGGCGGCGTCGCATACGTTCCGTCCGGCCGGTACGCGACGTACTCCCACTCCCCGTTCCGCAGCTCCTTGTAGTCCACTCCGAAGCCGCGCTCCTTTCGCATGACGAAGATCGTGGTCAGCGCGTTGGGAACGAAGCGACTGTTCTTGTCGAGCACCGGCTCGCCGTTTGCATCCTCTTGCACCGTGTAGCTCTCGAAGAGGATGATCGAGCCGTACGGGAAATTGAAGGGCTGCGCCGGATCGACCGACGCGGCGATGCTGTTGCCATACACTGCCCGGATCTGCCGGTTCTGGGAGTTGTCGAATACGTAAAACAGCCTGTAGGTGCTGTTGTAACCGGCCGGAAACCCAACCCGGTCGATGACCGGCGCCGGCAGCGTCTGTGAATGCCCGACGAACGGCGTCCACAAGACGAGAGCGCTCATCGCAATGAATGCGTAAAGCGCGACTGCGGATCGGCCTCTCGTGCTCACCGCCATACCTCCCCGCCCACGCGACTCCCACGTGTTGCTCATGCGTCCGCTGATGACGCAAAACTAGCGGGCGAGGTCGACAGCGCAAATCGATTGACGCTAACTTCTCGCTGAACTGTCCATGGCGTCAGATGTCTCGACCAATCAACCAGTTATCAGGGATGCTAACGCGCTCACGGGAGCAGACGACTCAGGGGCCGGCTCGGGCGACCCCTGCATTCGTGGGTTGTGTCACTGCCGGTTGTATCGAATCCCGACCGCCTGGGCCTTCTCGATCGCGATGACCATCGCCGGCACGATCGTCACGCCGGGGAGCAGATTGGCGCGGAGCTCCTTTTCGATCTCGTCACTCTTGCCCTTACCGCGAGCCTGGAGTTCGAGGCACCAGGCGCCGAGGGCGTTGGCGCAGAGCAGGAACTTGGTCCCCATCTTCTGCAGGTTCTCGATGCTGATTGCCGGCACCGCGCCGACGAGCTCCGGAATGTTCGGCGTCTGAAACGCCTGAATCACGATATGCGCGTCGTCGCCCGTCATCTTGTGAAACACGTTCCGCGTGTACGCCTTGCCAGTCTTGTCCTTCAGACCGAGGTAGTCACCCAGCCCGTACTTCGCCCACATCGCGTCGTTGAACCCGAGCGCGATGCTCGATTGGTTGCCGATGCTGTAGAACGTGCCGACCGCTCCGACGGACCCCGGCGCCGACTTGTAGGCCTCGTTGTAGGTGTTCAGGTAGTTGAGGATGTGCAGCAGCGGCGCGCCGCCTTTGTGCTGCGGGAAGTCGAAGAGGCACCGATGCGTGCCTTTCACCTCCTTGATCCACGCGTCGGCCCCGGAGGCCGGCGCGCCAGGCGCCTGGGCATCCGCGCGGCCGCTCGCGAACGCTGTGACGCCGACTGCCGCGCCAACGAGCCTCCCGAGAAAACCCCGTCGATTTGCTTCGTGTGTCGTCATCATCCCTGCCTCCTAGCGATCTGCTGATATGGTTGGACGATTTCGACGAGGAAGCAACCGCAGAACACGCAGAATTTCTCACATGTGCACGAGAACTCTGCGATCTCTGAACTGGCGTTTGTCCGACGGTCTCAGCGCGTGACCGTATCAGCGGGCAGGTCGATGGCAGGGTTCCGGTCGAAGAAATTGTGCGGCCGCAGCCTGAACGACTGCCACATCGTCGGCGTCACCGGCAGATCCTCGGCGCGCGTCAGATGGTGCATCCCGAGATTGATCCACACCACCACGTCCTGATTGCGGAGTGCCCGATCGCGCGCGGTCCAGACCGCCAGGCCATCGTCGCCGCGGCTGCCGAGCATATATTCGCCGCCGGCGTAGCGTTCCTCGGGCTGATAGGGCGTGACCCACACGTCATGGCGAAGGAAACTGGCGCGCCTGGCCGGCCAGTCGTCCTGATCGAGCATCAACCGGGCGTGAGTGAACGCGAGCACCTCGTACGACGCCGGGTTGCCGACGCTGTTGGTGCGCTGCTCGTTGAGCACGCGCAGTCGGACAGGATCGCCGTGGGTGTCCAGCATCGCCGCGGTCTCTGTTTCGGCGAGCCGCCGCTCAACCAGGTAGAGGCTGCGTCGGGCGGAGTCAGCCGGCAGCCGGGCGGGCCGGTACAAATCGAGGTTCACGCTGTTGCTCGGGCCGTCGATATCGAGATCGAGCCTGAAATTGAAGTAGTGATCGTGGTTGACGGCGACGAGATTCGGCGCCACCAGTGCACCGACACGCGTGTCGTCGGCTGCGCTCGGATCGCTCATCTTGCGCGCGGCGACTCCCTTGAGCGCGTCGATGCCGGTCGCGCCGACGCGCACTTCGATTTCGGCAGCATCGTTGAAGATCCAGTCGAAGAGATAGTCGTAATTGCCAATGGCCGCTGCCAGCCGCACGACCAGCTCGACGTTCGCACGGCCCTCGTAGGTCTGGTTGACGGCTTCATAATGGCGCCAGATCGGATCGCCGAGGCTTCGCTCGAAGACACAGACGGCATTCGGGGTCGTCAAAGGCTCGCCCTTGTCGGTCGCGAACTCGGCCGACAGAAAGCTCGCCG
>DATFXR010000659.1:0-10004 GCA_035315685.1 Vicinamibacterales bacterium | reverse complement strand
GCCGTGCCCCTACCGCTCCCACGAAGGCACGAAGTCACGAAGGAACACGAAGAACAAGATCTAGTTTTTTCTTCGTGTCTTCGTGCCTTCGTGGGCGCCTTTCCTCTGTCAGTCCGCCGCGGTTTCGACGATCGGCGACGGCCGGCGAATCATCTTGTGCAGGTCGGCGCCGGCCGGGACCATTGGATACACCGAGTCTTCCTGTTCCACCTGGAAATCGATCAACGCCGTACGTTTCAGCCGCCGCGCCGCTTCGACCGCGCCGGCGACTTCACCGCGCGTCTTCACCGTCGTCGCCGCAATGCCGAACGCGTCGGCGAGCTTGGCGAAGTTCGGACCCGAGATCGGCGTCGCGGCATAGCGCTTGTCGTAGAAGAACTCCTGCCACTGCCGCACCATCCCCAGGTAGCCGTTGTTGATGATCGCGATGTTGATGTCGAGGTTTTCCTGCACCGCCGTCGCCAGCTCCGCCATCGTCATCTGGAAGCCGCCGTCGCCGCACACCACCCAGACTTCAGCGTCGGGGCGCGCCATCTTCGCGCCGATCGCCGCCGGCAAGGCAAACCCCATCGTCCCGAGGCCGCCGGACGTAATCAGGGAGCGCGACGTCTCGTGCTTGTAATACTGCGCCTCCCACATCTGATGCTGACCGACGTCGGTGACGACAATCGCGTCGCCCTTCGTCAACCGCCACAGGTCGTTGATCACGTGTGCCGCGTACAGATGACCGTCGTCGGGCAGATTCTGGATGTCGCGCACCGCCGAATCGCCCTTCAGCGCGTCGATGCGCGCGAGCCATGCCGCACGGTCCCCGCGGCTGACCTTCGGGATCCACTCCTCGAGAGCCTGGCGCAGATCCTTCGCAATCGCCACGTCGACGCGGACGTTCTTGTTCAGCTCCGCGCGATCGATGTCGACGTGAATCTTCTTGGCGCTGCGCGCGTAGGTCTTCAGGTTGCCGGTGACGCGATCGTCGAAGCGCATGCCGAGCGCGATGAGCAGATCGGCTTCCTGAATCGCGTGGTTGACCCACGCCTCGCCGTGCATCCCCATCATGCCGAGGTTCAGCGGATGCGACGCCGCGACGCCGCCGATGCCGAGCAGCGTGACGGCGATCGGAATCTGCGCCCGCTCGGCCAGATCCAGCACCTGACGCTCGGCGCCCGACAGCATGACGCCGTGGCCGGCGAGAATCAGCGGCCGCTCGGCGGCCTTGATCAACTCGAGCGCTTCCTCGACGGTCCCGTCGCCGGGCAGCGCTTCGTCCTCCGCTTCGCTGAGCTGCGGCTGCGCCGCCTCCCAGTCCACCTCGCAGCTCGCCTGCTGCGCGTCCTTGGTGATGTCGACGAGCACCGGACCCGGACGACCCGAACGCGCGACCGCAAACGCTTCGAGCACGGCCGGCGCGACTTCCTCGGCCGAGGTGACCAGATAGTTGTGCTTGGTGACCGGCAGGGTGATGCCGGTGATGTCCGTCTCCTGGAACGCGTCGGATCCGATCAGCTTGCTGCCGACCTGGCCGGTGATGCAGACGATCGGCGAACTGTCCATCATCGCCGTTGCGATGCCGGTGACCATGTTGGTCGCACCCGGCCCCGACGTCGCGACCGCGACGCCCACCCTGCCGCTCGCGCGTGCGTATCCATCCGCCATGTGCGTGGCGCCCTGCTCGTGGCGCACCAGCACGTGTCGGATCGGATACTTCAGCATTGCGTCGTACGCCGGCAGAATCGCGCCGCCGGGATAGCCGAACACGTCGGTGACCCCTTCACGCACCAGCGCTTCCCAGAGAATCTGCGCACCTGTCCGTTTCATAAGAACCCCGTCATGGCTGATGGCTGATGGCTAATGGCTCTGGTCAAAGGTTGAAGGCCACGACGACCCTTACCCCTTCGACCATCAGCCATAGCCATCAGCCATGAGCCATCAGCCATTGACGCTATCCCGTCACAGCGCCCAGCGACGCCGACGACACCAGCCGCGCGTACTTCGCCAGCACCCCTGACGGATAACGCGGCTGCGGCGCGCGCCACGCCGCGAGACGTTCCCGCACCACGTCGGGTGCAACATCGAGATTCAGCGAGCGGGTCGCGACGTCGATGACGATCGTGTCGCCGTCGCGGACCGCGGCAATCGGTCCGCCGCGGGCGGCTTCGGGCGCGATGTGGCCGATGCAGAAGCCGCGCGTCGCGCCCGAGAAACGTCCGTCGGTCACGAGCGCGACCGTCTCGCCGAGGCCGGCGCCGACGATCGCGCCGGTGACGGCGAGCATCTCGCGCATCCCCGGTCCGCCGCTCGGCCCTTCATAGCGGATGACGACGACGTCGCCCGGCTCGATGCGCTGGTGCTGCACGGCCTCGAACGCCGCCTCCTCGCTGTCGAACACCCGTGCCGGGCCGCGATGTTGCGCGCGCCCGGTGCCCGACACTTTCATCACCGCACCTTCCGGCGCGAGCGTTCCTCTCAGGATCACCAGCCCGCCGCTCTTCTTCAGCGCCTGCGCGACCGGCCGCACGACTTCCTGTCCGGGCGTCTCCGACGCGCGCGACGCTTCCTCGCCGAGCGTCCGCCCGGTGACCGTCTTCGCCGCGCTGTGCACCGCGCCGGCTTCGACGAGCCGTTTGGCGACGAGCGGGCTGCCACCGGCCGCGTGCAGATCGGTGGCAACGAAACGGCCGGACGGCCTGAGATCGGCAAGCAGCGGGACGCGGCTGCTGATGCGATCGAAGTCGGCGAGCTCGAGCTCGACGCCCGCCTCGCGCGCGATCGCGATCAGATGCAGCACGGCGTTCGTCGACCCGCCGGTGGTCGCCACCGAGGCGATCGCGTTCTCGAGCGCCGCCTTCGTGATGATGTCGCGAGGGTGCAGCTGGTCCCGCACCAGGTCCATCACGCGCTCGCCGGCCTGGCGCGCCACGCTGGCTTTCGCCGGATCGGTGGCGGGGACGCTGCCGCTGCCAAGCGCCGCGATGCCGAGGAACTCGCTCGCGATCGCCATCGTATTGGCCGTGAACTGGCCGCCGCACGCGCCGGCGCCGGGGCACGCGTCGGCCTCGAGCCGGCACAGGTCGTCGTCCGTGATCGCGCCAGCCGCGTGCGCGCCGACTGCTTCGAAGACGTCCTGAATCGTCACCGATCGGTCGTGCCAGTGGCCCGGTGCAATCGAACCGCCGTACAACAGCACCCCCGGGATATTGAGCCGCGCCAGCGCCATCACGCCGCCGGGAATCGTCTTGTCGCAGCCGACCAGCACGACCAGCCCGTCGAAGCCGTTGCCGCGCGCGACCAGCTCGATCGAATCGGCGATGACCTCGCGGCTGACGAGCGAGGCGCGCATGCCTTCGGTGCCCATGGTGATGCCGTCGGAGATCGAGACGGTGTTGAACTCCATCGGTGTGCCGCCGGCCGCGCGAATGCCGTCCTTCACGTGCACGGCGAGATCGCGCAGGTGGTAGTTGCACGGCCCGATTTCGATCCAGGTGTTGGCGACGCCGATGAGCGGCTTCTTCAGATCGGCGTCGGAGAAGCCGACCGCCTTCAGCATGGCGCGCGCCGGCGCGCGGTGCGGTCCGGTGGTAAGCGGGTTCGATGCGTCGCTCACGAGCACACCTCGAAGGGATCGGGCATGCGGCCCTCGTGCGTCTTCCAGCTTGGATACGTGCCGAGCGTCCGCAGCATCGACGCGAACTCGCCGAGGTGCGCCAGTCCCCGCGCGCACGCGACATCGCCACGCGCGATGCCGAGGTCGACGTAGAAGAGGTATTCCCACGGCCGGCCGGGGATCGGCCGCGACTCGAGCTTGGTCAGGTCGATCCCGCGCAGCGCGAACACGCTCAATGCCTTGAAGAGTGACCCGGCCTCGTTCGGCAGCGAGAAGACGATCGAGGTCTTGTCGGGAACGGCATCCTTGAGCGGCGTGCGGCCGATGACGAGGAAGCGGGTGATGTTGTCGTCGAAGTCCTGGACGGAGGCGGCGAGCGAGGTCAGGCCGAACACGTCGCCGGCACGGGCGGATGCGATTGCCGCGGCGTCCTTCAGGCCGGCATCCGCAACCATCTTCGCACTGCCGGCGGTGTCGTAGGTGGCGATGATCTCGACGTTCGACAACGTGCGCAGGAACCGCTCGCACTGCGCAAGCCCCTGCGGATGCGAATAGACGCGGCGCAGGCCCTCGAGCGTCGCACCCGGAAGCGCCAGCAGGTGGTGGACGACCGGAAGCTCGACTTCGGCGACGATCGGCAGGTCGTGCGCGAGCAGGAGATCGTAGTTGCGGTGAATGCTCCCGCCGATCGAGTTTTCGAACGGCAGGCAGCCGTGCGTCGCCGAGCCGGCGTCGACCGCGTCGAAGACCTCTTCGAAGCTGCGGCAAGGCAGGAGGGAGGCGTCATGGCCGACGCGGCGGGCGGCGGCCTCGCTGAAGGCGCCGGGCTCGCCTTGATACGCGATTTTCATAGGTGGTTTGGCGATTAGACACGTCGGACGAGCTAGAAGTCAAATTGATAATCTTTACGCGATTATAAGCTCCGCTGCGCAGGAGCGTCGGAGCTAGAGGCCGGGGGCTCGAGGCTCCGTCAGGAATGGAGCGATCTTCGCCGCTCTTCTGAGGATCTATCTCGAATGCAGCCAGCCCCCAGCTTCCAGCCCCCAGCTTCCAGCCCCCAGCTTCCAGCCCCAGCTTCGCCCCAGCCCCGTCTCATTTCACCAGCGGGAGCTCGACGAAGCTCGCCTGGCTTGGCGCGTGATAGATGCGGTGCGTCGCCTTGCGGAAGTCCTCGGGCCTTGCAAAGAAGATGTTCCGCACGAACGTCTGCGGATTCCGGTCGTACAGCGGAAACCAGCTCGATTGGACCTGGACCATCATCCGGTGACCCGGCAGAAAAACATGATTCGCGTTCGGCAGCGCGAACTTGTAGAGCAGCGGCGTGTCCGCGGAAATCGGCTTCGCGTCCTCGAAGCTCTCGCGATACCGGCCACGGAAGATATCGGCGGCGACCATCAGCTGATAGCCGCCCATCGCGGACTGTGCCGCGACCTCGTCGGGATAGACGTCAATCAGCTTCACAACCCAGTCAGCGTCGGTGCCAGTCGTCGAGGCGATCAGGTTCGCGACCGGCTGACCGCTGATCTTCACGGGCTGCGTCAGGACGTCCGACGCATACGCCACGACGTCGGGCCGGCCTGAGGCGTCGCGCTGATCGTCGACGAGCCAGCGGGACCACGTTCCGCCGCCCGCCGGCTGACTCGGACGAGTCCGGTACGGAACCGGCTTCGCCGGGTCAGACACATACTCGTCGAAGGCCGCGTCGCCGTTTTGCGGCGCGGTGAAGCTCGTCTTCAAGCCGGCGCCGAGATACAGCGGCGCCGGCGTCAGGCGGCAGCCGATCACGCAGCCGGCCGGCCACGCCGGCAGCTGCCGCCACTCGTTCGTGCCGGTCTCGAACGCTGTGACCGGCGCGACTTCCATCTTCGGCTCATCGTCTTTCAGGAAGTGATCGAGGAACGGCCGGAGGATGTGCTGGCGGAAATAGAGCGCCGTGTCGCTATGAAAGTTGAGCGCGCCGAGCGTACTGCCGTCGCCGATCTCCTGTCCGTGGTACCACGGCCCCAGCACCAGGTACACCTTGTCGTTGTTCGTGTCCTTCGGTTCGATCGCCTTGTAGACCGCCGGCGCACCGTAGATGTCTTCCTGATCCCAGAGGCTGTGCACGAGCAGCACCGGCACCGTGAGGGGTTCCTTTGCGAGCAGCTTGTCGACGGCCTGCGCCTGCCACCACGTGTCGTACGCGGCGTGCTCGCTGATTTTCTGCCAGAACCCCATCTGATCGAGGCCGCGGCGGCGGCCGAGCTCGCCGGCGGATCCGGCCTGCATGTAGGTGTCGTAGTCGTCGTAGTACCGCGTGAACCAGCGCGCGTCGCCGTCGTTGGCGCGCGTGCCTTCCTGGTCGTAGATGTACGGCATCATCTGCTGGCGGAACGCGCCGTTGTGAAACCAGTCGTCGCCCATCCAGCCGTCGACCATCGGGTTCATCGGCACCGACACCCTCAGCGCGGGATGCGGATTGAACAGCGCCATCAGCGGGAGGAACCCGTCGTACGAGATGCCGAGGATGCCGACCTTCCCGTTGGTCTCGGGGACGTTCTTCACCAGCCAGTCGATCGTGTCGTAGGTATCGGTCGCATGATCGACGGGCGTCGTGTTCAGCGGTCCGCGCAACGGCCGGTTCATCACATAGTCGCCTTCGGAGCCGTACTTGCCGCGGACGTCCTGCACGACGCGGATGTAGCCGCCGTCGACGATCACGTCGACCGCGTTGTCGTACCCCTGCAGCACGGAGGCGAGATGTGCGCTCGGCGCATGCGACGTGAGACCGGTCGCGTCGTACGGCGTGCGCGTCAGCAGAATCGGAGCGCGCCGCGCGCCGTTCGGCACCAGGATCACCGTATGCAGCTTGACGCCGTCGCGCATCGGGATCATCACGTCGCGGCGGGTGAAGTCGTAGCCGTCGGTGGGACGGCTGAGACGGACGGGCGTCTCGCTGGGAAGCTGCGGGTACGGGGGCTGCTGCTGGGCGAAGGCGACGGTGCCGGCGATCACGGTCAGGATCGCGATAACTTCGCGCGGTCGCCCGGCTAAAGCCTTCGCGCTACGAAAACAGGCCATCGCGCAACGCATCGCAATCCCCCAGTCCCCAGCCTCCAGTCCCCTCGCGCTGACAGCTGGCCCCAAGCCCCCGGTCCATCACAGCTTCGGAAGCGTGACCCCGCGCTGGGCCTGGTACTTCCCCTTCTTGTCCTTGTACGACTTCTCGCACGGCTCGTCGCCCTGGAAGAACAGCACCTGCGCGATGCCCTCGTTCGCGTAGATCTTCGCCGGCAGCGGCGTCGTGTTCGAGATCTCGATCGTGACGTGTCCTTCCCACTCCGGCTCGAACGGCGTCACGTTCACGATGATCCCGCAGCGTGCGTAGGTGGACTTCCCGAGGCACACGGTCAGGATGTCGCGCGGGATCCGGAAGTATTCGACCGTGCTCGCCAGCGCGAACGAATTCGGCGGGATGATGCACTCGTCCGCGACGATGTCGACGAACGATCGCGGATCGAACGACTTCGGATCGACGACCGTGTTGTAGACGTTGGTGAAGACCTTGAACTCGTTGCCGACGCGGACGTCGTACCCATACGACGAGACGCCGTACGAGATGACGCCTTGCCGCACCTGATCGTCGACGAACGGCTCGATCATCCGGCAGTCGAGCGCCATCCGTTTGATCCAGCGATCCGACTTGATGCTCATCGTCTGAAGAATGCGAAGAGGAGGGTGAGAATGATGCTCAGCACGATGGACGTCGTGAGCGGGAAATAGAAGGAGAAGCTGTCGCGCTTGACGTAGATGTCGCCCGGCAGCCGGCCGATGGGCAGACCGAGCATGATCAGCAGCCCGAGGCCGGCGATGCCGAGGCCGACGAGCACAAGGACCTTACCCACGGCAGGGCGGCCTCTGTGCCCGGTCCGGCCTCGGCGCTCCCTGCGTGCTCCGCGCCGTTTGCGTCCTCTGTTGCCCTTTGTGCCCTTGTCTCAAATCAGTTCGACGCCCGCGAAGAAGTAACCGATTTCATACGCGGCGGTGTCCTGTGCGTCGGACCCATGCGTCGCGTTGCGCTCGATCGACTGCGCGAATTCCCTGCGCAGCGTGCCCGCGTCCGCCTTCGCTGGATCGGTCGCGCCCATCAGGTTCCGCCACTTCCGGATGGCATCGGCGGCCTCGAGGACCATGACAATCGCCGCGCCGGACGACATGAACGACGTCAGGCTGCCAAAGAACGGGCGCTCACGGTGCACGGCGTAGAAGCCCTCGGCCTCCGCCTTCGAGAGGTGAACACGCTTGATGGCACGAATCTGGAGTCCTTCCGCCTCGATGCGTTGGATAATGCTGCCTGCGACACGCCGTTCGACGGCATCAGGCTTGATGATGGCCAGCGTCCGCTCGGTCATCCGCCGATTCTATCTCAGCGGTCCGCGCACCCGAAAGACGACGAGGAAGCACCGATGACTCTGATGGCGACGAAGCAGCGCGACGATCAGGACGTGCACAAGGGCGCGATCGAAGGCGATCGCCCGACAGACGAGCAGCACTCCAATCCACACGGCGACGGTGTGAACGCGGACGGACTGCCGGACGATCCGGTGGCGACCGCGGAGGATGCGATCGGGGCGAACGAAGACGAGAGCCAGGGCTAGCAGACGTAGCGCGAAGGCGTCAGGCGAGCGATTGGCGGGACGCTCGGCCAAAGCCTTCGCGCTGCAGTCGAGCTATCGCAAGCCCTCCATGATCTCCTCGAGGGCGTCCTTCCCTGGACGGAGCCGTTCCAGCGGGAGCGAGGCGAGCGGCTCGTCGCACACGTTCAACTGGGCGAGGAAGTCGTCTCGATCCGGCTCGATGTAGATCAGACCGGTGGCGAACTCGCCGCGCCGCGCCGTCTCGTGCAGGCGCTTCAGCGCGTTGATCTTGTCGGTCGGATCGTAGGCCTCTTCCAGTTTCTTCAGAATCAGCCTCGAGCCGTCGTGCATGACGACTTCCTGCGCGGAGCCCGGCTCGTAGTCCACCGAGATGTCCTCGAAGAACGGCACGAAGGTAACGTCCTCGACCGGATCGTCGTGATCTTTCGCGTAGGCGTAGCTCTTGGTCGACCCTTCGTGATCGTTGAAGGTCACGCATGGCGAGATGACGTCCAGCATCACCGTGCCGCGGTGGGCCAGCGCCGCCTTGAGCAGCGACAGCAGCTGTTTCTTGTCGCCCGAGAACGAGCGGCCGACGAACGTCGCGCCCAGCTCGATCGCGAGCGCGCAGGTGTCGATTGGCGGCAGGTCGTTGACAACGCCCGTCTTCAGCTTCGAACCGACGTCCGCCGTCGGCGAGAACTGACCCTTCGTCAGGCCGTAGCAGCCGTTGTCCTCGATGATGTAGATGATCGGCAGGTTGCGCCGCATCAGGTGCACGAACTGGCCGATGCCGATCGCACCGGTGTCGCCGTCGCCGCTGATCCCGATGGCGATCAGCTTGTGGTTCGCGAGCAGCGCGCCGGTGCCGACCGACGGCATGCGGCCATGCACGGCGTTGAAGCCGTGCGACCCGCCGAGAAAGTAAGCGGGGCTCTTGCTCGAGCAGCCGATGCCGGAGAGCTTGATCACCTGGCTCGGGTTGACGCCCATCTCATAGAAGGCGTCGATGATGCGCTCGGAAATCGCGTTGTGGCCGCAGCCGGCGCACAACGTCGTCTTGCCGCCCTTGTAGATCTGCGGTTCCAGTCCAATCCGGTTCACTTTCAGAGGTGTAGGCATAGAGTACGAATTCTTAATTCTTAATTCTTACTTCTTACTTCTTAATTGGCCGCTACTCACCGCCGGCGGAGCCGGCGCTCACCCGAGCGACAGTCTTCCTGGCTACTTCGAATCCTTCCTGCGCGAGCACATCGTCGGTGATGCTGCGGGCGTCGATCGGCAGGCCGTTGTAATGGAGCACGCTGCGCAGCTTGGTCTGCTGCTCGGGCGTCAGCTCGAGCTTCATCAGCTGCAGCAGCTGGGCATCGCGGTTCTGTTCGATCACGTAGATGCGCTCGTGGGCATCGACAAACGCCGCAAGCTGCTCGTTGAACGGATAGGCGCGCAGGCGGAAGTACGAGGTCTCGACCTTCATTTCGTCGCGCAGCTGGTCGCGGCTCTCCTCGGTCGCGTAGTCGGACGTGCCAAAGGCGATGAAGCCGATCTTCGCCTTCGGATTCGACTGGACCATCGGCTTCGGCACGTACGCGCGCGCCGTCTCGAATTTGCGATTCAGCCGATCCATGTTTTCGACGTAGTCGTCGGGACGCTCGCTGTACTGTCCCTTGGCGTTGTGGCCCGAACCGCGCGTGAAATACGCGGGCAGACCGTCGCCCGGGACCGTGCGATACGCGATCCCGTCACCGTCGACGTCCTTGTAACGGCCCCATTCACCGATTTCCTTC
>DATFXR010000658.1:0-3874 GCA_035315685.1 Vicinamibacterales bacterium | reverse complement strand
TTCCTGCTGCGCGAGAACGTCGTGACGTTCTATGCGTTCCTCGGGCTCGTGTACTACTGCTACGGCACGCAGTTGTCCGTGTATGCGTCGACGAGCGCGGACTTCTACGGCACGAAGAACGTCGGGTTCAACTACGGGCTGCTGCTGCTCGCGTGGGGCGCGGCGGCGGTGTTCGGTCCGTTCCTCGGTGGCGCCGTTTACGTCGCGACCGGAGAATATCGATGGGCGTTCTTCATCGGCGCGGCGATGTCAGCAGCCGCGCTCGTCACGTTGTTCTTCGCGAAACAGCCGCAGACTCAGCCGGCGCCCGCGGTGGCAGGGGCTAGGGGCTAGGGCTCGGGGCTCGGGGCTAGCTGTTGGAGGCATTATGCGACGCGCGTTGATCGCGGTGATGTGTTCGGCGGTGCTGCTGTTCTGCACGCGTGGCATGCGCGCGCAAGGCGACCGCGGCTACAAGCTCGTCTCGAACTGGCCGAAGCTGCCAGCGGGGATCTACTTCGGTTTGAAAGACGCGCCGCCGCCGCCCGCGGAACGCGAAGCGCAGGCTGCGGCGCGGCGTGCTCGCGGAGGCGGCGGCGGTCAGAACACGCAGAACGGCGGACCGACGAATCAGCCCGGCATCTCCGGCCTGGCGATCGATCAGAACGATCACGTCTACGTGTTCAACCGCGGCGTGAAGCCGGTGATGATCTTCGATCGCGATGGCAATCTGATCCTGTCGGGCGCGGATCAGGAGATCAACGGCAAGACGATCAACCCGTCGTGGCAGCACTCGGGCGGCGTCGATTGGGAAGGAAACGTCTACGTCATCGAGCGCGACGCCCATCGCATCGTGAAACTATCGCCCAAGCTCGACAAGTTCCTGATGCAGCTCGGGACGACGAACGTGAAGGGGAACGACGCGACGCACTTCAACCTGCCGTCCGGGATCGCGATCCTGCACAACGGCAACATCATTGTCACTGACGGTTACGGCAACAACCGCGTGGTGATGTTCGACAAGAACGGCAAGTTCATCAAGCAGGTCGGCAAGGGCGCCGGCGGTCCCGAGGACAAGGGCACCGGCCCTGGCGAGTGGAACCTGCCGCACAAGCTCGCGGTGGACGCCGACGAGAATCTCTACGTCATCGATCGCGAAGGACACCGCCTCGAAGTGTTCGACAGGAACCTGAACTACGTCCGCGAGATTCGCAACGACTGGAATCCATGGGACGTCAACATCTCGCGCAAGGGCACCGACGGCATCGGCTGGATCGCCGATCACAAGGACGAGCGCGTGCTGAAGTTCTCGCTGAAAGACGGGAAGCTGCTCGCGGTCTGGGGAAAGCAGGGTTGGGGGCCGGGAGAGTTCGACTGGGTTCACGGAATCGTCGTCGACTCGAAGGGTGCGGTCTATGCGGCCGACACCTACGGTCAGCGGATTCAGAAATTCGTGCAGAACGGGACCAGTTCGACGCAACAGTAAGAGCCTCCGACAAGGCCGCAAGGACAACAGAGGTCGCAGAGGAGGGCAGCCGACGCGAATGGTCTACGTCATGGCGATGGTGCTGTGCTGCGGCACGGCGGCCTTCGGCCACGACTTCGAGCGCACGACGGTCACCCTCACGTTTGCACGCGACGGATCGTTCGTGCTCGACGTGACCAACGACGCCATCTGGCTCGAACACCGCTTGATTCCGTTCCGCGACGGAGTGATCGCGCCCTCGTTCGCCGATCGCATCGTCCTGTTCGTGGACGGGCGTGAAGTGCGGCCGTCGTCGGTCGAATTGAGGACCGCGCAGCCACCATTGGCGACCTGGCGCATGCGCGGCCACGTGCCCGCGACCGCGCAAACGCTGCGGTGGTATTACGGCCTGCCGATCGATCCCTATCCGCTGACGATCCGCCGCGCCGACGGCCGCATCATCGTTGAAGAGATCGGCGGAGACTCGTGGAGCCAGCCGGTCGACATCTCCGGCCAATTCTCCGGACCGCCCATCAGCTCGACGGCGGTGGGCGGCGCAATCGCCGCGCTGCTCATCATCCCGATCGTCCTGCGGCTCGCCTGGTCCAGGAAACCCGCTGCGTCCTCGGTCGACCTTTGAGACCTTGTCGGGGAATTTTCGCCTATCATACGCAGCCGATGACCACCTCAGCCCTGCTCCTTGCGGCCTTCATCGCGCAGGCAGCTCCGTCCAGCAAGGTCGACATCGTCAGCGTGACCGGCTGCCTGAAAGAACAGACGCCGAACAACTGGGTCGTCACGAGCGCGACCGATCCAGTGCCAAGCAACGCCAACGCGCCCGCGGCGAAGGACATCCCTTCGACGCCACCGGCCGGAAAGAACGAGTTCAAGCTGATCGGGGTGTCAGAGTTCAACCTGCCGGCGCACAAGGACCACACCGTCGTCGTGAAAGGGCTGTTGATCACGGCCACTCCACTGAGCCGACTGAACATCACCTCGGTGACGATGGTGGCGCCGACCTGTGTCCCACCAGGAAAATAAGCTAGAATTTGCAATTCAGGCGTCCGGACCGTCAGCCGTCAGCCATCAGCCATCCCCAGTGGAGGGCCGCATGAAGCGCGCGTTCGTCCTGCTCCTCGGCTCGGTTGCCGTCATCGCCAGCGTTCACGCTGCTCCTGGACCGGCGGCCGCCACACCGACGTTCACCAAGGACGTGGCGCCGATCGTCTTCGACAAGTGCGTCAGCTGCCATCGCAAGGGTGAAGTTGCACCGATGACGTTGACGTCGTACGAGGAAGTGCGGCCCTGGGCGAAGGTGATCAAGAACAAAGTGGCGTCGCACGAGATGCCGCCCTGGTTTGCCGATCCGGCGCACACGCTGAAGATGCGCAACGATCGCAGCCTGTCGCAGGCGCAGATCGCGACGATTGTCGCCTGGGTGGACGGCGGCGCTCCGAAAGGCGGCGACGTCGACCTTCCCAAGCTGCCGACGTTCGCCGAAGGCTGGACCGCCGGCCGCGAGCCGGATGCGATCCTCGAGATGCCGGTCGAGTTCTCGATTCCTGCAGAAGGCGAGCTCGGCGTGCAGATGTTCTATTCGAAGGTGCCGTGGAGCGAGGATCGCTTCGCGGAGACGCTCGAGATTCGTCCGGGCAACCGCGCCGTTGTCCATCACGCCGGCGTCTTCGTCGTCGACATTCCCGAAGGCTCGTCGATCGTCGACGGACGCCTCGTGCTGCCCAACGGCAAGTCGGCGACTGACCGCGCCGGTGACGCGCCGGCGGTGGCCGCCGCGGGTCGCGTGAACACGAACGACACCGCGCTGCCGGGCGCCAACAAGCTGCTGTCGTGGGTGCCGGGGCGCGGCGTCGATTCGCACCGCCCCGACATCGGCAAGCGTATTCCGGCGGGCAAGTACATCAACTGGCAGCTCCACTACAACCCGACCGGCAAGCCGGAAAAGGATCGCACGCGGCTCGGCATCTGGTTCAACAAAGTGCCGGTGACCCACGAGCTGCTGATCCGTCAGGCTGGCGATCCGCTCGCGACGACGAAAGGCGGTCTCTCGCTGTATCGCGCGGAAGGGAAGGAAGTGGAGTATACGGCGGACGAAGGGAGCACGCGCCGTCGCGGCAAAACGCCGAACATTCCGCCGTATGCCGAGGCCTGGTCGCTCACCGGCATCACCCCGGTCACCGAGGACATCACCCTCTACGCGATGTCGCCGCACATGCACCTGCGCGGCAAGAGTCTCAAGTGGGTGATCGTGTATCCCGACGGCCGCGAGCGGACGATCCTCGACGTGCCGAAGTTCGACTTCAACTGGCAGATCCAGTACGAGCTCGAAGAGCCGCTTCACATTCCGGCGGGCAGCAAGATCCTCGGCATCGGCTTCTACGACAACTCGCCGAAGAACAAATGGAATCCGGC
>DATFXR010000657.1:0-3472 GCA_035315685.1 Vicinamibacterales bacterium | reverse complement strand
TCGAGGCCGTATTCGCCTTCGATGCTCACGACGCGGCCGAACACGGTGCGGTCGCGGAGCCGCCGGCTCCACTCCGCGACGCGGTCGAGCAGTTCGCGATACGTGTAGACGTCGTCACCAACGGCCAGCGCCGGCCGGGCGCCGGCCTCTGTCATGCGATCGAGTACCCAGTCGAGCATCAGCCTGCACCTCCGAGATAGATGACCTGTCCGGTCACCATCGCGCTTTCCGGCCGAAGGAAGAATTCGACGACGTTGACGACGTCTGCGGCGGCGCCCCAGCGGCGCACCGCCTGACGATCGATGAGCGATTGAATCTTGTCTGCCGGCACCGCCGCCGTGAGCTTCGTCTTGATCGGACACGGACCGACCGCGTTGCAGGTGACGCCGAAGGGCGCGACCTCGCGCGCCGCGATCCGCGTGAACGTCTCGATCGCGCTCTTCGACGCGGCGTAAACCGCCTCGCCTTCGAGGCGGAGCGGTACCGCCACGGTGCTGATGTTCACGATCCGGCCCGCCGCCGAGCCGCGCATCATCCGCAGTGCCTCGCGCGTGAAGTTGAACGCGGCGAGGAAGTTGGTCTCGACGATGCGGCGGGCGGCCTCGACCGGCGTGAGCGCGATCGCGTTCATGCCGCCGATACCGGCGTTGTTGATCAGCACGTCGAGCCGCTTGAGCCGCCGCTTCAGGTCGCGGAACAGCCCGTCGACCGCCGTCGCATCGGTCACGTCCACCGCGAAGTGGGTGTAGCGGTCGTGGCTGATCGTCGCCGCCGACCGTCCACAGCCGACCACGATGTCGCCGGCGGCGAGACAATGCGCCGCGAGCGCCTCGCCGATCCCGCGAGTGGCGCCGGTGATGAGAACGTGGCGGTCCGACACGTGCGTTCCCTTACCCGCGCGCAACCGAGGTGATGTAGGCGACCAGCGCCGGCACGCTGCGGAACGGGCTCCGCTGCTGCGACATCGCCCGCTCGTCGCTCAGCACGACCTCGCAGCCGATACCGCGCAGGCCGTCTTCGATGTCGAGCAGCAGCGCGACCAGGCCGAGCGAATCGAGGGCGCTGTCAGGGCCGAAGATCGGCGCCTCCGGAGAGACGTCGAGCTGTGCGGAGTCCTCACGCGCGAGGTTCGCCAGGCGCATCGCCTGCAGGACCACGTCCCGCACCACGTCGTCGGTGCCGGCGACGGATTGAGCGGCGTCCGGTGAAAGGGGCGTCATATCTTCCTCCCAGAGTCAGTCGTCCGGCTCGAGCCGGACACTGCGACGTCCGGCCGAAGCCGGACACTACGTGCGAGCCGTCGCGATCGCGCGTTCGAGCGACGAGACGACACGCGATTCTTCTTCTTCGGTCATGTCGACGTACAGCGGGAGGATCAGCCCGTCGGCGCTGATGCGCTCGCTCACCGCCAGGGCGTCCGCAGACTGCGCCCGCCACGGCTCCCGCGCGTACGCCGGTTCGTGGTGCGCGCACATCACGCCGCGCCTCGTCGAAATCCCCTCGTCGAGCATCGCCTGCATCACGCGCGACTGGTCGACGCCGTGCGGCAGCCGTACGCAGTAGCTCTGCCAGTTGCTCCTCGCCCACGCGGGCTCGAAGGGAAGATGGAGGCCGGGGATGCCGCGCAGGCGCGCGTGATATCGTGCGGCGATCTCGCGCCGCCGCGCGACTGTCGCGGGCAGCCTCGTGAGCTGGACCCGGCCAATAGCTGCCTGAAGATCGGTGAGCCGATAGTTGTATCCGAGCTCGGTGTACTGCTCGGCGACCACCTCGCGCGACGAGTGGCGCGCCTGATCGGAGACCGACATCGCGTGCTGCCGCCACAGGCGGAACTGCCGATCCCATTCGGGGTTCGCCGTCGTCAGCATCCCGCCGTCGCCGGTGGTCAGCACCTTGCGCGGGTGAAACGAGAAGCAGGCGATGTCGCCGTGCGGCCGACCGATGCGCTCCCACCGGCCGCGATACTCGATCTCGCTGCCCGCCGCGCAGGCGGCATCCTCGATCACCGGCACGTGATGACGACGCCCGATCTCGATCACGGTCGCGAGATCGCACGGCATCCCGAGCTGGTGCACGGCGAGAATCGCGCGCGTGCGCGCGGTCACGACCGCCGCAATCCGCGACGGATCGATGTTGTAGGTCGCCGGGTTCACGTCGACGAACACCGGCACCGCGCCGCAATAGCGGATCGCGTTGGCCGTGGCGATGAACGAGTGGCTGACCGTGATCACCTCATCGCCGGGGCGGACGCCGGCCGCGCGCAGCGCGAGGTGGAGTGCCGTGGTGCAGTTCGACACCGCGCACGCATGCGGGGCCTCGACGAAGGCGGCGAATTCGCGCTCGAATGCCGCGACTTCCGGTCCCTGCGTCAGCCAGCCCGAGGCGAGCGGCCGGCGAACGGCTTCGAGCTCTTCCGCGCCGATCGACGGACGGGCGACCGGAATCGTCTGCGGCGGTGCTGCCGTCGGGATCACGCCGCCACCTCGCGCTCGCGCTGCTGGCGCCACCAGGCAACCAGCCGCTCGAGGCCCTGCTCGAAGGGCACCACCGCCTGGAAGCCGAGCTCCTGCTCCGCCCGCCAGGTGCTCGCGAGACGGCGCGGCACCGGGTTCACCTTGCGCGCCGGCGCGTATTCGATCTGCTGCGCCGATTCCATCACCCGCAGCAGCAGCTGCGCGCACTCGGTCAGTGAGACTTCGGTGCCGGTGGCGATGTTGTAGACCGCGTCGGTGATCGGCGCCCGCGCGGCGAGAATGTTCGCGCGCGCGATGTCCTCCACGTTGATGAAGTCCATCGTCTGGGCGCCATCGCCGAAGATGATCGGCGACTTGCCGGCGGTGATGTTCTCCATCCAGCGGATGAAGACCTCGGTGTAGGCGCCGTGCATGTCCATACGGGCGCCGTAGACGTTGAAGTAGCGCAGCGCGATGTACTCGAGGCCGTAGTGCTCGTTGTAGGCGCGCAGCAAGCCCTCGTTGAACAGCTTCGCCGCGCCGTAGAGCGTGCGATTGTTGTAGGGATGATGCTGCTCGTCGGTCGGGAAGCGATCGGCGAGGCCATAGACCGACGCCGACGAGGCGGCGACCACCTTGCGCACGCCGGCGGCCACCGCGGCGTCGAGTACCGCCTGCGTGCCGTTGACGAGCACGTCCACTGCCAGCCCGGGCTCCTCCGCGCACTGCGTGATCCGGATCGCCGCCTGATGAAAGACCACGTCGACGCCCTTCATCCATTCCGTCACCAGCGTGCGATCGCGGATGTCGCCCTCGACAACCGTCACCCGGTTGCTCTGCAACGCGGCCGCGAGGTTGCTGCGGCGGCCGCGCGAGAAGTTGTCGAGCACGATCACTTCGCCCGCCGGCTCGAGCAGCAGACGATCGACGATGTGCGATCCGATGAGGCCGGCGCCTCCCGTGACCAGCACGCGCGCGTTACGCAGATTCACCGTGTCCATTTCAGAATCCCTGCTTCC
>DATFXR010000656.1:0-5630 GCA_035315685.1 Vicinamibacterales bacterium | reverse complement strand
CGCTACCGCGCCGAAGAATTGATCGATGTGCCCGCCGCGACGCTCCTCGCGATTGGCGAACGCGAACTGAAGGCGATGCAGGCCGGCTTCGCCAGCGCGGCCGCCCGCGTCGCGCCGCAGCGTCCGCCGCTCGACGTGTGGCGCGAGGTGCTCGACGATCATCCGAAGCCAGGCGACGTGGTTGCCGCCGCGCAGCGAACGGTCGACGATCTGTTCGCCTTCATTCGAGAGAAACGGCTGGTCGATGTTCCCGCCGGGGAACGCGTCATTGTCGCCGCCGCGCCAGCCTACGATCTCGGCCTGGCGTCGATGCACTCGTCGCCGCCGCTCGAGGCGCGGCCGGTGAAGAGCTACTACTACATCACCGACGCGCAGCCTGACTGGCCGCCGGAGCGCCAGAATCTCTGGCTGCAGAAGTTCAACTATGCGACGCTCGCCGATATCTCCGCCCATGAAGTGGCGCCGGGACACTACGTGCACAGCCTGTTCATGCGGCGGACACCTGGCAAGATTCGCCGCATCTGGATCGGGCTCAATCCGTTCCCGCAACCATCGTCGGGGCAGGACGGGTGGGCGCACTATGCCGAACAGATGATCAGCGATCAGGGATTCAAGCGCGACGATCCGCGCTACCGCCTTGCGGAAACGAGCGAAGCGCTCACGCGGATCTGCCGGCTGATTGCCGGCCTGCGGCTGCACAGCGGCGAGTGGTCGATCGATGAGGCGGCGCGGTTGTTCGAGCGCGAAGCGCATCTACCGGCGCCTGCTGCGCGCCAGGAGGCGGTGCGCGGTACCTACGATCCGACATACGGCGGCTATTTCCTCGGCAAGACCGCGGCTTTCAAGCTGCGCCGCGACTACCAGGCCGGGCGCGGCGCCAGCTTCGACCTGCGCGAGTTTCACGAACGGGTGATGACCAACGGCATCGCGCCGTGGTGGGCGCATCGCCAGCTGCTGCTGCCGGGAGATTCGCGGCCTGTCGTCGAGTAGCGCGTTCAGACGTGGCGGACGAACCACTCCCGCGCCAGCCGCGCGACGTGGTCGAGCGCGGCCGGTTCTTCGAACAGATGAGTAGCGTCAGGGACGACCTGAAGCTCCTTCCTTCCGTGCAGCCGCTCGAACGCGTCCTGATTGAGCTCGACGATGCCGGGATCGAGCGCGCCGACGATCAGCAGCGTCGGCGCCGAGACGAGATCGAGCGAGTCTTCCGCTAGATCCGGACGTCCGCCGCGCGAGACGACGGCGCGTACCGATTCAGGACGGATCGCGGCGGCGATCAACGCAGCGGCCGCTCCGGTGCTCGCGCCGAACAATCCGATCCCGAGTGACGGCGCCGACGTCACTGCCCAGTCCACTGCGGCGACGACCCGCTGGGCCAGCAGCGGAACGTTGAAGCGAAACGATCCGGTCATCGTATCGGCCCGCTCTTCGCGTTCGGTCAGCAGATCGAGCATGAGCGTTCCCAGGCGAGCCATGTGAAGCACTTCGGCAACGGCCCGGTTCCTCGTGCTGTGGCGGCCGCTGCCGGTTCCGTGCGCAAACACGACGAGTCCGCGCGCACCTGCCGGGACGGTGAGGTCTCCGTCGAGAATCGTGTTGCTTGTTTCGAGCTGGATCGCTTCGCGTGCGGGCGTCGCAAGTAATGAATTCATCTGAAGGGCCCTCGATTGCCCGAGTGTCTTGCAACTGCCGGGCCGCGGCTGATTCGCCTGAGCTCGATCGGATTGAGCGCTGGCGAACGTGGGCGCAGCGCTTGCACCCAATCGCGCGGTTCATGCAGACGCGTGCGCCGCATTGCGGCTTCAGTGCCTCGAAGCGAACGCGATGAGCCAGGTCAGCCTTGCGCCTGATCAGTGGCGCGCCGAGCTCGACAGCTTCAGCCGCCAGCATGAAGGGTGGATTGTGTCCGTCACGATTCGCGGTGCGGATGGACGAGTCGACATCTACGCTCGCGACGTGAGGCTCGAGGGCGTCACGCAGGCTGCGCCGAACAGGAACGACATCGTGGTCCAGGTTGGCGGCCGCGACGGCCAGATGAGTCACGAGGTCCACGACGTCACCGCGGTGACGATCGACGTGATGGACGACCGCCGTCGGCGTGCGCTCGTACTTGACAGCAGCGACGGCGCCACGACCACGGTCGCGTTCCGCTCGCCGGCGCGCCCGGATGAGGTCGATGGCCTTCCCACGGAACGCCGCTGAGACGGCACCACCGTACGCCGATCGCCACGACGCCGGCAGGCTGCTGGCGGGAGCGCTGCAGCGCTATCGCGGCAAACCGAACGTCGTCGTGCTGGGTCTGCCGCGCGGCGGCATACCCGTCGCGTATGAGGTCGCTACGTCGCTCGACGCGCCCCTCGACGTGTTCGCCGTGCGCAAGCTCGGCATGCCGGGCCATCCAGAGCTGGCGTTCGGCGCGATCGCGTCAGGCGGTGTGCAGGTGCTGAGCGACGACGTGCTCCACTGGTACGGCATCAGCGATGCGGCAGTCGCTGGCGTCGTAGCGCACGAACGCGCCGAGCTGGAACGCCGCGAACGCGAGTACCGACGCGGTCCGATGACCGATCTGCGCGGCCACGTTGCCATCCTCGTCGACGACGGTCTCGCCACCGGCGCGAGCATGCGCGCGGCGGTCCAGGCGGTGCGCGCGCTCGGGCCGGCGCGCGTCGTCGTCGCCGTGCCTGTCGGATCGCCGGCGACGTGCGACGAATTCAGGGACATCGCCGACGAGATCGTCTGCGCGCGCATGCCGGAGCCGTTCTCCGCCGTCGGCCAGTGGTATCGCGACTTCTCGCAGACGTCGGACGACGAGGTGCGGGCGCTGCTGCACGCGGCTGCGCACCGCGCCGCTGGAGGTCCGGCGTGATTGATGTCCGGACGATCACCGAAGTCCGCGCGGCGCTGTTCACCGACGAGACGCGCGCGGTCGAACCGCTCGAACTGTGGTCACGTGACGAAGCTGCCGCGGCGGAGACGTATCCGTCGGCGCTGCAGGCATGAACAGGAGACACCCATGAAGGAACTCGTGCTCGATCTTCCGACATTTGCATTCGTGGTCAGCACCCGGGCCGCGCTCGGCGTCGGGATCGGTCTGCTGATCGCTGACAGGATTCCAGCGGATCGACGCCGCGCGGTCGGCGGCGCGCTCGTCGCGATGGGCGCCGCCACGACGATCCCCGCGGCGATGGCGGTCTTTCAGAACCTGCGCCGGCGGGGGCGTCGGGGGCCTGACTGGATTGAGCAGGACGATCGGCTTCGCAGCGTGACCCGGTTGGCTCGCAAAGGGGATGACGAATTCTAGGGAGGGAGCCGCATGCCTGAGAAATCGACGCTCGCGCGCGCACGGCGCGACAAACGGCAGGGCAAGGCGCCCAGCACACAAGCGGGCGAATTCGTGCGTGAGGAAGTCCACCACGTCCGCGAAGGCAAACACGGCGCACGCTCGACCAAACAGGCGATCGCGATCGGATTGTCGAAAGCGCGGCGCTCTGGCGTGAGATTGCCGCCGCCGCCGCGAAGCGCGAAACGGACCACGAGGGAGAGCGCCAAGGCGGCGAGCCGGGCTGGCGTGCACGGCGGCAGGCCGCGGTCGGCTCGGCGTGCGCGATCGGTCAGCCGTGCGCTGAAGCGCGAGAAGCGATCGACGGCGTCGCGCAAGGCGTTGTCGCGTCAGGCGAAGCGCGCCGCGCGCCGCCGTTCGCACGCGAATCGCAGCGCCGCGGCGCGAAGAGCGGCGCGCACCCGGGCCCGCCGACGTGCGACCTAGCGCGTAAGGTGTCCGGCACGCGTCTGACACCAGTCTGGCGCCGGGGCGGCCACGCTCGGCTGAAGCCGTCGCGCTACGCGTTCCGCCCGCGCGCCGCAGCCAGCCGATCGCCAATCAGCGCCACTGACATCGTCGTCATCAGGATGCACGCGCCGGGTGCGATGGCGAGCCACGGCTCGGTGGCGAGGGCAGCCTGCGCCTGGTAGAGCATGTTGCCCCAGCTCGCCGCCGGCGGACGGACGCCGACGCCGAAGAAGCTGAGCGCCGATTCGAGCAGAATGCCGCGCGCGACGGCGAGCGTGATCGACACCGCGATGACCGGTGCGGCGTTCGGGAGCAGATGGCGGACGAGAATGCGTGCATGGCTTGCGCCCGAGGCTCGTGCGCTCTCGACGAAGCCGGTGCCGCGCAGCGATCGCAGCTCCGCTCGCACGACCCGAGCGGTCTCCATCCAGCCGGCCAGTCCGATCAGCACGATGAGCCAGGGAATCGACGGCTGAAGCACGACTGCCGCGATCATGAGCAGCGGCAGGCGCGGCACCGCCAGCATCGCGTCGGTCGCGCGCATCAACGATGCGTCAATCGCACCGCCGGCATAGCCGGCGATGCCGCCGACCGCGACGCCGGACGCACCGGCGACAGCGGCCGAGAACAGCCCGACCGCGAGCGACACGCGGGCGCCGAAGAGCACGCGGCTGAACACGTCTCGCCCGAGCTCGTCGGTCCCGAACAGGTGCGCGGCGGACGGCGGTTCGCGGCGGCTGGCGAGATCGATGCGTTCAGGCGCGTACGGCGCGCCAATCGGTGCAGCCAGCGCCGCCGCCAGCAGCGCGACGAACAGCAGAACCGGCAGCCGCATCACGACGCCGGGATGCGGGGATCGACGAGCGCGTGGGCGAAGTCCGCGACGATGTTGAAGACGACGACAGCGGACGCCGACAGCATCAGCAGCGCCATCAGGACGGTGTAGTCGCGCCGCGCGAGCGCTTCGGTGAACAGGCTGCCGAGGCCCGGCCACGCGAACACGCTTTCGGTGACAACCGCGCCCGAGACGAGCAGCGCGGCGTCGACCGTCACCAGCGCCATCAGCGGGCCGAGCGCATTCCGCAGCGCATGCCGGAGGATCACCCGGCGGGGCGGCAGTCCACGCGCGAGCGTGGAGAGGATGAATGGCTGCGCGAGCGTGTCGAGCATCGATCCACGCAGATATCGCGACCAACCGGATGCGAGGACGATTGCCAGCACGACGGTCGGCAGTACCAGATGTTGCAGCCGATCGACGGCGTCGCCGCTGCCCGGAGTCGCGCGCCCGGACGACGGCAGCCACCCGAGGCCAATGGCGAAGACGATCTGCAGCAGCAAGCCGAACCAGAATGCCGGAATCGACAGGCCGGCGATCGACGCGAGCGTTGCCACACGATCGACCCACCGGCCGCGGCGCACCGCAGTGATGATGCCCACCGGCATCGTCACGAGCAGCGCACCGGCGAGTGAGACGCCAACGAGCTCGAGCGTGGCCGGCAAGCGCTCGGCGATTCGTGAGACGACCGGGCGCCCGTCGCTGAAACTGTAGCCCCAGTCGCCCTGCGCGAACGCCCACAGCCACGTCCAGTACTGCTGCCACAGCGGCCGATCGAGTCCGAGCGCGCGGCGCAGCCGCTCGATGTCCGCCGGACGCACCTGTGGATTCGCGAGGTAGATCGCCAGTGGACCGCCCGGCGCTGCGTGAATCAGCGCAAAGACGAGGACCGAGACGACCATCAGCAGCGGCACCGCCTCCGCGCAGCGGCGGGCGAGGAAGCGAGGGAGGGTGGTCACTGGAAATTAAGAACTAGGAATTAGGAATTAGGAATTAAGAATTCGT
>DATFXR010000655.1:0-2067 GCA_035315685.1 Vicinamibacterales bacterium | reverse complement strand
CACGCCGTTCTCGTCGATCTCCTCGTGCACGAAGCCGTCGGCAAGGCCGAGCCGCGCGCTCGCGGCGAACACGATGCGGTTGGTATGCGGGAGTGCGCGGAACGCCTGCGCCGTGAAAAACGACTTCACGAAGCCGACTTGCGACCCGATCGCGCGCGCCGCGAGCTGGCCGTTCGCGCTCAGATAGTTGCCCGACAGCGGTTCGACGGCGTCGCTGCGCGTGTCGCGCACGACCGACGCGGTGAACGACGACAGCCGCACTTTCGGAAAGATGCGATCGATCAGCAGCACGTCCTGCGGGTCGAGCTGTTCGTCGAACACTTCCGTCCGCTGCAGCTGATAGCCGGCCTGGACGCTGACCTCCGGTGTCAGGCGGCGGCCGAGCGCGGCGCTCACGCCGCGCCGCGCGAAGTTGAAGCTCGATCGCGTCTGCTGCTCGAACGTCGTCGTCACGAACGCGTCGGCGGCGGTGTCGAACAGCCGCGGCTCACGATAGGTGCCGATCAAGCGGTATTCGGTGAACGTCGCCAGGTTGTCGTGCGGCGGATGGACGGCGATGCTCGAGAAGAAGTTCACCGAGCGGTTCTTGCCGAACACGTTCCGCCGGCCGATCTCGAAGAACGCGCGCGGCGCGACTTCGAAGACCTCGTCGGCCACCGTCGCCACCCCCGGGGCTGAGTTGTTCACCACGCGCTTGCTGCCCTCGACGCCGCCGCCGTAGCCGACCGTGGTCGGCGGCGCTTCCTCGATCGTCACCAGCAGATCGCGCTGGTTCTCGGCGCCGTGCCGCAGTTCGGTGATGCGCGCGCGCCGGAACAGGCCGAGCTCGCTGAGACGCCGCTGGCTCTCGTTGATCGCCGAGAGACTGAATGGATCGCCAGGCTTGACCTGCAGCTCGTGGCTGATCGTCGAGGTGCTGGTCCGCACGTTGCCGACGATGAGCACGTGGTCGACGAACACCTGCGGCCCCTCGCGAACCGCGAACCTCACCGTCACGTGCGTGTCGTTCTGGCTGAACACCGCCTGCGGCTCCACCGTCGCGCTCTCGTAACCGAGATCCTGATACGCGATCTGGATGGCATCGCGATCGACGGCGACGAGGCCGGGCACATAGGGCGCGCCTGCCCGCAGGCGGACGTGAGACCGCAGCGCGGCGTCGCTGAGCGCCTGATTGCCGCTGAACGCGATCGCGTCCACGGTCGTTTGCGGTCCCTCGAGGATCACCGCGCGCACCGCGACCGGGACCTGCGCCGGCGGCGGTGTCGGCGTCACGATCTCGACTGCCGTGCGCACCGCGACCGCGGCAAAGCCGCGGCGACGATACAAGTCCTCGATCACCTGCACGTCCGCATCGAGTCGTGCTTCCGAGAACGGCTGGCCGCTCCTGATCCGCAACGCCGACTCGAAATCGGCCGTCGGCACCGATCGGTTGCCGGTAATCTCGAAGATCGAGACCTCGGACTGCTGGCCGCGCGTCACGGTGAAGGTGACGACGAGCTGGTTGTCCTTGGTTTCGCGGCGGTGCGGCGCGGTCGCATCGCGATAGCCCTGCATCTTCAGGAATTCTTCGATGCGGTTGCTCGAATCCTCGAGCAGATCTTCGTCGACCGATCCTTCGCGCTCCACCGGCACCAGCTCCGCGCGCCGGTCGGGCGGCAGCGGATCGCCGACGAACACGACTCGCACGTGCGGGCCGGGCGCCACGTTGAGCGTCAGGTCGGCGACCGTTCCGTCCTCCGACAGACGCACCGACGGCGCGACGCGCGCCTCGTAGTAGCCGTGGCTGCGCCGATCCTCGATGTAGCGCTCGATGCGGGCGTTGATGGCGTCGCGCTGGTAGGGCGCGCCGTGTGCGACGCCCAGCCGCTTGAGCAGGTCGGGACGCGCCGCCGTGGGAACACCGAGGATGTCGATCTGTCCGATGGTCGTGCGCGGACCGGGATTGACGCTGAAGACGAGGGTGGCGCGCTCGGGCGCATGCTCGATCTCCGGGCGCGGCTCGATCGACGCGCGCAGGTAGCCGTGCTCGCGCAGCGAATCAGCGAGAATTCGCGTCATGTCCGCGAC
>DATFXR010000654.1:0-5274 GCA_035315685.1 Vicinamibacterales bacterium | reverse complement strand
CGCGAGCGGCAGCCGCGCGCTCGGCGACGACACGTTGATGATCCGCCCCCAGCGGCGCAGCAGCATGCTGCGAACGACGGCACGCACGCAGTAGTACGCGGCGTCGAGGTTGACGCTGAGCACGGTCTCCCACTTCGCGCGGTCGTGGAACAGCACGTGCGCGTCGCGCGTGATGCCGGCGTTGTTGACGAGAATGTCCACGGGGCCCAGCGCGGCGGCCGCGGCGTCGAAGAACGCGCCGACGGAGGCTTCGTCGCTGAGGTCGCACTGCCCCGCCCATGCCTGTCCGCCCGCATTGCGCACCGCCGCCTCGAACTCGCGTGCTGGCGCCTCGCGCTCGCGAAACATCACGCCGACTGCCGCGCCTTTTGCGGCGAGCGCGTCGGCGATGCTGCGCCCGATGCCGCGCGATCCACCGGTGACGACCGCAACGCGGCCGCGGAGGCTCGACTCGGACGACACTGCCATCACTGACGCGACGGGATGATCAACCAACGCAGCAGAAGATCATATCAGCGTTCGCGGCGGCCCTTGGCGGCCTTTGCGGTCGTGCGTTCACGGACAGACGCGCAGCACGACGCTGAACAAGGCGCCGCCACTCGAGAAGCTGTTGATGAGGGCGATCGGACCCGGCGCAGTCATGGGGGTCGTCGCGAGCCGCAGCGCCGCGGTCGCGGGATCGGGTTCGGCAAGGCCGGCGATCGGCGGCACGCGACCCGCGCGTCCGCACAACAGGGCCGCAGCGCAGGCGGCGCTGCCTGCGGTCCCTGATTCCCCGATCGCACCTTTGAGCGACGTGATCACGGTCCTCGAGTCCCCGAACAACGCCGTCAAGGCGCCGGCCTCCACGGCGTCGAGCTGCCGCGTCGCGTTCGCTGACGCATACACGACGTCCACGGCGTCAAGGTCAAGACCCGCATCGTCGAGCGCCAGCCGCATCGTGCGCACGAGTGGCTGGATCCGATCCGGCCACGCATTCAGTGGCACGTTGGCGCTCGACGCCGCCACACCGAGAATCTCACCGTGCGTCGCGCGGCCCTCCGCCGTCGCGGCCTGTTCCACCCACAGTCCGACCGCACCTTCGCCGAGGACGAAGCCGTCGCGGCAGGCATCGAACGGCGCCGTGCGGGCCGACGCCGATCGGTGCGGCGACATCACCGCGAAGCGGTCGTGCGCCTTGAAGAACGGTTCGAAGATCGCGTCGCTACCGCCGGTGATGAGTGCCGTCGCGCGTCCTTCGCGCAGCAGATCGACGGCGGTCACGATCGCGGCGAGCCCCGATGCTTCCTTGTGGCTCACCGTCATGTTCGGCCCGCGCAGATGCTGTTCGAGGCCGGCGATGCTGGCCGCTGAGTTCGATACCGTGCTGTCGAACAGCAACGCCGGCGCTCCGGTGGGACCGAGCCGGAACAGCGCGTCGAGGAACTGCTGCGTCGACCCGCCGCCGGCGGTCCAGGTGCCGAGCATCACGCCCTTTCGATCGTCACCCTCCGGTGGAATCGCCACGGCGGCGTCCTCGAGCGCGAGCTTCGTCGCCGCGACCGTGTAGACGGCGGTGCGATCCATCCGCCGCAGCTTCATCGGCGGCACGAACCGCGACGGATCGAAGGCGGTGATCTCGGCGGCGATCGTCGAGCGGCAGCCGGCGGTGTCGAATCCCGTGAGCGTGACGATGCCGGATCGGCCTGCGAGCAGGCCGTCGCGGAAGGCGTCGAGCGTCGTGCCGAAGACCGACACGACACCGAGTCCCGTGATGGGCACCGGGTCACGCACGGGTGGTACGTTACCATTGCCGCGATGGGCGTTCCACTGCGCCGCCGCGCGATTCACACGCTGCTATCGCTCGCCGCGGTGTGCGTGCTACAGCCGCGCATCGCATCGGCTCCGCCCGATTCGTTCGACGAGCTGTACGCGAAGGGCAAGCAGGTGAACGACGCGCTGAAGACGCTGACGGCGCGCTTCACCGAGACGACGACGTCGACGCTGCTGACCAGACCGCTGGTCGCGCGCGGCCGCATCGCGGTCGAGCGTCCATCGCACGTGGTGCTGCGCTACGCCGAGCCGGATCCGCGGACCATTCTGATCGACGGCAACCGCATGACCGTCGTCTGGCCGAGCCGCAGTCTCCGTCAGGTGACCGACATCACCACCACGCAGGGACGTATTCAGAAGTACTTCGTCAACGGCACCGCCGCGGACCTGCGGCACGAGTTCCAGATCGACGATCACCCGCCGCATGGCGCGCATCCGGACGCGTACTACCTGTGGATGGTGCCGAAGCGGAAACAGATCCACGAAACGCTCACGCGACTCGACCTCACGATCGATCGCACCTCGCTGCTGCTCGACACGATGACGATGACCTTCGCGAATGGCGATACCAAGACGATGACGTTCGAGGACGTCGTCACGAACGCAGCGCTCGAACCCGGCACGTTCGCGATCGATCGCTGATCGCCTCACGCAAGAACAGGTGCCGCCACGAAGGCACCAAGACACGACGATCTTCCTGTCGATAATGGGATTTCTTCGTGCCTTCGGGTCTTCGTGGCGATCACACCTGCCGTAAGGTGAGGGAGCGCCCGCCCGTTGTGCCGAGCAGCTCGTCGACTGACGACGCGAGGTCGTACTCCTTCAGGTAGTGCTCGGCGTCCATCAACTTCTGGGTGCGCCGCAGCGCCTGGATCAGGAACAGCGCGTTCGAGAGATCGACCTCGCGCAGCCACTGCAGCAGGCCTTTGCGGCCCTTGAGGTTCAGCACCGAGCGGCGCCAGGTCTCACAGTACAGCTCGAAGAAGCGCCGGGGTCCGAGGCGGGGTTCCCACAAGAGGTGGTGCATGTCGAAATGCGACCAGCGCCGCGCGCGCAGCGTCTGGCGCATGTCGTCGAAGTACTTCGTGCCCGGGAGAGGGGTGAGTATGGTGAAGCCCGCCTGAAACAGCTGGTGCCGCTCGACGAACGCCCACAGCTTTTCGAAATCGGATTCGGTCCACGCCGGATCGATGACGAAATTGCCGGTGACGCCGTAGTGGTGCGCGCGCGCGACCGCAACGCCCTGCATCGTCTCGTCGACCGTCGCATCCTTCATCAACCCGTCCAGTCCTTCGTCGGTCGCCGCTTCCAGACCGAAGAAGATGTCGAAGTCCTTCGCGAGCGGCCGCCACGCCTCGAGGAGCTCGGGATGCCGGCCGACCAGATCGGTCCGGCTCTGGACGAGAATCCACTGCTTGGCGATGCCGCGCCGCCGCAGCTCGTGCGCCAGCTCGAGGCTGCGCGACGGGTGATGCCAGAACAGATCGTCGGCAACGAAGATGTGATCGCCGACTGAGTCGAAGTCGCGACACACCGCGTCGATCGATCGCTCGCGCACGGCACGCTGATGCAACTGCCAGATCGAGCAGAACGAGCACCGGAACGGACAGCCGCGGGCCGTTTCGACGAGCCACGCGGGACGATGAGCGAGACAGGCGTACTGACGGCGCCAGGCCGCCACGTGACGACGCGCAGGCAGCGGCACTTCGTCGAGAGCGAGCGTACCGGTCTCGCCGGCGGTGCGGACCACGGCGCCGTCCCGATCGCGCAGCGCCAGCCCGGCGATCGCCGTCAGCGGCTCGCGGCGAGCGATGGCGTCGCACACGAGCGGGAACGTGCGCTCGCCGTCGTCCACGACGACAGCCGCAACCTCGGCGACGAGAAACGGCTCCGGATACGCCGCGGCCGTGTGACCGCCGACGACGATCGGCACGTCCGGCGCGAGTGCGCGCACGCGGCGCGCCAGCGCGACGACCTCGTCGGTTTCCAGCGCGTGCATCGCGGCGATGCCGACGACCTCGGGGCGAGCGGCGCGGATCTGCGCCGCCAGCCGGCTGAACCGCAGATCGGCGAGCGTCACCGTATGGCCCAGCCCTTCGAGCGCCGCCGCGATGTACTCCATGCCGAGCGGCTCGATGCGGAAGAACGGCCCGAGGCCGAACCGCTCGTTGGCCGGCACCGGCCGCAGCAGCAGCACGTTCATGTAAGTTCGTGAATGTAACATGATCCCGTCGTGGAATCGCTCGTCGCTCGCATCGTCGGCTGGGCGCACCGCCGCCGGCTCGCGGTCTTCGCGCTCGTGCTGGGATCGGTCCTCGTCTCGGTGGAAGGCCTGCGACGGCTGTCGTTCGACGCGGACGTGCTCTCGCTGCTGCCGCGCGACAGCGGCGTGATTCAGGCGTTTCGCTCCTTCCTCGGGCGCTTCGGCAGCCTCGATCAGCTGTACGTGATCTTCACCGCGCCGGAGGGGCACGCGATCGCCGACTACGACGACCAGATTTCCGCGTGGACCGACGCGCTCCGCTCGGCGCCCGAGATCTCGCGCGTCGATACCGGCACGGTCGACCGGACCCGCGACTTCGGCTGGCTCCTCGACCGTCAACTGCTGCTGCTGCATGGCACGGCGCTCGACGAGGCGCTGCGGCGGCTGACTCCCGCTGGCATGTCGCACGCCATCGCGGCACGCCGCGATCTGCTCACGGTTCCGTCGGCGGACGTCGCGCAGCTGGTTCGACAGGATCCGCTCGGACTGTTCGATCTGATGCGCGACGCGCTCGGCAGCACGCGCACCGGGATCGGCCTCGGCGCCAGCGCCGACGGGTACGTGAGCGGCGACGGCCGCAGCCGATTGCTGATCGCGCGGCCGAAGCGACCGCCCTACGACGCGGAGTTCTCCCGCGCTCTCGACGCGCGGCTGCAGCAGCTTGCGTCCTCGACGACGGCCGCCGCCACTGCCGCGCGCGATCCCGACGCCGAGCTGCTCCCGCCGCTTCAGGTGCAATTCGCCGGCGGGCATCGTATCGCGGTCGAGACCGAAGCCGTCGTAAAGAGCGAGAGCGTCATGAACACGGTGGGATCGCTGGTGCTGATCCTGCCGCTGCTCTTCATCGTGTTCCGCAGCCTGTGGCTGGTGACGGTCGGCTCGCTGCCGTCGCTGCTCTCGCTCGTCGTCGTCCTCGGTGCGCTCGGGTTCGCTGGCGTGAAGCTGTCGGCGGCGGCGACCGGCGCGGCGGCGATGATGTTCGGTCTCGGCGTCGACGGGGTTGTGCTGCTCTATGTCGCGCATCGGCTCGCGGAGGTGGAAAATCCCGACGCCGGCACGAGCGACGCAATCGGCGGCCCGTCGAGCAGCATGCTGCTCGGCATGTGGACGACGGCCGCCACCTTCTACGGATTGATGTTCGTGGACTTCCCGAGCCTGCAGCAGCTTGGCCGGCTGCTCGGCCACAGCATGATGGCGTG
>DATFXR010000653.1:0-7589 GCA_035315685.1 Vicinamibacterales bacterium | reverse complement strand
CGTGGCTCACCACGGCGGGCAACAATTCGGCGCTGCCGCAGAGCCCGAACGACGATCGCTTCCCGATCAACGATCAGTGGGACTGGGAAGCGCGCGCCAACGGCACCTACAGCCTGCCGTACAGCATCGACATCACCGGCTCCTACCGCGCGCAGTCGGGCCAGTGGGGCCAGCGCACGCAGGTATTTACCGGCGCCGCGCTGCGGCAGGGATCGACGACGCTACGGATGGGCCCGTACGGCGAGTTCCGGTCGAACACCGTGCAACTCGTGAACCTGCGGCTGAACAAGGCGTTCACGGTCACCCGCTCGCAGCGCGTCTCGCTCGACTTCCAGGTGTTCAACCTCCTGAACTCGAGCGCGGTGACGGCGACCAACTACCAGACCGGTTCGCAGTTCGGCCAGGTCACGGACATCGTCTCGGGCCGCGTGTATCGGCTCGGCGCCGGCTTCACCTTCTAGGGGTCGGGCAGTCAGGCAGGAAAGGCAGGAAGGGCAGGACTCGCAGGAAGGGAAAGCAACCGCAGAGCGCGCAGAGATCGCGGAGAGAAGATATGTCTCTGCGCCGTGCAGTTGCCCATCCTGCCCATCCCGCCCGTCCCGCCCGTCCTGCCCATCCCGCCCCCTCCAACCACACTCGAAGTATCGTTACGCGTGCGCGGCCGGCGGCTGTTCCTCCTCCTCTATGCGGCATCGGGCGCCGCGGCACTCCTCTACGAGATCGCGTGGACGCGGCTGCTGACGCTGCTGATGGGACAGACGGTCGCCGCCGCGAGCACTGCGCTCGCTGCGATCATGGCCGGTCTGGCGCTCGGATCCTGGGCCGGCGGGCGCGTGCAGGCGCGCTGGACCGGCGCGGACAAGCACGTGCGCGCGCTGACCGCCTACGCGACGCTCGAAGTGGTCGTCGCGCTGGCGGCGTTTGCGCTGCCGCTCCTGCTGTCAGCTGGCGCTCCCGCGCTCGCCTGGGCGTATGCCGACGGGCAGGCGTCGCTGCGATTCGGCGTGATGCGCGCCGCGCTCGCGCTGCTGCTGGTCGGCATTCCTGCGACCGCGATGGGCGCGACGTTTCCGATTGCCGTCGCGGCCTACGCCGGCGGCCCTGCGGACGCGGGCCGCCTCTACGCTGTCAACACCGCCGGCGCTGCCGTTGGCTCCCTCGCGACCGGATTCGTGCTCATCCCAGCGATCGGCGTTCGCGCGACGACGTGGCTCGGGATCGCGCTGAATCTGCTCGCCGCAGCCGGCGCGCGCTGGCTCGCGGCGAACGGTTCGGTGTTCGCAATCGATGCCGCGGCGGTTCCGGCGAAGTCGAGCCGGGCGAGCGGCGCGAAAAAGACGGCGGTCCGTCGCGACGTCGCGCGCGCGTCAGTGCCCGCACTTCCGCAAGCGGCGCCGCAGCTCGCCGCCGCCGCCGCTGCGGCGTCCGGCTTCTGCGCGCTCGTCTACGAAGTGATCTGGACACGGCTTGCGGCGCTCATCATCGGTCCGACGACCTACGCCTTCGCCATCGTCGTCGCCTCGTTCATCGTCGGTCTTGCGATTGGTTCGGCAATCGCGGCCCGGATGCTGCCCCGGGTGCTGCGGCCCGTCGAGTGGCTCGGGGCGATGCTCGCGCTCGCGGCCGTCGGTGCCGCGACCGCAGGCTGGTATGCCGCATCACGGCTGCCGCTCGTCGTCGCGGGACAGGTGGCGGCGCCGGACGCCGCCTTCGGAGCGATCGTGACGCGCCAGGCGATCGGTACGGTGCTGCTGCTGCTGCCGATGACGCTCGCGCTCGGCGCTGCCTTTCCGCTCGCGCTTGCCACGGCGGCGACGCCGCGCGACGACGTCGGTGGAGTGAGCGCACGCATCTTCGTCGCGAACACCATCGGTGCCGTGGCGGGCTCGCTTGCCGGCGGTTTTCTCCTGCTGCCGCGCCTCGGGCTGCACGACAGCCTGCGCACGACCGCCGCGCTGGGCCTGGTTTCAGCTGCCGCGGTATGGGTGGCTGACGGCCGCGATAAAGCGCGTGCCACGCGCGCGTGGCGGTGGCGCGCGCCGATCGTCGCGGCGGCGACGATCGTCCTGACTGTTCTGCCGGCATGGAGCCCTCAAGTGCTCGCCGGAGGCGCGTACAAGTACGCGCCGTATATCGGCGTCGCCGACCTCGCGAACGATCTGCAGACATGGAAGCTGCTGTACCTCGAAGATGGATCCGCTGCCACGGTCAGCGTCCGTGAACTGGCGGGACAGCGCTCGCTCGTGATCAACGGGAAGGTCGATGCGTCGAACATGGGCGACATGCTGACGCAGCGGCTGCTCGGCCTGTTGCCGGTCCTGCTGCACCCGCATGCCGAGCGCGTCCTCGTGCTCGGGCTCGGCAGCGGAGTGACCGCGGCGTCCGCGCTCGCGCCCGGCACGACGAGGGCGGTCGACGTCGTGGAGATCTCACCCGAAGTCGTCACCGCCTCCGACTACTTCCGCCGGGAAAACGGCGACGTGCTCCGCAGCGCCGGCGTCAGGCTCGTCGTCGGCGACGGACGCTCGCACCTGTCGTTCACCACGCGGCGCTACGACGTGATTGTTTCGGAGCCGTCGAATCCGTGGATGGCTGGGATTGCGTCGTTGTTCACGCGGGAGTTCTTCGAGACGGCACGTGACCGCCTTCAGCCGGACGGCATCATCTGCCAGTGGGCGCATACCTACGACATCAGCAGCCGCGACCTGAAGTCGATCGTGGGCACGTTCACGTCAGTATTTCCACAATCGACGATGTGGCTGGTCGGCGACGGCGATCTGCTGCTGATTGGCACCACCGGCCCGTCGATCGAGGCTCACCTCAATCTGCTGTCCGCGCGCTCGCGGCAGGGCACCACGGTGTCGGTGCTGCGTGATGTCGCAGTTCGCGAGCAGTACCTGCCGTTCCTGCTGACGTCGCTGCTCGTCGGCGGACCGTCGGAGATGCGCAGCTATTCCGACGGCGCGGTGATGCAGACCGACGATCGGATGGCGCTGGAGTTCTCGGGTCCGCGTGCGATCTACGGGCGCTCGGACGAAGACAACGCAGTCGAGATCCGCGCGCTGGCGGCCCACGGCCCGCCGTTCGCGGCGGCGCGCGCCGCGTGGCACGACGCGACAGACGAGGCGTGGACGGCGGCGGGTGCCATGGAGATGAAGGCGGACGCCTACAACGCGGCATATGACCGGTATCTTCGCGCGCTGACGGCGAATCCTTCCAATGCCGAGGCGCTCGCCGGCCTGTCGGACTCCGCCTCCGGCGCGCGGCGGCCCAACGACGCACGCGAGTGGCTCGAAGCGCAGGCGCGGTCCGACGCCGCGAACGCGAACGTCCGCATCGAACTGTCGCGACTTCTCGCGGCGACCGGCGATCTGGAGCGGGCGGCGTCGCTCGCGAACGAGGCCATCCGTCTCGCGCCGCGGGACGAACGCGCCCCGCTGCAGCTGGCGGCGGTGTGTGCCGATGCTGGCGACGGCAGGCGGCTGGCGCCGATCGCCGACGCGCTGCTCGCGCAGTTTCCCGGCCTCGCGCGCGCGCGTGTCTATCGCGCGCAAGCGCTGTTTCTGAACGGCAGCGTCGATCAGGCGATCGCCGAGAGCCGGCAGTTCGTCGCCGCGCATCCTGACGATGCGCGCGGCCAGAACCTGCTCGGCGTCGCGTGCGCCACGTCAGGCGATCGTGCGTGCGCGCGCCGCGCATTCGAGGCCGCGCTGGCGCTCAACCCCCGCGATGCGGAGACCTACGTGAACCTCGGAGTCCTCGAACTGAATTCCGGCGATCCGGTCGCCGCGGCCGATCGCTTTGCGATCGCGCTTGCGCTCGATCGCACATCGGCCGCCGCCCGCCAGGGACTGCAGGACGCACGCGCGGCACTCGCCTCACACTGATCGCGCGGGAAAGCAACCGCAGAGAGCGTAGAGAACGCAGAGTTTTTCGTTTTCTCCGTGCGCATGTCCCTCGAGGTAGCGCGAAGGCTTTACTGTGGAAGCGCTACGTTCAGTCGAAACGCGCTCAGAGAGCCGGACACTACCGCCCCAGCCCGACAGAGAAGAACAAAATCCGCGTTCTCCGCGCGCTCTGCGGTTGCTCCTCACGCGCGAGTCCGGCTGAGTACGGGCAGTACCGAATTAGAAAACGCTCTCGGGGACGTCGTCGGTGACGACTGGCGTGTCGCGCGGGCCGTCGGCGTCCCGCAGATAGGCGCGCGCCGGGCCGGCCGCGCCGGTCTTCAAGACCAGATTGGCGGTCGCAAGGTCGAGCGAGCGATCCCATTTCGAGATGAAGATCGTGGCGACGACGTTCCCGATCAGGTTCGTGACCGAGCGTGCTTCCGACATGAACCGATCGACGCCGAGGAGAAGCGCCAGACCGGCGACGGGAATCGTCGGCACGGCGGAAAGCGTGGCGGCCAGCGTGATGAAGCCGCCGCCGGTCACGGCGGCGGCCCCCTTCGAGGTCACGAGCAGAATCGCGAGGATCGACAGCTCCTGTCCGAGCGTCAGGTGCACGTCGGTGGCCTGCGCGACGAACACCGCCGCCATCGTCATGTAGATGGAGGTGCCGTCGAGGTTGAACGAGTAGCCGGTCGGCACGACCAGGCCGACCACCGGCTTCGAGCAGCCGAGCTCTTCGAGCCGGACCATGATGCGCGGCAGCACCGATTCGGACGAGGCGGTGCCCAGCACCACGAGGATCTCTTCCTTGATGTAGCGCAGCACCGCGACGATGCTGAACCCGCAGCCACGCAGGATCGCGCCGAGCACGACGAACACGAACAACAGGCACGTGACGTACACGCCGAGCATCAGCTGACCGAGGGACACGAGCGCGCCGAGGCCGTACTTGCCGATAGTGAAAGCCATCGCGCCGAACGCGCCGATCGGCGCGAGCCGCATGATCATCGCGACCACTTTGAACAGGACCTGGGCCGCCTGCTCGATGACCGAGACCAGCGCCCTGACCCGGCTGCCCAGCGACAGCATCGCGAGACCGACGAGCACCGACACCAGCAGCACCTGCAGGATCTCGCCGCGTGCAAAGGCGTCGATCATCGTGGTCGGGATGATGCCGAGCAGGAAGTCGACCGGACCGACGTGCTGCGCAGTCGCCGTGTAGGCGGCGACCGAGTTGACGTCGAGCGTGGCCGGATTGATGTGCAGGTCCGCGCCGGGCTTCAGCACGTTCACCACCACCAGACCGATGATCAGCGCCGCGGTGGACACCACTTCGAAGTAGATCAGCGCCCGGATGCCGATTCTGCCGACATCCTTCATCTGCCCCATCTGCGCGATGCCGACGGTCACCGTCGCGAAGATGATCGGCGCGATCAGCATCTTGATCAGTTTGATGAAACCGTCGCCCAGCGGCCGCATCGCGGCGCCGTAGTCGGGCGCCGCGGCGCCGAGGATCACGCCGCACGCGATCCCGAGGAGCACCTGGAGGTAGAGGCTGCGAAGGACCTTGGGGTATCGCATCGATGCGAGGGCGAAGTATAGCCGTCCGGTTGCGCCACGCGTGTCGCAACTTGTCGCGCTCGTTCGCCGGCGTACACACCGGGTTGACACCGCTGACGCCGCATGTCAGATATCTCGTCGATCTCGGGCCACTGATGCAGCTGTTTCTCGGTCTCGATCCGCCGGATCTCCGCCGCTGCGCGCTCGGCGCAGCAACCGCGTGCTGCCTCGCGGCCGGGGTGCTGGGGGACGCCTGTCGTCAGGCGCCGGCCCGCGCCGCCTCGACGCGGCCGACGGTTCGCATGGCGACCGGCCTTCCCGGCGCCAGCTTTCGTCCGCTGAGCGCAGCGATCCTCAAAGGGCTGAGCGCCCAGTTGCCGTCGATCGAGTTCGTTCCGATCGACACGCCCGGTTCGAACACGAACCTCGAGCACATCCAGACGGGAACCGCCGACATCGGGCTGGCGTATTCGGACGGCGCGTACCGCGTCTACATCGACGAACTCCGCGGCGGCGAGCGGCGCGACGCCGCGCGCGCGATTGCCGTCCTGCACCCGGCGTCGGTCCACGTGCTGGTGCGGGCCGCCACGCCGATCCACTCGATTGCGGATCTCAAGGGACTGCGCATTGCGGCCGGTGCGCCGGGCACCGGCACGGCGTTCACGTCCGAAACGCTGCTGCGCTTTTTCAAGGTGACGCCCGGGCCCGAGCTGGTCCAGGCGCTGTCGTTCGAGGACTCCGTCGACGCCCTGTTGCGCGGCCGGGTCGACGCGGCCTTCATCGTGTCGTCGGATCCGGTCGAGTCGATCCGCCTCGCCACCGATACCGGCGCTCGCCTGGTGGACATCTCCGGCAACGCCATCGACGAGCTGCTCACCGAGTACCCGTTCTTTCGACGAAGCGTGATCCCGAGCCTCACCTATCCGCGCCAACGGACGCCGGTTCTCACCGTCGCCGTCGACACGCTGCTGGTGTGCCGGCGGCAGCTCGACGACGAGATCGTCCGCTCGGTCACGGCGGCGTTCTTCCGCATCCTTCCGGATCTGGCCGCACAGTTCGACGCGCTGCAGTCAGTAGACCTCGATCGAGCGCCGGCCGCGCCGGTCCCGCTGCATCCGGGCGCCGCGCTCTTCTACCGCGAAAGCGAGCTGGCGCGATGAGCCGGCTGCGCCGGATGATCAGCACGCCGGTCTTCGCCCTCGGCGTGCTCGTCGTGTGCGCCGGGCTGCTGGCGGAAGCGTGGCTGGGATACCGGGCGACGCAGGAATGGCAGAACAGTTCGAGCCTGCTCGTCGCGCGCCGCGCGAAGGACAGCATCGAAGTGCTGATGACGGCGCTCTCGCGCGATATGGGCGGCGTGCAGACCACCGTGCTGTCCAGTCGCGACTGGGACGCGCGCTCGTTCACGCGTCCCTATGAAGCGCGAGCGCTCGTCGCCGGCGCCTTCGCGAGATATCCGTATCCGGAGAGCTTCTTCGGCTGGAGCGCGGCGAGTGGTCAGGACCCGATCATTTTCATTCGGGCGAATCAGCCGCCGCCGTGGCTGACGTCGCCGATCCCGGTCGAACGGTATCCGGTCGAAATCGTCGCCGAGCCGCGGCTCGGCCGCCGCATCCTCGACGCGCTCGACCGCGACATCCGGGCCGGACGCGTGATCGCGGTGTGCGAGCTCGACATCGCCGGCGAGCGCTATCAGATCGTCTCCCGCCTGCAGTATGCGGCCGGTTCAGCCGGGCGGATCGAGAGCGCATTCGGCTTCATGGTGAATCTGCAGCGGGCGCGCCAGGAGTATTTCGCCGGCCTGCTCCGTCAAGTGGCGCGCTTGACCGACACCGACACGGGATTGACCTATTCGCTGATCGACGATCGCGGGAACTACGTCGTGCGCACCGGCCAGGCGAACGGCAGCGCCCTGCTCCGGCGCGAGTTGCCGATCCTGTTCCTCGATCCGCGGCAGGTGACGCTGCGATCCTCGGTGTCGCCGCGGCCGCTCGTCTGGACGGTGCAGGTGAGTCCGGCGCGCGACGACACGCTGATGGCGGCGGCACAGGGCGCGCCGTGGATCCGATCGGTCATCGTGAGCGCAACCTTTGCCGCCGTGCTGGGGTTGCTGGTGGCGTTGCGCGTGTCGCGCGC
>DATFXR010000652.1:0-4853 GCA_035315685.1 Vicinamibacterales bacterium | reverse complement strand
GATGTCGACCGGGCCGCGCGGCGGACCGCCGGTGCCGTCGATCAGCATCGCGCCGCGAATCACCATGGTCGCGTACGGCCCGAACCCTTCGCCCTGCGCGCGCGGCGGCGCCGGCGTCAGCGTCTCGCGCGGCAGCGGCTGCTCGGCGAGCGGTCGAATCGGATTCTGCGCGCGCACTCGCCCGTATGCGGCGCCGACCGACAGGAGCGCAAACACGGCAAAAACGCAGCGCGACGGCCTCAGCCGAGCGACTTCTCGCATCGCGACCTCCCGCGCCAATCTTACGTGATTGCGGAGGCGGAATCGCCTGCCGGACCGGGATTCAGAACTCGATCACGTCGTACAGCCCGGGACATTCCGCCTCGATCCCGTGGCGGTCCTTGATCGACTGTTTCAGCGCGGTGCGGGCGCCCTCCTCGCCATGCGTGAGAATCACGCGCGGCCGCGCGGCCGCCAGCGATTCGAACCAGTGGAGGAGATCCGTCTGGCCGGCGTGGCCGCTCAAGCCGCCCATGGTGTGGATCGAGGCGCGGACAGGGACTTCCTCGCCCAGGATCCTGACCGTCTTTCGACCGTCCACCAGCAGGCGGCCGATCGTGCCACGGGACTGGAATCCCACGATCAGCACCGCCGTCTCCGGTCGCGGCAGGCTCGTACGCAAATGGCTGAGAATCCGTCCGCCGTTGCACATGCCGGCGCCGGCCATGATCAAGCACGGCCCCCTGGCCTTGGACAGCGCACGCGACTCGTTCGGCGTCCGGCTGAAACGCACCGTCCGCAGCTGCGTGCGCAGCTCGCCTGATTTCTGCATCGCGAGCGCCTCTTCGTCGAACAGCTCGACGTGGCGCTTGTAGATCTGCGTCGCCTCGATCGCCATCGGGCTGTCGACATAGATCGGGAACGGCTCGAGTGTCTTGCGGTGGAACGCGCCAGCCAGCAGATACAGGAGCAACTGCGTGCGCCCGATGGCGAAGGCCGGCACGAGGATCCGGGCGCTGGCGTCGGCCGCCTTCCGTATCACCTCGCGCCCCTCGATGGCCGTCTCGTGTAACGAGCGATGGTCGCGATCGCCGTAGGTGGATTCCAGGAATACGAGATCTGCGTGCTTGAACGGCGTCGGATCGCGATGCAGCGGCGCCCCTCGCGGACCGAGGTCGCCGGAGAACACGACGGCTCGCGAGCGGCCGGCGTCCTCGATCGTCATCTCGACGCTGGCCGATCCAAGGACGTGGCCGGCGTCCACCAGACGCACGGTGACGCCTCGGGCGACTGGCGTCGGACGGTCATAGTCCACCCGTTTGTACAGCGGCCGGAGCCGTGCGACGTCCTTGTCGGTGAACAGCACGTCGAGGGGCGGCTTGCCCTGCGCCTTGCGGCGCCGGTTTTCGCGCGCGACGTCGGATTTGTGGAGAGAGGCTGAATCCCGCAGGATCAGGTCGGCCAGGTCGAAGGTGGCGCGGGTGCCGAAAATCGGTCCCCGGTAGTCACCTTTGGCGAGCAGCGCCAAGCGACCCGTGTGATCGAGGTGCGCGTGCGTCATGACGACCGCGTCCAGCCGCCTGAGCGCAGCCGACGTCGGCAGCCGGTTGAAGTTCTCGACCTTCTTCGAACCCTGAAAGAATCCGCAGTCCACCAGGACGTTCGCCGTCTGAGTTTCCACCAGGTACGCCGATCCGGTGACCTCTCCGCCAGCGGCGCCGAGGAGCGTGATCTTCATGTCAGCCTCGCTGCTGCTCGAGCCACGCCGCGTGAGAGTTGCGGATGATCGCGATCGCCTCGTCGGCGCTGGCGACGCAACGCGGGATCGCCATGTCGCCGGCGCTGGCGAGCGGCGGGATCGTGGACAGCATCGATTGGCGCGCCCATTCGATCAGGCCGGGCCACATGCTGCCCACCAGGATCAGCGGCGAGTTCTGCAGGTGCCCGACCTGGAGGAGTTGCCAGATCAGCATCATCTCCAGGACCGTGCCGATGCCGCCCGGCGCGACGATGAATGCGTCGGACGCGAGGACGAACTGGTGGAGGCGGGTGAAGAAGGTGCGATGCTCGAACGCCTGGGTGACGAAGGCGTTGACATCCTGTTCGAAGGGCAGTTCGACGCGGATGCCGAGCGACTGCGCGTGCCGCGACGAAGCGCCTTCGTTGGCCGCCTGCATCAGTCCCGGCCCGCCGCCGGTGATGATGTCGCAGTCCATGTCCGCGAGCGCCGCCGCCGCGCGCTTCGTCTCCTCGTAACCGAACGATCCCGGCTGCAGGCGAGCCGACCCGAAGATCGTCACGCGATAGCGGTCGCGCCGCGACGGGCGCAGCCGGGTGAGGTTGTTGACGACATCCCAGAGGCCGAGGACGGACTCCACCAGGACCTGTCGCACTCGATCTTCGTCGGCAAGGCTGACGTCGCGCGACGCGGAGTCGGGCTGCTGTCCCGTCATGTGATCGACGCTCCTGTTCAGGGTTCGATCACATCATACCGGGCGTGTCGGCCGAATCACTTCGATGCGGCGCTCCTTTGTGTGAAGACCCATGACATCGGCCGCGCGCCGTTGGCCCCGGCGATCGACGCGACGAGCATGCCGTCGGTCCGTTTCTCGTACCGGATCGTCTTTGGGAAATCGTGCTGAGGATTCTCGAAGGTGACGCTGCGGTCGTCGCGGTCCGGCTGAAGCCGGACACTGCCGCTGAACCATCGCCATCAGCCGTCAGCCATCGGCCACTACTCGGCGCGAAGCGCCCTCGTCGGATCGACCCGCATCGCACGACAGGCCGGGACGTAGCACGCGATTGTCGCAATCGCGAGCAGCATCGTGACGACAGCCGCGAGGGTCGCCGGATCGGTCGCGGTGACGCCGAACAGCAGCGCCTGGATCGAGCGCGAGATGGCGAGTGCGGCGCCGACGCCGATTGCCGCGCCGACCACCGCCATCGACAATCCCTGCCGCACGACGAGCCCGAGCACGTGGCGGCGTTCCGCGCCGAGCGCCATGCGCACGCCGATCTCGTGGGTGCGCTCGGTGACGCCGTGTGCGACGACGCCGTACAGCCCCACTGACGCCAGCACCAGCGCGACCGTTGCGAACACCGTCAGCACGAGCGCCGCCATCCGCTCGCGCCCCATCGACGAAGCCAGCATCTCGTCCGTCGTGCGCACTGAATACACCGGTACATCCGCGTCGACGTCGTGCACGACACGCTCTGCCGCGCGCTGCACTGCAGACGGCGGCCCCTCCGTGTTCACGACGATGGCGACGTCGCGCGGCGTTTCCTGCGCGATCGGCATGTAGATCTGCAGCGGCGTCGGTTCGGCGACGCCTTCGTACTTGACGTCGGCAGCCACGCCGACCACGGTCCGCCAGACGCCCGGCGCCTCCGGCCAGCCCCACTTCAGACGCCTGCCGATCGCGTCCTCGCCGGGCCAGATCCGCCGCGCGAGCGATTCGTTGACGATCGCCACCGGCGTCGCCTGCTCACCGTCGGCGTCGGTGAACGCGCGACCGCGAACGATCCGCGTCCCGATCGCCTCGAAATATCCCGCGCTCGGCATCGTCATGGCCGCGAACGGAAGCTCCCGCCGCTCCGGCAGCGGCTTGTCGGCGGCGATGAACGGCGTGTTCCAGTCCGAGCCGTCCGTAGGCAGTCGCGACACAATCCCGGCCGCGCGCACGCCAGGCAGCGCCGCGATGCCGGCGCGCACGCGGTCGAAGAACAGGTGCCGGCGCGGCTGCGGCCATCGCGGTCCGGCAAGCGACGCGCGCAGCGTCAGCACGTGATCGCCGCGGAATCCCGCCTCCACCTGCGTCAGGTGCCGCAGCGTCCGCGCCATCAGGCCAGCGCCGGTCAGCAGCACCAGCGCGACAGCAACCTCGACCACCATCAGGCCGCGGCGCAGCCGATGCGACGGCGCCGATACACCCCCGGTGCGGCTGCGTACGACGGTCTCCTGGCCGGTCGCGCGCGACGCGAGCAGCGCCGGAAACGCACCGAAGACGATGCCGCAGAGGGTGGTCGCGCCGATGGCAAACGCCAGAGCCATCGCGTCGAGCCGCACCTCGTCGAGCCGCGGCGTGTCCGGCGGCGCGACGGCGACGAGCGCCCGGAGCAGCCATACGGCGGCGACGAGTCCAACGGTTCCTCCGGCGACCGACACGATCGAGCTCTCGACGAGCAGTTGCGAGACGAGGCGCAGCCGTGTGCTGCCGAGCGCCGCACGCACCGCCAGCTCGTGACGCCGGGCGGCGCCGCGCGCAACGAGCAGGTTCGCCACGTTGACGCACGAGATCAGGAGCAGACATCCGACGGCGCCCATCAGCACGACGAGCGTCACGCGCACGTCGGCGACCAGCCGCGACGCGAGCGGCTGCAGGCCCACGGAAATGCCGGCATTCGACGCCGGGTGCTCGCGCTGCAAATCGGCTGCGATGCCGCGCAGCTCCGCGGCCGCGGCCTCCAGGCTCACATCATCGCACAGCCGACCGACGGCGAAGTGGCCGGCATGATCGCTGCGTTCGTGCGCGTAGAGCGCGTCTGCGTGCGGGCCCATCGATACGAACAGGGCGTACGGCTTGTTGTAGCGGAAACCAGGCGGAAGGATGCCGACGACGCGATGCGGCCTGCCGTCGAGCACCAGCAGTCGTCCGACGGCAGCGGGGTCACCACCGAACTGCGAGCGCCAGAACTCGTCGCTGAGGACGACGACCGGTTCGGCGCCGGCGCGGTCGTCCGCGTCCTCGAACCCGCGTCCGGCGATCGGCGCCACGCCGAGCACACGAAGGAAGTTTCCGGAGACGCGTCGCGCCTCGAGCCGCTGCGGGCGTTCGACGCCCGTCAGCGTCAACAGCTCGGTTCGTGAGCTCGCC
>DATFXR010000651.1:0-14159 GCA_035315685.1 Vicinamibacterales bacterium | reverse complement strand
GCGCGGCTGGCGGTCGACTACTTCGTCTATCGCGCGGCCAAGGAGATCGGCGCGCTCGCGAGCACGCTGCACGGGATCGACGGCCTCGTGTTCACGGCGGGCATCGGCGAGAACTCCGCCGACATCCGCGCCCGGATCTGCAACGCGTCGGCGTGGCTGGGCATCGAGCTGGATCACGAGGCGAACCAGCGCCAGGGACCGCGCATCTCGACGCGCGCGAGCCGGGTTTCTGCGTGGGTGGTTCAAACCAACGAGGAGCTGATGATTGCGCGCCACACCGGATCACTGCTCGGCCTCACGGCCGGCGACGGCGTTGCGGCCATGACATGAACGCGAATCTGGAAGAGGCGGCACTGACCAGAGCTGGGGGACCTGAGCATGGCGAGCAAGCGGATCACTGTTGACGGAAATGAGGCGGCTGCATCGGTCGCGTATCGCGCCAGCGAGACGATCGCGATCTATCCGATCACGCCGAGCAGCCCGATGGCGGAAGTCTGCGACGAGTGGGCGAGCCGCAAGCGGCCGAACCTCTGGGGTGCGATTCCGGAACTGGCGGAGATGCAGTCGGAGGCTGGCGCGGCCGGCGCCGTTCACGGCGCGCTGCAGGCGGGCGCGTTGTCGACGACGTTCACGGCGTCGCAGGGCCTGCTGCTGATGATCCCGAACATGTACAAGATCGCGGGCGAGCTCACGCCGTTCGTGATGCACGTCGCCGCGCGTACGCTGGCGACCCACGCCTTGTCGATCTTCGGCGATCACTCCGACGTGATGGCCTGCCGGCAGACCGGCTTTGCGCTGCTCTGCTCGAACTCCGTCCAGGAAGCGCACGACATGGCTGCGGTCGCGCACGCCGCGACGCTCGAGACGCGCATTCCGTTTCTGCACTACTTCGACGGCTTCCGCACCTCGCACGAGGTGGCGAAGATCGAGGAGATCAGCGACGACGATCTGCGCGCGCTGATCTCCGAGCCGCTGATCCATGCGCACCGCGCGCGGGGGCTGACGCCCGATCGGCCGGTGCTGCGCGGGACTGCACAGAACCCCGACGTGTTCTTTCAGGCGCGCGAGGCGGCAAACGGGTTCTACGACGCGTGTCCGGCAGTCGTCGAGCGCACGATGCAGGCGTTCGCCGCGCGGACCGGACGCCGCTATGGCCTGTTCGAGTACGTCGGCGATCCTGCGGCCGAGCGCGTGATCGTGCTCATGGGATCGGGCGCCGAGACGGTGCACGAAACCGTCGAGTATCTGACCGCGCGCGGCGAAAAGGTCGGCGTCCTGAAGGTGCGGCTCTACCGGCCATTCGCGCGAAGCGCATTCCTCGCCGCGCTGCCGAAGACGGTCCGAACGCTGGCCGTGCTCGATCGGACCAAGGAACCGGGCGCACCCGGCGATCCGCTCTATCTGGACGTGACGACCGCGCTGGCCGAAGCCCACGCCGACGGCGTCTCGCCGTTTGCGGTGCCGCCGCGAATCATCGCCGGCCGCTACGGGCTGTCGTCGAAGGAGTTCACGCCGGCGATGATCAAGGCGATCTTCGACGAGATCACGCAGGAGAAGCCGAAGCACCACTTCACCGTCGGCATCGTCGACGATGTGACGCACACGTCGCTGCCGTGGGATCCGTCGTTCCGGACCGAGTCGGCGGACGTCTCGGCGTCAGTGTTCTATGGCCTCGGCGCCGACGGCACCGTCGGCGCCAACAAGAACTCGATCAAGATCGTCGGCCAGGAAACCGAGCTGGCAGCGCAGGGATATTTCGTCTACGACTCGAAGAAGTCGGGCGCGATCACCATCTCGCATCTCCGCACGAGCACGCGTCCGATCCGGTCGGCCTACCTCGTCGATCGGGCCGGCTTCGTCGCGTGCCATCAGTTCGAGTTCGTGGACAAGATCGACGTCCTCGAGTGCGCCGCACCCGGTGCGGCGTTCCTGCTGAACGCGCCGTTTGCGGCGGACCAGGTGTGGGGCCACCTGCCGAAAGAGCTGCAGGAGCAGATGATCGAGAGGAAGGTCCGGTTCTTCGCGATCGATGCCTACGAGCTGGCCAAGAAGGCCGGCATGGGCACACGCATCAACACGATCATGCAGACCTGCTTCTTCGCGATCGCCGGGATCCTGCCGCGCGACGCGGCGATCACGCACATCAAGAAGGCGATCGAAAAAACCTACGGCAAGCGCGGGCCGGAAGTCGTGCGCCGTAACTGCGAAGTCGTGGATCAGGCGCTCGCGCACCTGCACGAGATTCCGGTGCCCGCCGCCGTGAGTGCCACCTACCGCCGGCCACCAATCGTGTCGGAACGGGCGCCCGACTTCGTGCAGAAAGTCACCGCCGTCATGCTGGCTGGCAAGGGCGACCTCCTGCCGGTCAGCGCGTTTCCGGTGGACGGCACCTGGCCGATCGGCACCGCGAAATGGGAGAAGCGAAGCATCGCGCTGGAGATTCCAGTCTGGGATGCCAAGATCTGCATCCAGTGCAATCAGTGCGCGCTCGTCTGTCCGCACGCCGCGATTCGCGCGAAGGTCTACGACGAGAGCGCGCTCTCGGGTGCACCCGAGACGTTCAAGTGGACGGCTTACAAGAGCCAGGACCACAAGGGCAAGCAATACACGATTCAGGTCGCGCCTGAGGACTGCACCGGCTGCAATCTGTGCGTGAACGTCTGTCCGGCCAAGGACCGCACCAACCCGAAGCACAAGGCGATCGACATGCACCCGCAGCCGCCGCTGCGCGACAGCGAGCGCGTCAACTACGACTTCTTCCTCAACCTGCCGGAAGTGAATCGAACCGAGATGACCCGGATCGATCACAAGAGCTCGCAGTTCCTCGAGCCGCTGTTCGAGTACTCGGGCGCGTGCGCCGGCTGCGGCGAGACGCCGTACCTGAAGATGCTGACGCAGCTGTTCGGCGATCGGCTGCTGATCGCCAACGCCACCGGCTGCTCGTCGATCTACGGCGGCAACCTGCCGACGACGCCGTACACGACCAACCGCGACGGCCGGGGACCGGCCTGGTCGAACTCGCTGTTCGAGGACAACGCGGAATTCGGCTTCGGCTTCCGGATGGCGCTCGACGCGCACGTCGCCGCCGCGCGCGGCCTGATGCAGGCGCTCGCGCCACAGATCGGCGACGGGCTGGCAGCGGCGCTGCTCGACGCCGATCAGGCGAACGAAGCCGGCATCGCGGCGCAGCGTGACCGCGTCGTCGCCCTGCGACGGCAGCTCGCGGGCATCAACACGGCCGAAGCCCGGCGTCTCGAAACGCTCGCCGACTATCTGGTCAAGAAGAGCGTGTGGCTGGTCGGCGGCGACGGTTGGGCCTACGACATCGGCTACGGCGGCCTCGATCACGTGCTGGCGAACCAGCGCGACGTCAACATCCTGGTCATGGACACCGAGGTGTACTCGAACACCGGCGGCCAGCAGTCGAAGGCGACGCCGCTCGGCGCCGCCGCCAAGTTCGCCGCGGCCGGCAAGCCGATCGGCAAGAAGGATCTCGGCCTTCTCGCGAACATGTACGGACACGTCTACGTCGCGAAGGTCGCCTTCGGCGCCAAGATGGCGCAGACCGCGCAGGCGTTCCTCGAGGCGGAGTCCTACAAGGGACCGTCGCTGATCATCGCCTACAGCCACTGCATCGCCCACGGCTATGACATGGCGAATGGTGCGTCGCAGCAGAAGCTCGCCGTCGAGTCTGGCGTCTGGCCGCTCTATCGCTTCGATCCGCGGCGAGTCGCCAACGGCGAACCGCCGCTGAAGCTCGACTACGGACCACCGAAGGTGAAGGTCGCCGACTACCTGCGCAACGAATCGCGCTTCCGGATGATCGAGCGCGCCGACCCGGCGCGCTACAAGGCGTTTCTCAAGGAGTCTCAGGCGGCTGCCGAGCGTCGCTACTCGGTGTACGAGCAGCTGGCCGGCATCAAGGTGCCGATCGTTCAGCCCAAGGACGAAGAAGAACCGGCGAAGCCAGAGTTGATGGAGACGTAATGGACCTCACCACCACCTATCTCGGGATGCGGCTGCCGCATCCGCTGATCGTCGGCGCCGGGCCGCTCGGCGACGAACTCGACCGGGTCCGCGTCCTCGAGGACGCCGGTGCGTCGCTGATCGTGCTGCGCTCGCTCTACGAAGAGGAAATCACCGGCGAGCAGATGGACGCGTTCTTCAACTACGACAGCTACAGCGAGTCGTTCGCCGAAGCGGAGAACTTTGCGCCCGAACCAGAACTGGCGCTGGGTCCTGACGAGTACCTCGAGCATCTCCGGAAGATCAAGAGCGCGGTCCGAATCCCGGTGATGGCGTCGCTCAACGGCGTCACGCCGGGCGGCTGGCTCTCATTCGCCCGCCTGATCGAGCAGGCCGGCGCCGATGGCCTCGAACTGCACATGTTTCACGCCGCCAGCGACATGGCGACGAGCAGCGCGGACGTCGAGCGCCACTTCGTCGAGATCGTCAGCGAAGTGAAGCGTTCGGTGCGCATCCCGGTGGCGGTCAAGATGGCGCCGCTGTTCACTGCGTTTGCGCATTTCGCGAAACAGATCGACGCCGCCGGCGCCGACGGCGTCGTGCTGTTCACGCGCTTCAGCCGCGCGGACATCGACGTCAACGAGCTCGAGGTGGTGCGCTCGACGCCGCTCTCGAACTCATCCGATCTGCTGATGCGCCTGCGCGGCGCCGCGGCGGTGTCGGGCCGGATCAAGGCGTCGATCGCGATCACCGGCGGCGTCCACACCGGCCTCGACGTCATCAAAGCGACGATGGCCGGCGCGCACGCCACGCAGATGGTGTCGGCACTGCTCCGGAACGGCCCGAATCACCTCCGCCGGGTGCGCGACGAGATCGAGTCGTGGATGGTCGAGCACGAATGGACCTCGCTCAGCGAGATGCGCGGCAACATGAGCCTCGGGAAGATCGCCGATCCCGCCGCGTACGAGCGCGCCAATTTCCGCATGGCACTGAGGTGACACACACAGGAGGAGCAGCATCGTGAAATGGCGATCGTGTCTCGCACTGATGTGTCTGGTGACGATCACCAGCGTGGCTCGCAATGCCGCTGCGGTCGGGCCCGCGCCGCCGGGTGGCGCGGCGATGGTTCGGACACCTGGCGCACAACCGCTGGCGCCGCCCGCGGGCTACGCCGGGAGTGACACCTGCGTCCTGTGCCATGAGGACAAGGCCGGTTCACTGAAAGGGACGCCGCATGCGCAGGCGAAGAATCCGCGCTCGCCGGAAGCGGCCCACGGCTGCGAGAGCTGTCACGGCCCGGGGCAGGCGCACGTGGACGACGATGCGAAAGGCCACATCCTGAAGTTCGGACAGGTCACGCCGGGCGAGGTCAACCAGGCGTGCCTTGCGTGCCACAACCGCGGCACCCACGCGGGGTGGGAAGGTAGCATGCACGAGCGGCGGGATTTGTCCTGCATCACCTGCCACAGCGTCCACAGCCCGAAGTCGCAGACGCACCAACTGATCAAGGCGAGCGAAAGCCAGACCTGCGTGGCGTGCCACCGGCTTCAGGTGGCGAAGACCGAGCGCGCCGTCGCGCACATGCCGGTGCGAGAGGGCAAGCTGACCTGCTCCTCGTGCCACAACCCGCACGGATCGATCACCAACGTCAAGGCGCTGAAGGTCGGCTCCTCGGTCAACGAGGAGTGCTACAGCTGTCACGCCGAGATGCGCGGGCCCACGCTCTGGGAGCACGCCCCGGTCAGAGAGAACTGCACGACCTGCCACGATCCGCACGGATCGTCCAACGACCGCATGCTCGTGGTGCGAATGCCGATGCTCTGTCAGCGCTGTCACATCGCGACCAAGCATCCGTCGAGCATCTACGACAACAACGCGATCACCGTGAACAAGAGCAACCGGATGTTTGGCCGATCGTGCATGAACTGTCATCAGAACATTCACGGGTCGAACCATCCGTCCGGTCAGTTCTTCATGCGCTGAGAGGAGGCAGATATGCGCCGATTCATGCTAATGATTCCTGGCTGCTGTCTCTGGCTCGCGCTGCCGGTCGCGGCTCTGGCACAGCCGGCCGATCCGCAATCGGCGCCGCAAGCGCCGGCGTCGAGTACTGCGCCCGACGAATCGCGCAGCCTGTTCGATCCAACGTGGCATCAATTCCAGTTCGGCGGCCGGGCGACCAGCATCGACGGCGACCCGGCGCGCTTCCAGCGCTATCAGGACGTCAGAGACGGTGTGCTCTTCACCGATGCGAAGTACGCGCGCGAAGCGACCGGTGGCGACTGGCTCTATCGGGTGACCGCGGACAACGTCGGCTATTATGATCAGCGCTACACCGGCGTCTACGAGCGTACCGGCCGATTCGTGATCTCCGGCATGTGGGACGAGATCCCGCAGTTCTACAGTGTCGACACCAAGACTCCGTACACCATGACGGGAAGTCCGCTGCGCCTCGACGACGTGACGCAGCAGCTGATTCAGAACGGCGCGCCGCAAAAACTGAACTTGTACGTCCCGATCTCGCCGCAGTTCGACCTGCGGGAACGCCGCGACATCGGCACGTTCAGCGTGGTGGCGACGCCGACGCCGCAGCTCGACGTGAAGGGGACATTCACCACCACGCGGCACAACGGCGAACTGCCGTGGGGAGGCTCGTTCGGCTTCTCGAACGACGTCGAGGTGGCACAGCCGTACGACTCGCGGACCAACGATCTGTCGATTGGCACCGAGTGGACCAACACCAGGAGCATGCTGCGCGTCGCCTACGACGGCTCGTGGTTCAACAATCTCGACCCGACGCTGGTGTGGGACAGCCCGCTGCGTCTGACCGACTCGGCGTCGAGCGGGCCCGGCAGCGGACAGATGAACCTGTGGCCAACCAACAATGCCCAGACCATCAGCGGCGCGGGCTACGCCAAATTCCCGCACCGCACGCAGGTCACCGGCGCCATCTCGTACGGGTTCTGGAACAACAACGAGCCGCTGCTGCCGTTCACCATCAACTCGGCGCTGCCACAGATCGCGTTGCCTCGCGCCACCGCCGATGCCGGAGCCCATGTCTTTTCGTTGAATGCGAACCTGGTCACGCGTCCGCTGCCCGACTGGGACTTCACCGCCAGAGTGCGGGAGTACCACTACAGCAACCAGATGCCGGCAACCACCATCACCAATTACGTGAGCTACGACACGTCCGTCAACCAGTCGCTGACCAACGGTCCAGAGCTCTACGCGCACAGCCGGACGAATGTCGAAGGAGACGCGACCTACACCGGCCTGAAACCGTTCGGGCTGACGGCGGGCTTTGCGCGCAACGAGACCGGCTACGACGCCCGCATCTTCGAGAGCACGACCGAGAACGTGCTGCGGCTGTCAGCCGACGCCGTCGGCTCGCAGTGGACGACGTTTCACGCCAAGTACGAGTACGGCCACCGCACCGGCACCGGGCTGAACGAGGATCTGCTCGTGCAGATCGGCGAGCAGCCGGACATGCGCCACTACGACCTGGCGAACCGCAACCGGAATCAGCTCACCGCGATCGTCGACATGGTTCCGAACGATCAGTGGACGTTCAGCGTGTCCGGGGGCCTCGGCAAGGACAGTTATCCGGACAGCTACTTCGGACTGCAGGAGACGACCTTCCGGACGTTCTCGGCCGGCGCCGACTTCCACCTTCCGAACGGGTTCGGGGGAGGCGGCACCTACAACTTCGAGCGCTATGGCGGGCTGCAGCAATCACGATCAGCAGATTCCAGTACGTTCGACGACCCGCAGCGAAACTGGACGTCCGACACCGCGGAGACGGTGAACTACTTCTCGCTCTACGCGACGCCGCCGAAGTTCGGGCCGAACACCGAGGCGCGCGTGTCGTACGACTTCAGCTATGCCGAGGGCAGTTACCTGTACACTGTCGTCGCCGGCGGACCGCTGCCGGCACCATCGCAACTGCCGAACGTCTACAACAAACTGCAGCAGTTGCACATCGACGTCCGGCACCGGCTGACGACGAAACTGGCGGCAACCTTCTCGTACCTGTACGAGCCGTTCCGTGTCTACGATTTCGCGTTCGACCCGAGCGTCGTCAACGGCATCGTCCAGCCGAGCTCGCTGGTTCTCGGTTATGTTTACCGTCCGTACACGGCGAACTCGTTCCAGTTCGGCGTGAGGTACCTGTTCTAGTCACGCGAACTCCAGTCATGTTCTGTGTGGAGGCTCCATGCTGATGTTCACGACGAGAAGGATTCTTTCCGGGGTTGCACTGACCTTCGTTGGACTCGCCGCCGCGCTGCCGGCGGCGGCGCAGGACGGGGCTGCGGTGACAAAGGGCCAGCAGGTGTACACCGCGCAAAAGTGCTCCGTGTGCCACCAGATCGCCGGCAAAGGCAACAAGAACAATCCGCTGGACAACGTCGGCACGAAGCTGTCGGCCGACGACATCAAGCAGTGGATCACGCATCCGGTTGACGCCGCCGCGAAGGCCAAGTCCGCCAAGAAGCCGCCGATGCCGGCGAAGTACGGCAGTTTGCCGGCGGCCGACGTCGACGCGCTGGTCGCCTACATGCAAAGCCTGAAATAGCGAGCGTCCGTGATCAAAGGCTCCGAGCTCGTCCGGCATCCGCTTGCGATCGCCGGTGCGGTGATCACCACCACATCGGCCTTCGTGTTCATCGCGCTGGTGATCGCGATTCTCATCGGGCTGCTCGACAACCCGTACGCCGGGTTGATCGTGTTCGTGGCGCTGCCCGCGCTGTTCCTCGTGGGGCTGCTGCTCATCCCGATAGGAGTCAGGCTGGAACGGCGAAAGCTGCTGACCGATCCGAACGCCAGCGTTGAGTGGCCGACCATTGACCTCCGCCGCGCTGACGTGCGGCGGACCGCGCTCCTCATCATCGCGCTCACCGGCGTCAACATCGTGATCCTGCTGCTGGCGGGGTATGGCGGCCTGCACTGGATGGAGTCGCCGGGGTTCTGCGGACAGACGTGCCACGCGCCGATGCATCCGCAGTTCACGGCCTGGCAGAATGCTTCCCACGCCCGCATCGAGTGCGTGAAGTGTCACATCGGTGAGGGCGCGGGTGGATTCCTGCACGCGAAGCTGTCGGGCGTGCGGCAGCTCGTGCACGTCGCTACTGGCAGCATTCCAAGGCCGATTCCGCCGGGCGCGAACATGCCGCCGGGAGCCCAGGCGCAGCTGTGCCTCGGCTGCCATCAGCCCGATCGCATCGTCGCCGATCGGATGAGCGTGATTCGCGAGTATGCGGACGACGAGACGAACTCGGAGACGACGACCTTCCTGCAGATGTACATCGGGACCGCCTCGCGGTCAGGGCGCTCGATTCACTGGCACGCCAATCCGGCGGTTCACATCGAGTACGTGGCGACCGACGACAAGCACCAGACGATCCCCTACGTGCGGGTGACCGACGCGAACGGCCAGGTCAAGGAGTATGTCGCTCCCGACACCAAGGATGAGGCGATCAGCGCGGGCCAGCGGGAGACGATGGACTGCATGGACTGTCACAATACGGTGGGCCATCCGATTGCGCCGACTCCCGAGAAAGCGGTTGATCGAGCCATCGCCGCTGGACTCGTGAGCCGGAAGCTTCCGTTCGCCCGGCGCGAAGCGGTCCGGTTGATGACGGCCCACGCATCCGACGACGATGCGGCCGCCATCGAGCGCGACCTGCGGAAGTTCTACGAGTCTCAGCGCGGCGCGGCCGATCAACAGGAGCTGACCCGAACCGTGGCGGCGCTCCAGGAATTGCATCGAACGAACGTGTTTCCGGCGATGAAGGTGACGTGGGGCACCTATCCAGACAACAAGGGCCACGTCACGTCGGACGGCTGCTTCCGCTGTCACGACGGGTCGCATGCGGCCAAGGACGGATCGACGATCAACAGCGATTGCGAGTACTGCCACAAGATGATCGAACAACCGTCGTAGAGCCGCGAAGGGCAGGTGACCGATGAAAAACCGCATGATCGTTGCGGCGACGCTGATGGTGCTCGTTGTCTGCGTCCCAGCTGGCGAACAGGTCGCTGCGGCGGGTGTGCAGGCTACGCAGAAAGTCCAGAGTCTCGACGACCTGCTCGCGCCGGTCGCGCTCTATCCTGATCAACTGCTCGCACAGATCCTCATGTGCGCCCAGGATCCGGCGCAGGTGGTGAAGCTCGACCAGTGGATCAAGTCGACGAAGGGCGCGACGGGGACGCAGTTGCAGGACGCCGCCCTGAAAGCCGGGTTCGACGCGAGCTTCGTCGCGCTGGCGATCTTCCCTGACGTAGTCGCGAGGATGGCCGCCCAGAAGGATTGGACCACTCTCGTCGGCCAGGCCTTCACGGCCGATCGTTCGGTCGTCTTTGCGAGCGTCCAGCGGCTGCGGCACAAGGCGCAGGACGTCGGGACCCTGAAGACCAGCGCGCAGCAGGAAGTGACCACGAAGACCACCTCCGGAGGCGAGGACGTTATCGTGATCGAGCCGTCGAATCCGCAGGTCGTCTACGTCCCGCAATACAACCCGCAGGTGGTCTATACGACGGCGCCCACGACGACCACGACCGTCGTCGTGCAAGAGAACAGCTCCGCCGATGCGGCGGTCGCGGCCGGATTGATCGGGTTCACGGCCGGCATCGCGATTGGCGCTGCGGTCAACAACAACTACTACTACGGTCCTTACGGCTGGCACGGCGGCGCGTATATGTACAACGACGCCTGGGACGACTACTACGACCACCGCGAAGACGCGCGCGAAGACTGGATGGACCATCGCGAGGACGTGATGGAGGACCGCGGCGAACGTTCCGGCGAGCGCCAGGAGATGCGGAACGAGCGCGTCGAGAATTCGCAGGGGCAGCGCACGGACCGTCAGCAGAACCGGCAGGAGAACCGACCTGAGTCGTCACAGCAGCGGGCGCAGGCGGCGCAATCCAGAGCGCAGAGCTCGGGAAGAACCGGGAGCGCTGAAGCGCGCGGATACGGTGACGGAAGCAAGGCGCAGGCCGCCAAGCAGCAACGGAGCAGCGGCGGCTCCGACGCCTTTTCCGGATACTCGAGCGGCAAGTCACAACGCTCGTCGAGCGCGCGCGGCCAGAAGAGCAGGAGCAGTTCACGCGGCGGCGGCGGCGGCAGACGCCGGTGACGGCGTGTCGCAGAGGTGGGCGACGCACATGAGCGCAACAACACGAATGAATCGCTCGGAGCACGTGCGCCGGCGCGTACCGCGCAGCATCGTGATGCTGGCGAGCGCGTTCGCATGTGTGATGGCATTCCTGACGTTCTCTCCGGCGGCGGCAGGCCAGGCGGTCAAGCAGCGCACCTTCGCATCGCCGGAGGATGCGGTCCGTGCGCTGATCGACACCGTCAAGAAGGGCGACCTCGATGGCCTGATGACGATCTTCGGGCCGGACGCGCAGGACGTGGTCAATTCGTCGGATCCGGCGACCGGCCGCCGGAACCGCGAGGTGTTCACGGTCGCGACGGCAGAACGGTGGCGGCTGGCTGACGACTCGGCCAACCGGAAGACACTGGTCATCGGCAACGAGGACTGGCCGTTTCCCGTTCCACTCGTGAAGCAGGGCAACGCGTGGCGATTCGACACGGCGGCGGGCAAGGAAGAAATCATCGCGCGGCGGATCGGACAGAACGAGGAGGCCGCCATCGAGACCTGCCTCGCCTATGTGACGGCGCAGCAGCGGTACGCGCAGTCGGGCCACGACGGCAAACCCGCAGGCATCTACGCGACGACGTTTCAGAGCGATCCGGGCAAGGAGAACGGCTTGTACTGGCCGGCCGCACACGGCCAGAAACGAAGTCCGCTCGGCGATCTCGTGGCAGACGCTGCGGAAGACGGGCGTTCGATCGGCGGCGCGCGCGGCGAGCGAGTGCCGCTTCACGGGTACTACTTCAAGATTCTCACTGCGCAGGGTCCGGCAGCGCAGGGAGGGGCCAAGTCGTATACCGTCAACGGACAGATGACCGCCGGGTTTGCGCTCGTGGCCTGGCCCGCTGAATACGATGTGACCGGCGTCATGACGTTCATCGTCAACCAGGACACCGTCGTTCGCGAGAAGGACCTGGGACAGGGCACCGAGGCTGCGGTCCGAAGCATGACCGCGTACAACCCCGACAAGTCCTGGAAGCCGGCTCAGTAAGGCGAGGCGCAGTCGGGGCGCCGCAGCCTTGCGTTGGACTCGCCGCCATGCTCAACGGCGTCCATCTGCTAATCGGCACGGCGACGGCGCACGCGCTGAAAGCCCGGCACGTGGCTTGAACGCTCGGCGTGGCATGGATGAGAAAGCCACGCCCACTGTCGAGATGTCGCTGGTCGCGCTGAGCGAAGCGGTCGGCAAAGCCTCCCAGGATCTCTCAGCCGTTCGCGCCGCGCTGGACGTCGCGCGGACCGAGATCAGCGCGCGCAACACCTCCGTCACGCGCGCCGTGATCAAAGACGCCGAGCGCGTGATCGATCACCTGCGCAAGGCCGACGAAGGGCTGCGCGATGTGCTGAAAGATATCGGGTCGCGGGACTGAGCGCGCGTTCAGAAGTGCCGCAGCAGCACGGACTGCAGCATCCCTCGCGCGGGCGCCGGCCGCCGTATCGCGAGCGGCGCGCGCAAGGTGAACTCGAGCACGAATGCCAGATCGCGGGCTGACTGGAATCGAGCCGACGGCTGCTTCTCGAGGCAATGGTTGATGACGTGCTCGATGTCTGGCGTGACGTCGGCGTCCGAGGGCAACGGGCGACGATCGCGCTTCATGATCGCGTAGAGCGTCTCGATCGGCGTCGCTTCGCGGAAGGGCAGTACGCCGGCGATCATCTCATGGAGCATCACCCCGACGCTGAAGATGTCCGATCGCTCGTCGGCACTGCCGCCGCGCACCTGCTCGGGTGACATGTAGCCGACCGTCCCGAGAATCCCGCCAGGCTGGGTCGATTTCGGATTGGCGTTCAGCAAGCCGATCGCCTCCGGCCCGGACGTCGCGAGCCCGAAGTCGAGAATCTTCAAGTGACCGCCGCTGGTCACGAACACGTTCTCCGGTTTGAGATCCCGATGCACGATGCCGAGATGATGCGCGGCGATCAGGCCGTGCACGATCTCGAGCGCATGGTGCAGCGCGATCGGCGCCGCAAGTCGGCCGCGGCTCATTCGGGCGCGCAGGGTCTCGCCTTCCAGCAATTCGCACACGACGAAGGGCCGGCCCGCGTCCATGCCGGCGTCGTAGACCGCCACGATGTTCGGATGCGTGATGAGCGCCGTGGTCCGGGCTTCGTTGATGAAGCGTGCCAGGCGCGCCGGGTCACTCGTCACCGAACCGCACAGGACCTTGATGGCAACAGCCCGGTCGGCGTGGATATCGCGTGCCCGATAGACGTCACTGGTCGCACCGGACCCAATCAAACTTTCGACTTCGAAGCGACCAAGCCTGAAGCCCGGATGAAGCGTGACGCCCATATTGAGCACAACGAGTCCTAAGAGACGGACGAACAGCCGGGTTTTCGCACGGGGTCTGTTCGGTTCGCGGCAGCCGCCCGTTATAGCGAACGGGTATGCCTCTCTCTTCGCGCCGCGTCGCCACAGGGGTCGGAGCCGCTATCGCAGTGACTGGATTGAAGATGGCTCTTCAAACCGGACCCGGGAACATTTATGATACAGGACCCGGCAGGGTACTGTATTCGGGTCTTGTTCAGTCAATGGATGACCAACGTGCGACCAGACGCGCCGACGCCGTGGATACAACCTTCGACTTAGTCGAGCGGGCGAAGACCGGCGATTCCGAGGCGCTGAACGACCTCTTCGCGAGGTATTTGCCGTCGCTGCGCCGATGGGCCAGCGGACGGCTGCCTCGGTGGACACGCGACTTGATGGACACGGACGACTTGGTACAAGAAACCGTCGTTCGTGCAGTCAAGCGCATGGATCGATTTGAATCCCGACACGAGGGCGCACTTCAGGCGTACTTGCGACAGGCCATCGTCAATCGCATCCGCGACGAGGTCCGCCGCGCGAAGCGCGCGCCGATCGCGGAGGCACTCGACGACAACGCGGCTGACGCGGGCGCGTCCCCGCTCGAGGACGCGATCGGTGCCGAGGCCCTGCAGCGCTATGAAGACGCGCTCGGACGCCTGCGGCCGGAAGAGCGCGAAGCGATCGTGGCGCGGGTGGAGATGGATGGAAGTTATCAGGATGTCGCGCGA
>DATFXR010000650.1:0-6455 GCA_035315685.1 Vicinamibacterales bacterium | reverse complement strand
GCGCGACGGAGCGCTGCGCGTGCTGCGGTTTCCGGTGGCGCGCGAACGGAGCATGCAGCGCTTCATGGATCTCAGCGATCGCGTGTTCGCCGATGGCGCATCGCCCGCCGACGAGCAGCAGTGGTTCCGTGAGAACGGACCCGAGGCGCCGGAGTTGCTCGACTATCTCACGCGCTACGGCAGCGAGTACGATCGCGTGCTCTTCTGGGCCTACCGCTACTACGACACCTACTTCGGCGTGCCGCTGGTCGGCGACCGTGCGGTGCTCGTGCCGACTGCCGAAGAGGATCCGTTGATTCACGTCGACGCGGTCCTCGACTTGTTCGCGCGGCCGCGCGGGTTCATCTTTCTCACGCCCGAAGAGGCGGCGCTGGTCGGCGCGCGCGCACCTGCCGGACGGCCGTCGGCGATCATCGGCTGCGGCCTCGATCCGGTGTCACCGTCGGAGCGACGGGCGACGCTCGACACGCATGGCGTCCGCGATCCGTTCGTCCTGTATCTCGGGCGCGTCGATCCGAACAAGGGTTGTGGGGCCATGCTGCGGCACTTCGAGAAGTACGCCGCGCTCGGACGCGGCGTGCAGCTGGTGGTCGCCGGCCCCGCCTCGATGCCGATTCCCGAGCATCCGCTGATCCGGCCGCTCGGCTTCGTCAAAGACGAGGTGCGCGAGGCGCTGCTCGCGGGCGCGCGCGCGCTGGTGATGCCGTCGCCGTTCGAAAGCCTGAGCATGGTGCTGCTGGAAGCCTGGAACCGCGCCGTGCCTGCGCTGGTCAACGCGCGGTGCAAGGTGCTGCGCGGCCAGGTCGAACGCGCGGACGGCGGGCTCCATTACCGAAACGCGGTCGAATTCGCCGCCGCGCTCGACTATCTGATCGATCATCCGGCGGCCGCGCAGCAACTGGGCCGCCAGGGTCTCGACTACGTCGATCGTGAATACCGCTGGCCGACGGTGATGCAAAAGATCGAAACGCTGCTCCGTCAGTAGTGAAACCGGTAGCGCATCTGCGCGACAATCTCGCGCGGCGTCTGGTAGTGCGTCCCGGCGAACGAGTTGGCGTAGCCGGTCAGGAACGCGGCATTGGCGAGGTTGGTCACCGTCAGGCGGACCGAGAGATCGTCGGTCAGGTTCTTCGAGCCCGCCACGTCGAGCGTCGTATGTGGCGACAGGTGATCCGGGCCGTCGCCCAGGAGGAACCCTGATCCGTACTGCACGGCGAGCGACACCCAGAACCGCCCCGGCAGGCTCGCTTCCGCGCCGGTGTTGAGCGTCACCAGCTGATCGTGATCGAGATAGAAATAGTCGTTCGACGGCGGCGAGAAGTCGGTCAACCCGCCGGTGATTGCTCCGCGTCCCTGCGCCCGCATCAGCGAGAACGCATAGTGCCACTGGACGCGATTCCAGAGGCGCGGCGAGCGGAGCGTGGATTCGAACGCGCGCACCCGGCCCGATTCGATCGTCAGCGGGAACAGCAGGTTCGAGTTGCCGAGCACTTCGTGATCGACGGCGTTGCGGGTCTGGTTGTAGAACGCGTCGAAGTCCAGCGTCCAGCCCCGGACCGGGATGCCGTAACCGACTTCCCAGATTTGATCGCGCTCGCCCGGAATCGGCAGGATGTCGAACCCGTCCCGCAGCGCGAACTCCAGCACCGGTCCGGACACCGTCGCGACCTGGGGATGCTGGTAGAACCGTCCGTACGACGCGCGCACGACGGCGCCGTGCGCGAGCGCGATCGCCACGCCGAACCGCGGGCTGAGGCCGTACTCGGTCAGCGTGCCGGCGAAGCGTTCGAAGCGGACGCCGCTGTTGATGGTCAGCGACGGCGTGACGCGAAAGGTATCTTCGGCGAACGCCGACAGGACCGTCGCCCACAGGCGCTCGGTCTCGGTGAGCGACAGCTGCGCGCCGGTCGTCGACGTCAGGCCGAACAGCGAGCTCCAGTGCTCGCCGAACGAATCGGTGCCGATCCGCAGCGTGTGCTGACCGATGGTCCGCGCCAGCGTCGCGTTGCCGCCGACATAGTGCGACGATCGGTCATCGTGCGTGATCAGCGGATCGTTGGGTCCGCCGATGTACTGACCGCGGTTGTAGTGATAGTACGGCGACACCGTCAGCAGCGTCCCGCCCTCGTAGGTATGGGCCCAGGTGAAGTTGGCGATGCCGTCGGCGGTGCGCTGGCTGTCGTCGATCCCCTGCGCCTCCTGCACGACGATGTTCGGCACCTGATTGCGATCGGCGCGGAACGACGCCACGACCCGCAGGTGATCGCGCGAGGTGGCGTTGTACTGCAGCGACGTGAAGCCCGAGGCGGTCTTCCCCTCATCGTGCAGGATCGGCAGGTCGACGCGCTCGAGACCGAGATCGGTGCGGTTGGCGTTGCCGCTCGCGAAATACGCGAACCGCTCGCTGGCGTTGTGGTCGCCGACGCTCGCGTAGCCCTCGGCGCGGTGATAGCTGCCGTAGCCGACGAACAGCTCGCCGAAGCGATCGTCTTCGAAGCCGCTGCGCGGCACGACGTTGAACACGCCGTAAGCGCGGTCGCCGTAGTTCGCCGACAAGCCGCCGCGCTGCGTTTCGAGCGACGCGACGTCCTTCGGATCGAACTGCGCGCCGCTCGACGCGAGGTTGCTGTTCGGGACCGGCACGCCGTCGATCTGCCAGGTCACGCCGTGTCCGCCGCGCGAGTGGAGGTGATCGTGCATCACGAAGGTGCCCGGCACGTTGTTCGTGATCATCGCCAGGCTGCCGCTGCGATCGGTGAGCGGTTGCAGCAGGATGTCCTCGCGGCTGGTGAGCGTCTGCGTGCCGGATGATTCGGGGTTGATCGTCTGCGCCGTCGCCTTCACGTCGACCGACTGAGCCAGGCCGGCGACGGCCAACCGCACCTGCACCGGCGTCTGGGTGTTGGAGATGACCTGGATGTCGCGCTCGAACACGTCGAACCCTGCCGATGTCACGCTCACGACGTAGGTTCCGAACGGGACCGTGATGAACAGCGCCTCGCCTTGCTCGTTGCTCTTCGCCGTCTGCGACCACGCCGAATCTTTCGCCTTGACCGTCACCTCGGCGTCGGCGACCGCCAGGTTCTGCTGATCGCGTACCACGATGCGCACGCTGCCGAAGACCTGCGCTGTCGCCGTGCGAGCCATGGCGATCATCAACAGTACGAAAAGAAACCGTCTCCGAATCGACATGGCGCCGATTCTATCGGCCGCCGCTCAGGCATTTTCCGAAGAGTTTCTGAATTCTTCGTCAGCTTCCCGTCAGGTTGTGCCGGCGGCATATAATCCGCGAGTTCACGCGCGCGAGCGGCTGCGCCGGAATGGCGGAGGTTCACATGGTCCAGCGATCGACCTCGTTCATCCCTGTCGTCGTCGTGCTGGTGTTGGCTCCGTTCGCAGCTCGAGGGCGGTCGTCAGCGCCCGCGACCGAACACCGTCCGGATCTCCACGGTGTCTGGAACTTCTCCACGATCACGCCGCTCGAGCGGCCTGCCGAGTTCGCCGGGCGCGAATTCCTGACTGACGCCGACGCGCGCGCCTACGAGCAGCGCGTCGCCGAACGCAGCAATCGTGACAACCGCGAGGCGTCGCCCGAGGCCGACGTTTCGGGCGCATACAACGAGTTCTGGTGGGACCGCGGCGTGCATGCCGCCCGCGTTCGCGGCAAGGTGCGGACGTCGCTGATCGTCGATCCGCCGGATGGCCGGCTGCCGCCGCTGACCGCCGACGCTCAGGCGCGCGCGGCCGCGCGTGCGCAGGCTCGCCAGGCCCACCCCGCCGACGGTCCCGAAGATCGATCGCTCGGCGAGCGCTGCCTGCTCTTCAACGCGGGACCGCCGATGCTGTCCGGACCGTACAACAACTACGTGCAGATTCTGCAGACCACCGATCACATCGTCATTCACAACGAGATGATTCACGACGCGCGAATCATTCCGCTCGACGGCCGTCCACATCTGCCGGCATCGGTCCGTCTGCTGCAGGGTGACGCGCGCGGCCGCTGGGAGGGCGACACGCTGGTCGTCGAGACGACGAACTTCAGCGACAGGACGAACGTGCGCGGCTCGGGACCCGGACTGCGTCTCACCGAGCGTTTCACGCGCGACGGGCCGTCCACGCTGCTCTACGAATTCACGGTCGACGATCCGGCGTCGTTCACGAAGCCGTGGACTGCGGTGCTGCCGATGACGCGCACCGACGCGCAGCTCTACGAGTACGCCTGCCACGAGGGCAACTACGCGATGACCGGGATCCTGCGCGGCGCCCGCGCTGGAGAGAAGTAGCGAGCGGGGAAAGCAACCGCAGAGAACGCAGAGCACGCAGAGCACGCAGAATTTCTTACATGCAAAAAAAGAACTCCGCGATCTCTGCGGCCTCTGCGGTTGTTTTTCCGCTCACATAACGCTTAACCTTCAGCCCTAGCCATCAGCCATCAGCCATCAGCCATGTCAGGGAGCGCGTCAGCGTCAGGGGACGCGCTCCAGGGTAAGCCGGCGCGTGAGTCGTTCGTCGCCCGCTCGAATCGAACTCGGTGCCGGCCCGAACAACAGCTTGCCGTTCTCGAACCGGAAGAAGCGCTTCTGCTCGGTCCCGACGTAATCCGGCCGCCATGCGGCTTCGACCTTCAGCGTCACGCTGCCGGCAGCGGCGTCAATCGCGCAGGGACCTGAGTAGGCGATGTAGGAACTGAGCAGCGTCGTTTTCATCTGCTCGCCGGCCGGCGACGCCGGCGCGAACGACGGCGTGTCGCTCGACATGATCTGCAGATAACATGCGCCGCGTTCGACGACGATCGAGCCGACCGGATGGGCGCCCCACGGCAATCGCGCCACGGATCCGTCGGCGCGAATGTCTTCGGCAGCGAGCAGCTTCCAGCGTCCTTCGAGAGTTGGTGCGGGCGAGGCAGCACTGCTCGGGTCTACCGACGTCGTGGGAGGATTCGAGCCGTCCGACTTACCAGGCCCACCCGGCCCATCCGTCTCACCGGCGACCGAAGGTCGCCGGCCGTACCCGGGCCGGTAATGCTGATGACAGCTCGTGCATGAGGTATAGAGCGCGTCGTTCACTGCCTCGAGCCCGGGCACATCCTTCGCCCGGGCGGCGCGGTAAGCCGCGCGGCCGGCGTCGAGCATGAGCTTCGCGTCGCTCATCCAGCGATCCTGATCGCGGGCGCGTCCAGGCAGCATCAGCAGGTTCGCCGACTCGGCGACCGCGAGCGCCTTGCCCTGCAGGTCGCTCCACTCCGACTCCGTCGTCGGCGTCCGCGTCGTGATGTAGAAAATCGCGTCCGACGCCGGATAGATGATCTTGACCATGAGATCGCTCATGGTGCCTACCGGCTGTGACTGCGCCGACAGGCACGCGCCGAAGAGGAGGAGCGCCGTGAGTCGCAGGGCCATTCGCATGACCGTATAATACGCGGGTCCCCATGTCCCTTCTGCCGTTTTGCGAGTGGCTGGCGGTGACGCCGGGCAGCATCGCTCTGCACCAATCGGTGTACATGTATCCGCTGGTCGAGTCGGCGCACGTGCTGACGCTGTGCGTCTTCATCGGGTTCGCGGTGATCTGGGATCTTCGGCTGCTCGGCGTCAACTTCACGAACGTGCCGATGACGCAGCTGAAGCGGCGGCTCGGTCCATGGATGACCGGCGGCTTCATCGTGATGGTCACGACCGGCGCGATGCTGTTCTACGCGATCCCGGTGCGGTCGTACCAGAGCATCTGGTTCCGGATGAAGGCGGTCGCGCTCGTGCTCGCTGGCCTCAACGCGTTCGTGTTTCACCGGACGATCGATCGCCGCATCGAGGAATGGGATACCGATCCGGTGCCACCGCACGCAGCGCGGCTCGCCGGCGCGGGATCGCTCGTGCTCTGGACCGTCATCATCGTCGCCGGCCGCATGATCGCCTACAACTGGTTCGACTGCGACAAGCAGCCGCAGGCGCAGATCGTCAACGCGCTCGCCGGCTGTGTCGTGCCCGCCGAAGGCCTGCGCTAGATGTTGCTGCCGTACTTTCAGTGGCTGTCTGACACGCGGGTGAGCCAGGCGATCGGCCAGTCGTCATGGGCGTTCGCCGTCGTCGAGTCGGTACATCTGCTGGCGCTGGCGGTGATCGGCGGGGCGGTGCTGATGGTCGATCTGCGGCTGCTGGGCCTGGGCCTTCGCGATCAGCCGATCGAGCGCGTCGCGCGCGACGCATTCCCATGGTTCGTCGGCAGCCTGATCGTCATGCTGATCACGGGCTTCGGCCTGTTCATGTCCGAAGCGATCAAGTGCTACTACAGCACGCCGTTCTGGGTGAAGATGGGCTCGCTGCTGCTCGCGATGATCTTCGCGTTCACCGTGCGGAGAAAAGTCGCGCTCGCCGGCGAGGGGCAGGTGCGGCCGATCTGGCTGAAGGTGGTCGCCGTCGTGTCGCTCGTGCTCTGGTTCGCCGTGGGCGCCAGCGGACGGT
>DATFXR010000649.1:0-2028 GCA_035315685.1 Vicinamibacterales bacterium | reverse complement strand
CGCGTGCGATGCCGTACAGCGCCCGCGCGCGAACCGAGGTGACCCCTACGTGCGGCGCGAGGCCGCGATACGGGTCGACTTCATGCGACGGAAACGGCAGCACGGCGCGATCGGTCGCCGCGGCGGTCAGGCCTTCGAGTGCCGCCAGGAAGAACGAGACGTCCGCGCAGGCCTGTTCGAGCTCGCCGTCATTCGGCACGACATAGAGCACGACCGCCGCAGGTTCCGCCTGCGCCGCTGCCGCAACGAACAAGGCTTTTGCAGAACTGGTGAGCCCCGAGACAATTCGCGCAGGGACGTCCATGCCGCTGCGCGAGACCGCGGTTTTCAGGACCGCCCGGAGATTCAGCGAGGTTGCCGTGGACATGCCGAAATTCCCAGTGTAGCATCGAGGTTCCGCGCCAAGATGCTCCCCGTGACGGAGGAAGTTTGATGAAGCAGATCTGTCGGTTTTCAGTGCTCGCGTGCGCCTTCGGGCTCGCGCTCGCGTCGCCGAGCTTTGCCCAGGCGAAGATTAAAGTGGCAATCTGGGAGTTCGACAACAATGCGGCGCACACCTACTGGTACTGGGACAAGATGGGCCCGGCCGCGCGGAACATCATCGACACGGCCTTTTCCGAGAACAAGCTCCTTTCGAACAAGTTCAGTGTCGTCGAGCGCGACAAGCTGAACCTGGTTCTGAAAGAGCAGGGGCTCGCGCAGAGCGGCGCCGTCGATCCCGCGACCGCGGCCAAGGTCGGCAAGATTCTCGGCGTCAAATACATCATCCTCGGCGGTATCGACAAGTTCGACGTCAACAAGACCGGCGGCGCGATCGGCCGCTTCGGCGTCGGCGGCAACGTCGTGTCGTCGAACGCGACGGTGAACCTGCGCGTCGTCGACTCGACGACGGCCGAGCGCGTGCTCTCGATCGCCGGCGACGGCAGTGTCAAGAAGGGCGGCGGCTTCTACAAGGACATCTCGGCCAACCGCGAGGCGGAGTGGGGTCTCGCCAGCGAGACGATCAACGAAGCCGCGAAAGCAGTCGTGACGAAGCTCACGACCGGCGACTACATCGCGCGCATCTCCGACGCCGCACATCCCGGCGGCATGGTCGAAGGGAAGGTCATCAAGGTCGAGGGCAACAAGGCCTACATCAATCTCGGCGCCTCGTCCGGAATCAAGACGGGCGACAAGTTCAACGTGATCAATGTCGGCGAAGCGCTGATCGACCCCGATACCGGCGCGAAGCTCGGCGCCACCGAGAAGCAGACCGGCAGCGGCGCGGTCGTCGAGGTCCAGGACAAGTTCGCCGTCATCCAGTTCACCGGCACAGCGACCGCGAAAGACACGATCCGCAAGCAGTAGAGCGTGCGGCTGCTGCGGCTGCGATTCACAACCGGCGCGCGGCGCGGTGAAGAGCTCATCTTCTCCGGGCCGCGCGTCCGCATTGGACGCAGCCGCGACAACACGCTCGTCCTCACCGAGTCGGACTCGCCGCTGTCCAGCGGCCACCACGCCGAAGCGATCCTCGAACACGGCGCGTGGTGGATCCTCGATTGCGAATCCAGAAACGGCACGTTCGTCAACAGCGTCCGCGTGCAGCGCGCGCGCCTTCGCCGCGGCGACGCCGTTCGCCTCGGCGACGACGAGTTCGTTGTCGCCGGCCAGTCGCGCGTCGCGGTAGCGGTCGGAGTTATCGCGGCGGCGGCGAGCCTCGCTCTCGCGGGGGCGTGGATCGCAACGCGCCGCCAGCCGGCGGTCGCTTACGACCAGGTCGCTCAGATTGCGGCGCGATCCGTCTACGCGGTCATTGTCGACGACGGCGGCCGTCGAACGGCCATCGGGACCGCGTTCGCGGTCAGCGCGGAGGGTCAGCTCGCGACCAACGCGCACGTCGCCGATGTTCTCCGGCAGCGCGGTGTCCTCGCCTTCGACTCGCAGCGGCGGGCGCTCGCGATTCGCGGTGACACCTTCGACGCGCGCCGGATCGGCGACGTCACGATGCATCCGCAATGGCAGCGCGGCTCGATTCGCAACGACGTCGCA
>DATFXR010000648.1:0-3936 GCA_035315685.1 Vicinamibacterales bacterium | reverse complement strand
GGATTGCACGACGGATCCGGCATGCGCAGCTCGATTCGCGTGCCGGTGCCGCGCGTCGCTGGCACGCGCACCAGCGGACTGCGGTTCTTTTCCGACCACGAGATCGCCGTCGGCGCCTCGTAGCCGGGCACGAGGCGCTTGTAGGAGTTGACCAGCGGGTTGGTGATCGCGCAGAAGCCCTTGGCGTGGCGGAGAATGCCGCCGATGTAGTTGAGGCAGATCTCGCTGAGCTGTCCTGCTGCCTTCGGGTCGAAAAAAATGTTCGTGCCGCCTGAGAAGAGCGACATGTGCGTGTGCATCCCGGAGCCGTTGATGCCGTAGATCGGCTTGGGCATGAACGTCGCGTGCAGCCCGTTGCGGGTCGCGATGTTCTTGACCACGAACCGGAAGGTGCTGATGCTGTCCGCCGTCGTCAACACGTCGTCGTAGCGGAAGTCGATCTCGTGCTGGCCGGGCGCGACCTCGTGGTGCGCAGCCTCGACGTGGAAGCCCATCGCTTCCAGCGCAAGGACGATCTCGCGCCGCACGTCCTCGCCCTGATCGACGGGACTCAGATCGAAGTAGCTCGCGCCGTCGTGGGTTTCGGTCGTGGCGACGCCGTCCCTGGTTTGAAACAGGAAGAATTCCGCTTCCGGCCCGGCGTTCATCGCGTAACCCCGGGCGGCAGCCATCGCAATCACTTTCTTCAGGCAGCCGCGCGGGTCGCCGATGAACGGCTGGCCGTCCGGCGTGTAGATGTCGCAGATGAGCCGGGCGACCTTCTCTCCAGTGGTGCCGGGCCATGGGAACACGCGGAGCGTGGACAGATCCGGACGCAGGTACATGTCCGACTCTTCGATGCGCACGAATCCCTCGATCGAGGAGCCGTCGAACATGATTCTGCCGTCCAGCGCCTCCTCGAACTGGCGGTCCGGAATCTCGACGTTCTTGATCGTCCCGAGGATGTCGGTGAACTGCAGGCGCAGGAACTTGACCCGATCGCGCTCGATCCGTTCGAGGATCTGCGCCTTCGTTTCGCTCGGCCGTTGCGCCGGCCCGTGCGTTTTCGCCATGGCCGGATTCTAGCCAACTTTTCGGGACAGCCCCTCGTCTGAGAGGACGGATACTGGCCTTCAGGAGAACGCCGATGAGGACATCCGTTGTTGCAGGCATCGCGGCTGCGGCGGCGATTGCGGGGGCGTCCGGTGCTGGCGCGGCGGCGCAGCCGCCGATCGAGCCGCAGCGTGCGGCACAGGAAGCGCGTGACTTCATGGTGCTCGCCGGCCGCGGCGCCGAGATTGGCGTCGAGGTCGCCGAGGGCAAGGATGCGGGCGTCGTGGTCGAAGTCGTACGACCCGACAGTCCCGCAGAGAAGGCAGGCGTCAAGAAGGCCGATGTGATCGTCACCTTTGACGGCGAGCGCGTGCGCGGCGTGCGTCACTTCGCGCGGCTGGTGCAGGAGACGCCGCCAGGCCGGACCGTGAAGGCGACTGTTCTACGGGACGGGCAACAGACCGACCTGCAGATCACTCCGCGCGAAGGCCGCGGTGTGCTGAGGGGCACCTACATTGACGGCGACCACTTCCGGGACGGCCTGCCGCCGGATCTCGACATGCTCCGCGATCGCCTGCCCGAGGTATGGCGCAGCGGGCTGCCGTTCACGTTCGACTTTCAGGGTGTGACGTCGGGCCGCCGGCTCGGGATCGACGTCGACCCGCTCACCGAGCAGCTCGCGCAGTACTTCGGGGCGAAGGAAGGTGTGCTCGTGCGATCGGTGACCGACGGCTCTGCTGCATCGCGCGCCGGGCTCAAGGCCGGCGACGTGATCACCTCAGTGGACGGCCAGCCGCTCCGGTCGCGAGAAGACCTCGTCCGCGCGTTGCGCGACGCAAAGGAAGATCAGCTGACGATCGGGATCGTGCGAGACAAGAAGGAGAGCACGGTCCAGGCGAAGCTCGAGCCCTTGCGGCGGAGCACCCGCGGAATGCGCCCACTGTGACCGATTCGATCGGGACCCGATCGCGACCGGTCGCGGTTTGGTTGGGCGTCTAACCGGTTGCTTCGGCTGTGTCGGGCTCGGTCGGCGTCTGTGCGACGACCGTCGAAAGGTGCGCCGCGAACATCGTCGCGAGCGCCTGCGTGGTTTCGGAGGTCTCGGCGCCGTGGCGGATTTCCGCAGACAGCGCGCCGATGCACCCTTCCGACGACAGGATCGGCGCGACTACCGCGCCCGTGGACTTGCCGGGACGCGCCAGCACGATCTGCAGCGTACCAGCTCGATACGCCTTCGCGGCGGCATTGTCAGCCGAGCGCGGCACCGGCGGAATGCGCGCCAGCATGTCGGCGCTGTAGCCGTGTGCCAGCACCGGCCGCAGTTCGCCGCCGCCGCTCGCCCCCATCCAGACCATCACGCCGCTCGCATCCATCACGTCCGCCGCGCGGCCGAGGACGCGCTTGAGATCGTCGAGGTCGCGGATGCGTCCGAAGTCCGTCGCGAGCGTCGCGACCGTCTTGAACGTATCGGTCGTGGTCGGCTCTGGAAGGGTCGGCGCGACCGGCGCGGTTTTCCATTCCGGCAAGCGTGGCGCCGTCGGGGCGATCGACGACGACGTTTTTCCGGAAGGTTTCACTCGCTCGCGCTGCTTGAAGGCGAGCACCAGGACGACGAGCAGCGCGACGCTGCCGGCGGCGCCGAGCGTCGTCGCTTCCTGCCTGCGGATGGAAGCCACGGTCGCATCGAACGACTGCGATTCCGCCTGTCGCGCGGTCTCGACCGCCCGCATCGCCGCCGTCGCGCGCTGCGTCCCCTCCGTGAAGATGACGTCGCCCGCCATCAGTTGCTGACCGGCCTTCAGGTACTCGCGGACGCGCCGCTCGACCGTGGCGAACTCTTTCGCGGACTGGGTCGCCTGATCGATCGGCGCGCGCCTATCCGCGCTCGCGGACGATTGGAGCGCGTTCAGCGCGGCGTCGGCCCTCTCAGAACTCGAGGTGACCTTCGGCATCCAGAACGCGACTCCCTGTCCTGCGGCCACGTACGCCTGCTGGGACATGCGCGCCTCGCCGAACGCATCGATCGCCTCGCGCGCCTGCTGATCGAATGCGCGCGCCGAAACTGACAGCTCCTTGATGCGATGTTCCGAGTCGAAGAGCAGAAAACCGGCGACGCCGATTGCAATCCACGCAGCCGCGCCGATCGTGAATCGAAACGCTGGAGACCGCATGTTTTGAGGAGAGTACCATACACGCCGGTGTGGTACTAGAGGTTAGTTCTCGAAAATCGAACGTCGTTGACCAGGAGATGTTCGTGAGCGCGTTGGACGACAGTCGCGACCCGGCGGTCTCTGCGTGGCCAGGTCTCTTCGGACCGCAGCGAGTCGTCGTGGCGTGCGCCGTCGATGATCAGTAACGATGAAGCGGGGTCATCCTCGCGCGTTTTCGACCGATTGGCCTAAGGCGTTCTCTCGACGCGCACGTCCGGACACCGTCTCGCCGGCGATATCGAGGTCTCTCCGATTGCGGCGTGACGACAACGCGATTCTTCGGTAATGTAGCCCTCTTATGCCGGTATCCCAGGTTGAACAGGTCGACCGTGTCCTGACGCCCGCGGCCGTGGCGTTCGTCGAGGGACTCACGCGTCGATTCCGCCCCCGCATTGAAGAGCTGCTGGAGCGCCGTCGACTGGTGCAGCAGCGATATGACCAAGGCGCGCGGCCGAACTTTCTTGCCGAGACCGCCGACATCCGGACTCGCGAGTGGACCGTCGCGCCGATTCCTGCTGACCTGCAGGATCGCCGCGTGGAAATCACCGGTCCGGTCGACCGCAAGATGATCATCAACGCGCTCAATTCAGGCGCGTCGGTCTACATGGCGGACTTCGAAGACGCGAACTCGCCGACCTGGGACAACGTGATCGGCGGCCAGGCCAATCTGATGGATGCCGTGCGCCGGACGATT
>DATFXR010000647.1:0-3442 GCA_035315685.1 Vicinamibacterales bacterium | reverse complement strand
GCGTCGAGTACCACCCGGTCTATCACCCGTTCAACTGGCGCGGCTGGGTCGACTGGGGCGTCGGCGCGATCGGCGACATGGGCGCGCACCTCATCGACCACACGCTGTGGGCGCTCGATCTCGGCTTCCCGACGACGATCGAAACGGTGTCGACGCCGTTCAACGGCGTCTGCTTCCCGCACGCGACGATGACGATGTACGAATTCCCGGCGCGCGGCAGCAAGCCCGCCGTGAAGCTCACCTGGTACGACGGCGGGCTGCTGCCGACGAAGCCGATCGAGCTCGGTGAAGAAGAACTGAACAAGGGCGGCGGCGCGCTGCTGGTCGGCAGCAAGGGAAAATTGATGCACGACACCTACGGCAGGAATCCGCGGCTCCTGCCGAAATCGCTGCACGATTCATTCGGCCAGCCGGCGCAGAAGCTGGCGCGGATCCGCGACGAGAGTCACGAGATGAACTGGGCCGATGCCGCCAAGGGCAAAACGCAGGTATCGTGCCCGTTCGAGTACGCCGCCCAGCTCACCGAGATCATGCTGCTTGGGGTCGTCGCACTGCGCACCGGGAAGAGGATCGAGTACGACGCGAAGAACATGCGCGTAACCAACGTCGCCGCGGCAAACGAGTTCCTCCAGCGAAACCCGAGGTCGGCGACATCGCAGGCGTAGCGCGCCGAGCTGTCACGCTACGAAAAGACGGCCGCCTCCCACGAGGCGCGAAGCCACCGAAGGATACGAAGGCTGATTTGTACACGATTGATCGTGGTTCGTCTTCGTGTCTTCGTGCCTTCGTGGGCGACCACCGCTGCGGGCGGCTCAGGTCACGAGCGCTCGAAGTCTCGCGGCACCTGGCTTCCGCGCTTTTACGCGACGCGTGCGATAGCGGCGTCGCGTTCGCTCTCCCGCTCGCGGAAGAACAGCGCGAAGACGACGAGCACGAACGCGGCGCCGGCGGCAGGAACGAGCCAGATCTGGTGCCAGTCGTGGCCGCTCGGGCCCGCGAACATGTCGACGACGCGCCCGGACGCCCACGAGCCGATGAACATGCCGACGCCGAGCGTCACGAACGCGATGAAGCCCTGCGCCGCGGCGCGCAAGTCGGGCGGCGCCTTGCGATCGACGTAAATCTGTCCGGTCACGAAGAAGAAGTCGTAGCAGATGCCGTGCAGCAGGATGCCGGCGTAGAGCATCCAGACCAGGTCGGCGTGGGTGCCGAAGGCGAAGAACGCGTAGCGCGCCGTCCACGCCGCCATGCCGACCAGCAGCATCCACTTCACGCCGAGCCGCTGGAAGAACCACGGCATCACCAGCATGAAGAAGATCTCCGACATCTGGCCGAGCGTCATCTTCCCCGCCGCGTTGCTCACATTCAGCTCGTTGAGAAACAGGTTCGCGAACGCGTAGTAGAACTGCAGCGGAATGCAGACGAGGAACGATCCGAGGACGAACACCGCGAACGATCGCTCGCCGAGCAGCTTCAGCGCGTCGAGACCGAGCACGCTCGTAAACGTGACGCGCTCGCCGGCCTTCGGCATCGGGGGTGTGTGCGGCAACGCCAGGCAGAAGAGTCCGAGCACGATCGACCCGGCCGCAGCGATCTGCAGCGGCCGCGCCGTCGCCTCGAGGCCGAGCGTGCCGATGAACAGGCCGGCGACAATCCAGCCGATCGTGCCGAGGACGCGAATGGGTGGAAACTCGCGGCCGGGATCGGCCATCTGCCGGAACGACAGCGAGTTGCTCAACGCGAGCGTCGGCATGTAGCAGAGCGCGTAGACGAGCAGCACCACGTAGAACGGCGGGAACGTGGTCTGCAGCGATGCGAGGAACAGGACGGCGCCGCCGACGACATGCAGCAGCGCGAGAATCGTCTCGGTCGCCAGGAATCGGTCGGCGACCATGCCGACGAAGAACGGCGAGATGATCGCGGCGACCGCCGTCGTGCCGGCCGCGAGCCCGATCTGTTCGCCGGAGAAGTGCAGCGTCGAGCCGAGCCAGGTGCCCATGGTCACGTACCACGCGCCCCACACGAAATACTGCAGGAACATCAACGTCGACAGCTTCACACGCGTCGTCGCGGTCATGGGGCTCCCGTCGGGGTTCGGGGTTCGCGGTTCGCGGTTCGGGGTTCGCGGTTCGGGTTCTCGTTCTTTGGTTCTTTGGGTTCTGGGTTCTTTGGTTCCCGGGTCTCACGTCACCCGAAGGGCTGCGCTACCGAAGAAACCAGCCAGCGCGGCAGTGATCAAAAACCACGCGACTGGAACATCGAAAGATCGTGTTCGTGAATGCTACTCACGAATTCCTAATTCCTAATTCCTAATTCTTCAGGTCCACCACGCGTCGACCGGCGGCTCGGTGAGGACGACGCGCGCGAGCAGGTCGACGGCAGCGCCCAGACCTTCGTCCACGGAGGCGAGCGCGTCCTCGTGCTCGATGCTCATCACATAGTCGTATCCGGCCAGCCGCAGCGCGCTGACCAGCCGCTTCCACTCGAGCTCGTCGTGGCCCCAGCCGACGCTGCGGAAGAGCCACGAACGCTCGCGCATCCGCCGGTAGGTCTTCGCATCGATGACGCCGTTCACGGCGACGTTCTGCGGATCGACCGCTACGTCCTTGGCATGCACGTGAAAGATTGCCTCGCCGAGCGCACGGATCGCCGTCGGGACGTCGACGCCCTGCCAGAAGAAATGACTCGGATCGAAGTTGACGCCGAGGTTGGGGCCGACCGCGCTTCGCAGACGCAGCGCCGTGTCCACGTTGTAGACCACGAACCCGGGATGCGCTTCGAGCGCGACCTTCACACCGTGGTCGCCGGCGAAGCGCGCGGCGCCGCACCAGTACGGAATCGCCTTCTTTTCCCACTGCCACTCGAGGACCTCGAGAAACTCCGGCGGCCATGGTGTCGTCACCCAGTTCGGATGCGTCGCCGTGTCGGAGTCGCCGGGACAGCCGGAAAACGTCACGACCACCGGAACGTCCATCTGTTCAGCGAGGCGGATCGTCTTCCGGAACGTCTCGTCGTAACAGCGCGCGGTCGCCGCGTCCGGGTGCAACGGGTTGCCGTGACACGACAGCGCGCTGATCGTCAGGCCGGCGTCCGTCAGCATCTTTCGGTAATCGGACGCGCGCGTCTTGTCAGCGAGCAGCGCATCGACGTCGAGGTGATCGTGTCCGGGCCAGCCGCCGGTGGCGATCTCGATGGCTGTGATGTGCCGCAGCGCGCGGATCTTGGCGATCATGTCCGTCACGCTGATCCCGCCGAACACTGGTGTGAAGACGCCAAGTTTCATCGCAATCCTTCGAACGCTGCCGCCGTCACGCCCACAAAGACCGATCGTCTTTGCGCGGCTCGCGGGCGTTGCGTTCCATGGTGAGGGCGCCGACCGGCGTCCATACGCCGCCGCGCCGATGGCTCTCGAGCACCGCGTCGACGACGCACGCGGAATGAT
>DATFXR010000646.1:0-3350 GCA_035315685.1 Vicinamibacterales bacterium | reverse complement strand
CGCATCGCGCTGCGCGGCCGGGATCTCCTCCTTCAGATACTCCCAGCGGAGCCCGTAGGTGACCGTGAACCGATCGAGCACCCATTGATCCTGCGCGTAGACACCGACGTTGGCGCGCAGCTGCGGCGAACGGACGATCGGCGTGTTGTAGACGCGGACCTGCACCGGGCGGCCCAGCGTGTAGGCGCCGTTGACCAGCGTGCCGCCCTGATAGATTTGATACAGATCGGCGTTCATGTCCACCGCCGACGGGTTGTTGCCCCACCCATAGAGCAGTCCCGTCTTGATGTTGTGCGTGCCGGTCACGTACGAGAGCGACGTGACGGCCGAATGCTGATCCGGCGTGTTCAGCTGCTGGATCTGGCCGACGCCAGTGCGAACCAGCTGGCCGCCGGCGATCGTGTCGAGGCGCGACGCATTGGCAATCCACGCGGGCGTGCCGCGCACCTGTCCGGTGCCCGGCTGATAGAAGTCGGAGTAGTGGAGGATGTCGCCGGAGTAGCCCGCCTCCATCAGCAGCCGGTTGGTGATCGGCGCCGTCCACTTCGTCTGCGCGATGTAGTACAGGACGGGCTCACGATAGCCGGCGGTCTGCTCCGGGAAAATCGGCAGGCCCTCCTGTCCGCCGAGGTAGATCTCGTGCATCTTGTATTTGTAATTGCGCTGGTAGGTGACCGCGAACTTGTTGCGCGGCGTCGCCTGCCAGGTGCCGCGGACGACGTAGCTGTTGATCCAGGCGTCCTCGATGCCTGGCGAGCCGTCGTTCTTGAACGTATTCGGCACCTGCACGAAGGTGCCCTGGTGGCGAAGTGAACCGAACCACCACAGCCGGTCCTTGAGCACTGGTCCGCCGGCCGAGCCGTTGAGATCGTTCAGGTGCTGGACGCGCGCGCCGGTCGGCAGTCCTCGGGCCCGCAACTCGTCGTCCAGGTTATTGGACTGCAGATTCCAGTCGTCCGAAGTGCCGGCGAAGAAACCCGAGCCGTGCATGGTGTTGCCGCCGTCCTTCGGGATCAGATTGAGCCGGATGCCGCCGGCCGACGATTCCGCCGACACGCCGCTCGTCTGATAGTTGGCCTCCGCGATCAGGGCGTTGTCGATGTAGTTCTGGACCGCCCCGTCGCTGAGGTTCGTCTGCGCCGGCATCCCGTCGAGCAGGATCGTGGTGTGCAGCGGATCGTTGCCATGCACCGCCATGTAGGTCTGCTCGGTCTGCTGCGAACCGCCGACGTCGGGGATGTTCAGCCTGACTCCGGGCACCAGCGAGCCGACCGACTGGATGTTGCGGGCGCTCGGGATCGTGTCCATGAGATCACGCGTCATGATCTGCTGCCGCTGGGTGTTCTGCACGTCCACGACCGGCGACTCGCCCGCAACGGTCACCGTTTCCTCGAGCGCGCCGACGCGGAGGTCGGCGTTCACGGGCACCGTCGTGTCGGCCGGCACGATGATGCCGTCGCGCTTGAACGTGCTGAACCCGGCGAGAGTGAACGTGATCTCGTAGGTGCCCGGTCTCAGGTTCACGATCGAGTAGCGCCCGTCGCCATCGGTCACCACGCTGCGACTCTTCTCGATGAGGACCGGACTCGCGGCCTCGACGGTAACGCCCGGCAGGACCGCGCCCGACGTGTCCTTCACGACGCCTGCGATGGTGCTTTGCGCCGACGCGGACGCAGGAACGAGCGTCAGCAGCGTGAGACCAAGAAAGACACGCACCCAACCGAATCCGCGCATGGTTGACTCCTTGCCCGAACCGAGTGGCCGATGGTCAGACCCGAGTGCGACGCCGACGGACTGCCGCAGATCCTGCGCCGAGTGTCAACGCAATGTAAAGGATTTCGTTGTCGAAACCGGCCTGCGCAGCCGGGAAAGCAACCGCGGAGAACGCAGAGTTCGCCTTGGAAGATCACGGATGAACCACGGAGACACAGAAGCACAGAGAAGCCCCCGCCGATCGGTGGTTCGCAGCGATCCCGGGAATTGGTGTGCGTCGCGCGCCTTTCCTCTCGGTGTCTCTGTGTCTCCGTGGTTCCGCGCGACGCGGTTACTTCGATGCCGCGAGAACCTCGAGCAGCGCCGATGCGAACGCCTCCGGCTTTTCGTGCGGAACGAAGTGGCCGGCGCCTGCGACGATGCGCTTGGCAACGAGCCTGGGAAAGGTCGTGCGGTCCTCGGCGGTGATCTCCGGCCCCGGATGGCCGAAGGAGTCGTCACCGCCATAAAGGACGATCGTCGGGACAGCGATCGGCGGCCGCGTCGCGAGCTGCTGCTCCATCTCGAGCAGACGGGGCTCGCCCGGCGCGTTGAAGTTGCGGTGACGGTACGAGTGAATCACGCAGTCCACGAAGTCCGGGTTGTCGAACGAGCGCGCGGTCAGCTCGAACTGCTCGCTGGTGAAGCGCCAGGTCGGGGACCACTCCCGCCACAGCAGCTCGGACAGCGCGCGGCGGTTCTGCTCGAGGCCTGCGCGCCCGATGTCGGTGTTGAAGTACCACTGATACCAGAGCCTGCGCGCTGCCTGCGGCGGACCGGGCCGCCCCGGCGTGACCGTGTTCTGAATCGTGTAGCCGCTGACGAGGACCGCCGCACCCACGCGATCGGGATGGAGTGCCGCCGCAATGCACGCGGCGCGGCCTCCCCAGTCGTAGCCTGCGACGGCGAAGCGCGGCAACGCGAGCGCGTCGGCAAAGTCGATCACATCCTGGCCGATGGCTGCCTGCTCGGCCATTCGCGTCGCTGTTGAGTCGAGAAATCGTGTCGGACCATAGCCACGCAGATAGACGGCGAGCGCACGATAGCCCGCCTTCGCGAGCAGCGGCGCGACTCCATCGTACGCGTGCGCATCGTCAGGGAATCCGTGGAGCAGGATCACCGGGAATCCGCCGGCGTCGCCGCTCTCGTGATAGCCGATCTCCAGCACCTTCGTGCGCACGATCTTGACCGTGGGCACGACCGGTGTCTGCGCGCGCAATGGATCGAAGGAGGACACGGCGGCGAGTCCAACCGTGCCATGGATGAAGGCCCTGCGATTCATAAGCCTGCGGCGGATCATAGCGCCACCTCACGGTCTCCCGCAGTGTCCGGCTTCAGCTGGACGCTGCCACCCGCGCGGATTGCGCTTGAGATACGTCCCGTTAGCGAGTAGCCTTCCCCGACGAATTCCTCATTCCATTCCTCGTTGGAGGTGTCGGCATGAAGATCGTGCGAATGATCCTCCTCACAGGCGTCGCCGCCATTCCGACGGCGCTGGTGCTCGCGCAGCCGCCGGCGCAGCCGGCGCCGCAGCCGATGTCGTTCTTCGTGACGAGCGCCGGCAAGGGCGACGGCGCGAACCTGGGCGGTCTCGCCGG
>DATFXR010000645.1:0-7107 GCA_035315685.1 Vicinamibacterales bacterium | reverse complement strand
GAGTTCGCCCTGCACCAGTCGCTGCCGATCTACGCCGGCGGCCTCGGCGTGCTCGCCGGCGATCACTGCAAGGAAGCGAGCGATCTCGGCGTCCCGCTGATTGGCGTCGGTTTCATGTACCCGCAGGGCTACTTCCACCAGCACATCTCGGCCGAGGGATGGCAGGAAGAAAGCTACGAGCGCCTGAACTGGGCGGACGCGCCGATCGAGGCGGCCCTGACGCCCGACGGCAAGCCGTGTGTCACGGCAGTGCCGCTCGGTGAGCGGTCGGTGCTGGTCGCCGTCTGGCGCGTGCGGATGGGTCGCGTGAAGCTGTATCTGCTCGACACCGACCTCGAGGAAAACGCGCCGTGGGATCGCGAGCTGTCAGCGCGGCTCTACGGCGGCGATCGGGAGACGCGCATTCAGCAGGAGATCATCCTCGGGGTCGGCGGCGTGCGCGCGCTCAGAGCGCTCGGCTCGGACCCAGGCATCTTCCACCTGAACGAAGGCCACGCCGGCTTCGTGGTGCTGCAGCGCATCCGCGATCTGATCGAGCACGGCGCGACGTTCGACGCGGCGCTCGACGAGATTCGCGCGACCACGATGTTCACGACCCATACGCCGGTGCCCGCCGGGCACGACGCCTTTCCGTTCCACCTGGTCGAGAAGCATCTGGCCGGACTGTGGGGGACGCTCGGCGCCAACCGCGATCGGTTCATGGCGCTGGGCGCCTACGACAATGGCGGCGGCATGCAGTTCAACATGACGGCGCTGGCGATCCGGTCGTCGGGCACGACCAACGCCGTCAGCCAGCTGCACGGCGAAGTCACGCGCGCGATGTTCGCGCCGATGTGGCCCGACATACCCGAGGCCCAACGGCCGGTGACGTCGGTGACCAACGGCGTCCACGTGCCGACGTGGATCTCCGGGGAGCTCGCGACACTCTTCGCCAGCTACGTCGCCGCCGACTGGCTCGATCGTCACGACGATCCGGCGATGTGGGACGGGGTCGCGGCGATTCCCGACGAGGAGCTGTGGGCGTGCCGGCAATCGCTGCGCCGGTATCTGTTCGCGTTCATCCGGGAGCGCGCGCGGCAGCGGTGGATGGAAGAGCACGTCGGCATCCCGCGCGTGGTCGCCGCTGGTACACTCCTCGATCCCGATGCACTGACGATCGGTTTCGCGCGGCGCTTCACCGGCTACAAGCGCCCGGAGCTGGTGTTCCACGATCCGGAGCGCCTCGCGCGCATCCTGAACGCGCCCGGCCGGCCGGTGCAGATCATCTTCGCCGGCAAGTCGCACCCGGCCGACGATATCGGCAAGCACCATCTGCAGCGCGTCTACAAGCGTGCGCTCGATCCGCTGTTCGGCGGCCGGGTCGCGTTCGTGGACGACTACGACCTGCACGTCGCGCACTTCCTCGTCCAGGGATGCGACGTCTGGCTGAACAACCCGCGCAAGCCGCTCGAGGCGAGCGGCACGAGCGGCATGAAGGCGGCGATTAACGGCGTCCCGCACCTGAGCATCGGCGACGGCTGGTGGGCGGAGGGGTTCACCGGCAGCAACGGCTGGGTGATCGAAGGTGCGTCGGTGCCGGACAATCCCGACGGGCAGGATGCGGCCGACGCGCATGCACTCTACCGACTGCTCGAGGAGCAGGTGGTCCCGGCGTTCTACGAGCGCGACTCCGCGCACGTGCCGCGCCGATGGGTGGCCGTCGTGAAGGAAGCAATCCGCACGGTGGCGCCGCGCTTCTCAGCCCGGCGGATGGTGAAGGAGTACACCGATCGGATGTACGCGCCGGCGCTGGAAAAGCGCTCCGGCGCGGTCGCCAAGTAATTAAGAATTGAGAAATAAGAATTAAGAATTCGTGTCACGCCGCCACGCTGCATCGAAGCGTCGCAGCCGTGATCACGCATTCTTGATTCTCAATTCTTAATTCTTAATTCTCAATTCTCAATTGCGCGGCTTGGCGACGGCGTCCGCGCCTATAATCGCCGCCGATGACACTCTACGATCGCACGCTCGCGCGCTTGTCACGCCGCGAGTTGCTGAAAATCGCGTGGTACCTTGGAGCGGGGGCGGTGGCGGCGCCACTGACGGCCCGCTGTACACTCGCCAAGCCGATCTTCGACGCCTACCCGTTCGCGCTCGGCGTCGCATCCGGCGATCCGGCGCCGGACGGCGTCGTGCTGTGGACGCGGCTCGCGCCGGCTCCGCTCGAAGGCGGCGGCATGCCGATGGCCGACGTCGAGGTGGACTGGGAGATCGCGCGCGATGCGCGCTTCCAGTCGATCGCGCAGCGCGGGACGGCCATCGCGCGGCCGGAGATCGGGCACAGCGTGCACGTCGAGGTCGAGGGGCTCGAGCCGTCGCGCGACTACTGGTACCGGTTCCGCGCCGGCGACGAGGTGAGCCGCGTCGGCCGGACGAAGACCGCGCCGCCCGCGGGCGCCGCCGTCGATCGTCTGCGGTTTGCCGTCTGTGGCTGCAACAACTACGAGCAGGGCTGGTTCACGGCGTTCCGCCGCATCGCCGAAGAACAGTTCGACTTCGTCTTCCACACCGGCGACTACATCTACGAGGCGCGCGCGACCGGCGGGAGGAGTGACGCTGCCGTTCGGCAGCACAACGGCCGCGAACCGTACACGCTCGTCGACTATCGCAACCGGTACGCGCTCTACAAGATGGACCGCGACCTGATGGCGGCGCACGCGTCGGCGCCATGGATCGTCACCTGGGACGATCACGAGGTGGACAACAACTACGCCGGCGACTTCGACGAGCGCGGCACGCCGCCGGAGCTGTTCGTGCTGCGGCGCGCGGCCGCCTACCAGGCCTACTACGAGACGATGCCGCTGCGGCGCAGCGCGCTGCCGTCAGGCAGCCACATGCGCATCTACCGGCGTCTGCACTTCGGCTCGCTCGTGGACTTCAGCGTGCTCGACACCCGGCAGTGGCGATCCGATCAGGCATGCGGAGACGGCATGCGCACCAATTGCGCCGAAGCGCTCGACCCGGCGCGGACGATGATGGGCGCGGAGCAGGAGCAGTGGCTGTACGACAACCTGGCCGACACGCACGCGCGGTGGACGGTGATCGGCCAGCAGGTGCCGACCTTCGCCCGCGACTTCAAGAGCTGGGACGCCGACAGCCGCTTCGCGATGGACAAGTGGGATGGCTACGTCGCCGCACGGCAGCGGCTCTACGCGCACATCACGAGCTCGAAGGCGCCGAACCCGATCGTGCTGTCGGGCGACGTCCACGTGCACTATGCCGCCGATCTGAAGATGGACTTCGAGAACCCGCGGTCGCCGACGATCGGCGTCGAACTGACGAACACGTCGATCACGTCGGCGGGCGACGGCGCCGACATCTCGGGCGACTGGGAGGCGATCAAGAACGACAACCCCCACATCAAGTACCACAGCGCGCGCCGGGGCTACATCGCGTGCACCGCGACGCCCGCCACGCTCCGTGCGGAGTTCAAGATCCTCGACCGCGTGACGATGCCCGATCAGCCGATTCGAACCGGGGGGACGATCGTCGTGGAGGCGGGCCGGCCAGGCGGGACGACTGACTGACACAGTCGTCGGTCGCAAGTCGTCAGTCGCAAGTCGAGAGTCGCCAGTCAGTCGCGCGTCTGGGCGGTCCCGATTGCCCGACTCGGGACTGCCGACTGCCGACCGCCGACTGACGACTCTCGACTGACGACTGACTGCCGACTGCCGACTTGAGACTGACGACTTCCGTTGGTGCTAGGATCGATCTACTTATGTCACGCAAGGCCGTTGCAAAATCGCGCTGCGCGCTCTGCGGCGCGAAGGAAGTCTCGGAGCCGCGCGGCGAAGAGAAATACTGCCGCGACTGCTGGGACAAGAAAATCGCCGTCGAAGAAGTCGTCGCCCGCGAGTTCGCCCTGAAGCGCTACATCCGCGCCCACAGCGCGGAGAAATACTTGATTTACCACTCGACCTTGAAGCGCCCGTGCGGCCAGCTGATCGTGGTCGACGACGGCTACGACCTGTTCCTCACGCTGATGCTCTACCCGAATTTCGGATGGGACGAGCCGGCCTACCACCTCGAAAACGATCCCGAGGGGCGCGTGTTCTCCGAGATCCTCGTCGACGTCGTTGCCGCCGAGGTGATCGAGCCGTGGGGCGGCGGCAAGTGGCACATGGAGATTTTCCGCTCCGTGAATCCGGAGCCGGAGGACTGGAACGGCGAGATGTAAACTCCGATATATAATCGCCGCGACCTCGTACAGCTCGGCTATTCCCGGGAGGATTTATGACACGCGCGCGCCTTGCCGTTGCCGCGTCGCTCGTCGTCGCCAGTGCTGCGACGACTGCCGTTCTCGCTCAGTCGTCGCCGACGTCGCAGACGCAAAGCCCGCAGGCGCCGCCGATGACGTCGGTGCTCGCCGGCAAGAAGTTTTCGCCGCCGTTCAAGGGACAGGCGGACGTCGATTACACCAAGCCGGTCACCAAGCGTGACAAAGAGATGGTGGTGACGACGATGCAAGTGCGGAACGGCACGAATGCGCCGCTGCTGCGCCTGACGGTCGACGAGACGTGGTACGACAAGGCCGGCGGCCTGGTCACCGGCGGCAAGGGCATCATCAACCGGCTCGAGCCGGGCGAGGTCGGTACCGTCAAGATCGAAACGCCGTTCAATGCAAAGATGTCGGCGAACAACTACAACTTCAGTCACGCAAACGGCACGGTGAAGCCGCATCGCGTCGACAAGCTGACCGCGGGCGGCGAGAAGGAACCGGCCGCGAAACCGGCGGCGGCGACGAAGAAGAAGTAAGTCGGCGCTGGGGCTAGCTGCCCTCTTTCGTAGCGTCCGGCTTCAGCCGGACCCTGGATGACACGGCGGGCTTTCGGGCCCGCCTTTTTTTTGCGATTGGGCTACGATCGACCCGATGAAAGCCGTCATCGCGCACCTCAGCGCACACGACCTCGCCGAGCGGCGCCGTACCGGCCTCGATCGCTGGGACGAGATGTGGGAGGGAATCCTGCACATGGCGCCGGCGCCGAATTACGAGCATCGGCGCATGCTCGACGCGTTGATTGAGCATCTGGGTGCGCTGCTGCGATCGACCGGGCGCGGAACACTCCGATCGGGAATCAACGTGTTCTGGGAAGCCACGCCCAGGGAAAACTATCGAATCCCAGATCTGACGTTCATGCTCTCGACCGCCGGCCCGATCGAGATCTGAGTCACATCCACCGGCCCTTCGGGGACGGCCGCTCGCGATAATCGCCAGGCGTCGATGGCGCCCGGTCTCGAGTCCACTGACCGTAGTCGTCAACTGGCTGTCGGCGGTGCAGAAGCGATCGGCCCCGCCTACCCGACTTTCTCGAACTTGACACTCGTCGCCGTGACCTTCGGGATCGCGACGAGGTGGTACGGGAACGTGATCACCTGCGCGGTGGGCGCGCCGCGGGCCGGCCTGGTCTCCGTGAAGCGGACGATCAGCGCGCCGCCCCCTTCGGTCGCGCTGACGACGGCGGTGCTGAACCCGGCGTTCGGCCGGCTGCCCATGAACACGCCGATCACGGTATCTTTCGAAAAATCGATCGCGGGCCGCGGACGACCCGGCGCGTGCTGTTGCCAGAGCCGCGTCCACTCCGCCTCGGTGCGCGCCACAACCTGCGTGGCGTCCGCGATGTTGCTCTGTTCGCCTTTCTCGATTGTCCGCGGGCCTTGCGTCTGAGCAGACACCGAATTCACCACCAGGATCAGCGGAACAAGCATCAGGACGCAGAGCCGCCACGAAGCCACGAAGGTACGAAGATCGATGTTCAAACGAAGCCCTTCCAGACTTTGGCTCGACCGGCTTCGTGCCTTCGTGCCTTCGTGGCGGATCCGAATGCTCATCGCGTCGTGGGCGGTGTGATCTCGATTCGCACCTCACGCCCGACCGCAGCCTCGTTGCCGAGGCGGGACTTTCCTTCCACTCTCAGCACGTACTTGCCAGGCGCCATTTCCTTCAGCGGGATCTTCGTCGTGTAGCCGTAGCCGCCGCGTGCGCCGCCGAGATCGGTCGAGTCGCGTGTCTCGTCGGTCTTGAACACCTCGCGTCCCTCGTCGGTCCTGATCGTCGTGACGATGTCCACCTTGTGGGTCTTGTTGCCCTCGTTGTCGTAGACCTCGGTGAACAGCACGATCTCGTCGTTCTGCGGGAAGCTGCGCGAGGCGATCGGCGGACCTGGAAGTACCTGTTTCAACTGCTCGTCGGCGCGCACGGTCGGCAGCGACGCGCCGAGACCCGAAGTGAGCACCAGGCCGCTGATGCTGAACTTCTCCTTCTGGAAATCGGGAACCGCGAGATCATATTGCACCGACCCGACATTGCCACCGTTGGTGTCGTGCGCGGCGATGCGCAGCGAGTACTTGCCCGGCGGCAGATCGACGCGATTGAGCATGCGCAGCCCGGTCTGCTCGATCCGCGCCTTGGTCTCCGGCTTGAGGTTCGGCATCGACAGTGAATCGGTATTGCCGCCCTTGATCTTGCCGTTCTGATCGATCGCCAGATACGAGAGCAGCAGCTTCGAGTTCTGCGCCAGCTGCAGGTCGCGACCGCGCATCTCGACGCCGAACAACACCGAGGCGTTCGGCGCCGCGCCCTTGAACGGCGCGGCGAAGACGTGCATCGTCAGGCCGCTGACCGGCAGGGGGCTGTCGAGCGCTTCCCGCAACTCCGGCGTCGACGGGTTCTTCGAGTTCGCGGTCTTGACCTCCTCGGTCTTCTTCGGCGTGACGTAGCCCTTGCGCGCGCGGACGGTGAGCCCGGGACGGGTGACGCGGACGTCGATCTTGTGAAGCCGGCCGGGCCGCGCGTCAGGCAAATAGTACGCAAGGACGTAGTACGAGCTGTTGTCCTCGACCAACCGCTGGTAGGCGGTGGCGAAGTCGTTCCGGTTGACCACCGCGAATCCGCCGGTTTCGTCCGAGAGCGTGCGCAGGCTGTCCTGGGACAGCCGGAGCTCGTTCTGCAGCGAGCTCTGCCCGATGCCGAGCGACGTGTCGTCCGGGAACGACCCGATCTCGATCGACTCGTCGCCGAGATCGGTGAGGCCGCGCGGATCGATGCCGTAAATCGCGACGTTCGACCGG
>DATFXR010000644.1:0-5242 GCA_035315685.1 Vicinamibacterales bacterium | reverse complement strand
CTCGCGCACGACGGGCGCGTTGACGTCCGGCGCGATGCCGCCGAGCGGATCGGCTGACGCCAAACCACCGCTCAGCGTTGGCGCCGCGATTGTCACGGCGAGCAATCGATCCTCGTCGCGAATCGGCCGGCCGTCGGCGCGGGCGAGATCGACGCGCAGGCCGTCGGTCGCGCAGCTCGCCCGCACCGAGACTCCCGACACGCCAAGCCCGCTTCGACGGCCGTTGCGGATCTCGTTGCTCACCCAGCGACCGAGCTCGGCACCGGTCACCGTGATGCGCCGAACCCGATTGTCGAACGGGAACACGTCGTAGAGCCGTCCGAATGTGAGCAGACCGTGAGGAAGGTCCGCCCACAGGCCACGCGTCGCGTTGTTGACAACGGCGATGTCCGCCCCGGCCACGGAATCCCGCAGCGCCTCGGCGAACACGTTGCCGAGCGGCGAACCGCTGTCGCCGCCACGCGGAATCGGCCTGTCCAGGGACACGCCGAGCGGCATCGCCTGAAGCATACGCACACGCTGAAGTGCCGGCTCCATCGCCCTGGCGATCGCCGCATCGGGCGCCACCGGCCGCCCCTCGTACTGCGCCGGCACGGCTGATGCGGCGGCAGAAACACAGTTCGCGGTGTTCGGATCCTGCCAGGCGCAGACCCGACGCGGCGCGAACGGCTGCACGCGCACGACCCGCCGGCTCCTGCGATCGAACACGAGATCGACGCGGCCGAACGCCTGACCTCGCGAAAACGGCTGGACGATTGCGATCCCCGCGACCAGATGGGCGAGCCCGCCATGCGTATGACCGGCGGCGATGACGTCCACCAGCGCGTGGGGCAAGCTTCTCGCGACCTCGAAGATTTCCGAGTCCTCGTCGCACGACGACAGGTCCGCGGCCAGATCGAATCGATCGCAACGGCCGCCCGCGTGGGCCGCGACGATCACGATGTCGGCGCCAGCTGCACGAAGGGTCGCCGCCTCCTCGGTGATCGCTGATACCAACGGGGCGATCCGCAGTCCCTGGATGTTGGCGGCGAGCGTCGACCGCAGCGCGTCGATCGTCATGACGCCGATCACGCCGACGTTGACTCCAGCCGCGTTGACGAGAACGGACCGGCGGACGTTCGGCCACGCGACGGCGCGACCCGTCGCGGTGTCGATCAGGTTCGCCGCGAGGAATGGATACCGGGCCTGTGCGGCACGCGCCTCGAGGGCGCCGCGCGGGTCGCCAGGCAGTTGCCGCGCCGCGGCCGAATCGATCGAGCCGAAATCGAAATCGTGGTTGCCGATCGCTTCCGCGGCATAACCCATCGCGCTGTACGCGTCGACGACGAGCGAGCCCTCGCTCAGGTTCGATTCGATGCCGCCCTGAAACGTGTCGCCGGAATCGACGAGCAGTACCGCTCCGTGTTCTTTCGCGCGCGCTGCGCGCAGATTGTTGACGTAGCCGGCGAGCAGCGGCAGGCCGCCGACCCCGTCGCGGGGAAACGCCGCGCCGTGGAGATCGCTGGTGCCGACGATCGACAGCGTCACCAGCGCCGGCCCCTCTGGCGCCGCGGAGTGTGACGTGGACGTCGCCGCGATCGTCGACGCCAGGCAGGCGAGCGTGAGAACGCCGGGAAGCAGTCGCAGAGTGGCTGTGCTCATGCTCGTTCGCGAGGCGTCCATGTCGTGCAACGACCGGTCACCCTGCACCCGTCCCACCACCCGATCATCGCTTCGACTCGCCCGTCCGCACCACGGATGCTCCTCCGTTCAGCGCTCCATGCCGATCAGCTGCGATAGGTTACCGCAGCAGGTCGTTCCGACACGCGCGCTGCTCGATGAAAGGGGACCGTATAATCCGGGCAACTGGAGGGCGAATCGATGGCGATGAAGGAGACCGCGCAAGCGTTTTTTGATGCGTGTGAAACGGGCAAGGGTTGGGCCGGGTGCAAGCAGTACTGCCATGCGAACGCGACGTTCTCGTCGCAAACTGGCGCATTGGCTGGCGTGACGACTCTCGAGCAGTACACCGACTGGATGAGGGGGCTCTACGGACCGTGCCCTGACGCCACCTACGAGATTCGTTCATTTGCCGTGGACGACCAGCGAAAGAACGTCGCCGGCTACGGGGTGTTCCGGGCGACGCACACAGGCCAGGGTGGACCGGTGGCGCCGACGGGGAAGAAAGTCGAGGCCGACTACGTTTACGTGATGCAGTTTGACGGCGACCGCATCACCCACATGACCAAGATCTGGAACGACACGATCAGTTTGAACCAGCTGGGCTGGGCATAGGCGAATCGAGCGGGACGATGATCTGCGGTGCGGACGGAGCGCACGTCGCGGCAACGCCTCGGACCCGGTTGCCGTTTCAGGATCTGTTCGCGCCGAACGCCGGCAGCTCGGTCGCGGACGACGTTTGCCGCTTCAGGAGGCGATTGATCGTCTGCACGAGCGTCTCAGGGTCGCACGGCTTGCGCAGGAACGCATCGCAGCCGGCGGCGAAGGCCATCTGCTCGTCGCGTTCGAAGACGCAGGCCGTGAGCACGATGATCGTGGCGTGCCTGGTGTCCTCACGGGCGCGGAGGCGTTTGACGAGCGTGAGCCCGTCGAACGTGCCGTGCACGCGCATGCCGGTCACGATCACGTCGGCGGATCGCGCGATCGGCAGCGCCGCGTCCGTCGTCTCGACGGTCGTCACGGCGGCAGACGAATAGCGGAGGTACTCGGCGTAGAGCTCGCGATTGTCTGCGTCGGACTCGACGAGCAGGATCGCGAGCGCACGCGGAGCAGTACGTTCGAGACGCCGGGCGTGTCCGAAAGTTCGTGCCACGGTGGATTTTGTGTGCGGCGTGAGCTTCGATGCGCATTGTAGGCACTGTGGCCGCACGCGCGACAGTCAGGAAAAACCCGCATCAGAAAAGCATCTATTCACGCGCTGACGATCCGCCCGGACCGGATGGTCCGGCTGTGCTACAGATCGAAGACTGTCTCCTGATCGCAGGCTTGGAAAAACTGTTTGTGTAAATCAACCCCCGATATGCTGTCGTTCCATGGGCCGTCCTTCTTTCATGGCCCGGAGCAATGCGTTGCTGGAACAACAGCATTATCCGGTCACCACGATTGGGCGATGGCCCTTTCATCTGATCCGAGAACGCTGAGCACGCAGACACGCGCGTTGTGAATGGAATGGGAATCGAATCGGAAACTGCCCCGCGCCGTCACTGCACCGCGACCGCCACCTCATTTGACGGCGCGCTCGTGCCGCAGGCGTTCGAGGCGCGGACGCGCACGAAGTAGCGGCCAGGCGGCGCGTTGGTCGAAAAACTCCGCGCCGAGGCGTCGAGTACCATGAGCGCCGCGTTGGCGGCCCCAGGTGAGAAGCCGGCCTCGAGCGCGATGCTGGTAATCGTGCCGGACGCAGCCCAGTTCAGCGCAACGAATCGTCCGCTCACCGACGCGGTGAGTCCGGCTGGCGGCGCCGGCGGCCCCGTACACGGGCCGCCGGCAATCGCGACGATCACCTCGTTCGATGGCGCGCTCGACGTGGCGCCGACGACCGCCCGCACGCGCACGTAGTACACGCCGTCGCCAACCCCATTCGCCGTGAAGATCGTCTGGGCCGATCCGGTGTCGACCACGGCCAGGTCGCTGGCGCCGGCACGTGATCCGGCTTCGATTCGATACTGCGTCGCGCCGGACACCCCGCTCCAGTTGAGCGTGACCGACCGTCCGCTGATCTGCTGCGTGAGATTCGCGGGGGCGGTCGGCGACAGCCGATCGCTCACCAGCCTGACGATGCGGCCGCCGTTGCCGAACCCGTAGACCATCAGGTAGAGTTCGCCGCCAGCGTCTTCGGCGAATGACGAGATCGGCCCGAGCGCGCCGATCTCCGCCGTATGATCGACGATGTTCAGGACCGATCCGCGACCGGACGCCGGGTCGAGGCTCCACGCGATCGACCACACGTGCCCATTGCCTTCGTCGGCGAAGAAGTAGCGGCCGAAGAAATCGCTGCCGAGCGTGCGGCCGCGATAGACGTAGCCGCCGATCACGGTGGTGCCGGTCGATCGACCGTAGTCGCCGAGCGGTTCGGTGAGCGGTGTGAACGCGGGTGCGGTCGGCGGCACGCCGGGGGTGGCGATGGTGCCCTCGCGAATGCGCCAGCCGTAGTTCTGGCCGCCGCGGCCCGCCGGCGCGATGTCGATCTCCTCGCGGTTGTTCTGGCCGACGTCGCCGATGAAGAGCGCGCCGGTGCCGCCGAGCGCGGGGTTGTCGAAGGAGTAGCGCCACGGGTTACGCAATCCGAAGGCCCAGATCTCGCCGAGTGCCGCAATCGGGACGCCGCGCAGAAACGGATTGTCGGGCGGGACCAGGTAGCCCGCCGCATCGTTGTCGGGCACGTTGACGTCGATGCGCAGCATCTTGCCGAGAAGCGACTGCGGGTTCTGCGCGTTGTTGTTCGGATCGTTGGCGCTGCCGCCGTCGCCGAGGCCGACGTAGAGACAGCCATCGGGGCCGAACACCAGGTTGCCGCCGTTGTGATTGGGAAACGGCTGGCTGATCACACGGCTGCCGTTCGGCCAGCGGAGATCGAAGCGCGACGACGGATCGGCGACGAGCGGGCTGGACGACGAGCGGCGGAATCGCGCGACGACCGTGTCGCCGTTCGCGTTGGTGAAGTTGACGAAGAAGCGGCCGCTGGCGACATCCGGCGCGAATGCCATCCCGAGCAACCCGCGCTCGCCATCGGCCACCGTCTGCGATCGGAGGTCGAGGAACGGCGTCGGCAGCACGGTCGACCCCTGCACGGTTTGAATCAGGCCGTTCTGCTGGACCGCGTAGAGGACGCCGGGCTGCAGCGGATCGGCCACCGCCGCCACGAGTTGCGGGAGGTTCGAGGCGATCGTCTGGCCACGGAGTTGCGCGTCGGCGGCGGCGGGACCGACCGCCAGCAGGATCGCGATCGAGAGAAACGTTCGGCACATGGGTCGGAAAAGTACATCAACGGCGTTTCGCTTTACCATGTGGCGCGCGTATGCATCTGACACCAGTCGATCTGCTCATCATCGCTTCGTATGTCGTGTTCGTGCTGGCGATCGGCGTGCTGCTGAAAGAGCGCGTCACGCACAGCGCCGATTTCTTCCTCGCCGGGCGGTCGATTCCGGCGTGGGTCGCCGGGCTGGCGTTCCTGTCGGCCAACCTCGGCGCGCAGGAAGTGGTCGGCATGGCCGCGAGCGGCGCGAAGTACGGCATGCTCACG
>DATFXR010000643.1:0-2566 GCA_035315685.1 Vicinamibacterales bacterium | reverse complement strand
AACGATCCGCAGATCGTCGTCGACATCGACCGCGAGCAGGCGAAGAGCCTCGGCATGTCGCTCGGCGACGTGACCAACACCATGCAGATCCTGCTCGGCTCGACCTACGTCAACGACTTCGACTTCAACGGACGCTCGTACCGCGTCTACGTGCAGGCCGATCAGCAGTACCGCTCGAGTCCGAGCGACATCGAGAAGTACGCAGTTCGCACTGCGGGCGGCCGCATGGCGCCGCTCAGCAACGTGGTGTCGGTGAAGGAAGCGACGGCGCCGAAAAGCATCGCCCATTTCAACCTGTTCCGCTCGGCCGAGATCAACGGATCGGCGGCGCCGGGATTCAGCTCGGGGCAGGCGCTGGCGACGATGGCGGACCTGTCGAGCCGCGCGCTGCCGCAGGGATTCTCGTACGCGTGGTCGGGGCTGTCGCTCGAGGAAATCAAGGCCGGCAGCCAGTCGGCCGCGATCTTCGGCCTTGGCCTGCTGCTGGTCTATCTGACGCTCGCCGGCCAGTACGAGAGCCTCACGCTGCCGTTCATCATTCTGCTGTCGGTGCCGATCGCGATCCTCGGCGCACTGGCCGCGCAGTGGGGCCGCGGCCTGATCGACGACGTCTACTGCCAGATCGGTCTGGTGATGCTGATCGGGCTGTCGGCCAAGAACGGCATCCTCGTCGTCGAGTTCGCCGAGCAGTTGCGCGCACGCGGGCTGTCCATCGCCGACGCTGCCGTCGAGGCCGCGCGCATCCGGCTGCGGCCGATCCTCATGACGTCGCTGGCGTTCATCCTCGGCGTGATGCCGCTCGTGCTCGCGACCGGCGCCGGACGCGAGGCGCGCCACTCGGTCGGCACCGCCGTCGCCGGCGGCATGATCGCGTCGACTTTCCTGAATCTGGCGTTCATTCCGGTTCTGTATGTGGTCGTCAAGAGCATCGGACGTCGTCGGGTGTAGCGGCAGCCCGGGAAAGCAAGCGCAGACACCGCAGAGCGCGCCGAACAGATTTCTCTCTGCGGTCTCCGCGCGCTCGGCGGTTGCTTCCCGTGCGACGGCGTCGATTCTCGCGCTGCTCTGCGGCCAGGCGGCGAGCGCGCAGGCGCCGGCGCCGGTCGTTCGCGTCACGTTCAGCGATGCGATCCGGCGTGCGCAGGAGAACAATCCGACGGTCGCCGAGGCCGCGGCCGGCATCCTGCACGCCGAAGGCCTCGTCCGTCAGGCGCGTGCCGCGACGCTGTTTCAGCTGACCGGCAACCTCGCGACGACGACGCTGAATCGCGGCGTGGAGTTCGACGGGCAAACGGTGACGCCGCGCAACTCGGTGACGGCGTCGCTGGCCGCCAGCATGCCGATCCTCGCCGCCGCCGCGTGGGCGCGCCGCACGCAGGCGCAGGATACCCGCACGGTCGCAGAGCTCTCCGTCGCGGAGACGCGGCGCCAGATCGCCTTCGCGACCGCCGATGCCTACCTCACGATTCTGGCGCAGCGTCGGATCGTCGAGACCGCCGTGCGCGCGCGCGATGCGGCCAAGGCGCATTTCGATCTTGCCAACGAGCTCGAACAGCGGGGCAGCGGCAGCCGATTGAACGCGCTGCGCGCGCAGCAGCTGTGGTCGACCAACGAGGGACTGCTCGAGACCGGCCGCCTCAGCCTTTATCGCGCGCAGGAAGCGCTCGGCGTGCTGATCGTGGCCGATGGCCCCGCAGACGCGATCGACGACCCGGACTTCGCCGTGCCGCCACCCGCTGACGATCCGTCCGCGTCGGCGCAGCCGTATCGCGCCGACCTGCGCCTGTTCGCCGCGGAGCAGCAGGCCGCGGACCGCATCCTGCGCGACAGCTCGAAGGACTGGTGGCCGACGATCGACGCGCTGTTCCAGCCGTCGACCATCTACCCGGCGCAGCTGTTCCTGCCGCAGCACACCTGGCGGTTCCTGACGCAGACGACGATTCCGGTCTTCGACAGCGGCTCGCGTGCGGCCCTGAAGATCGAGCGGCGCGCCGACGTCGATCAGGCCCGCGCGCGCCTCGCCGGTGCGACCACGCAGGCCAGCTCGGAGATCCGCGCCGCACGGGAGGCGGTGGCGAGCATCGAGCGGACGCTCGCCTCGGCGCGCGCCGCAGCCGATCAGGCGCAGCAGGTGGAGACGATCACCAACATCAGCTTCCGCGCCGGCGCGGCGACCAACATCGAGGTGATCGACGCCGAACGCAGCGCGCGCGACCTCGACGCCGCCGTGGTGGTGGCGGAAGATCAGCTGCGCCGCGCAAAGCTCGAGCTCCTCAACGCGCTGGGCCGTTTCCCTTGAAGCCAAAGCAACCGCAGAGCGCACGGAGAGCGCAGAGTCTGTTTTTACGCTCGTAGTGTCCAGCTTCAGCCGGACCCGCGTTGAGGGTCGTCGTGCCCGGCTTCAGCCGGATCCGCGTTACTCTATTCGTATGGTCGACGATGTGGACGAGGCACTCGAAGAGACGTTTCCCGCCAGCGATGCGCCGGCCAATACCCCCGAGACGGGGATCGGCGTGAATGGTGATCATGACGCCCCACCCGCGCCGGAAGACCCGGAGCGCGCAGC
>DATFXR010000642.1:0-35204 GCA_035315685.1 Vicinamibacterales bacterium | reverse complement strand
CGTGTCGCAGCTGTGTCTCTACTACAGCGACCTCTACGACGATCCGCACGTGGGCGGGAGCCGTGCCGAGCTGCTGATTCGCATCCTCGAGGCGATCGGCATCACGCTGTTGATTCTTGCCGGCGTCTACACGGTGTTTCCGGCGCTCACGGTCGCGCGCGGCGTCCTTGCGCCGGCGGCGCCACTGGCCGCAGCCGGCGTCATCCTCTGGCGTCTCGCGTTCGCGTGGGCAGCCCGACAGGTCGGACCGCGCGAGCGGCTGCTCCTCGTCGGTGCGAGCGGCGCCGGCCTGGCGCTGGCGCAGGAGCTCCATCGGCGCGATGAGATCGGCGTGCAGATCGTCGGCTTCGTGGACGCCGATCCGTCTGCCGCCCGGCCGATCGCCTCACTGCCATTCCTCGGCACGATCGACGACATTCCGTCGCTGGTCCGCGCGCGCGGTGTCGATCGCGTCGTCGTCAGCCTCGCAGACGCGCGCGGCAAGCTGCCGATGGACAAGCTGCTCGAGATGAAGCTCGACGGCGTGCGCTTCGATCACCTCACGTCGGTGTACGAGGAATACACCGGAAAGATTGCGGTCGAGAATCTCCGTCCAAGCTGGCTGATCTTCTCGTCCGGCTTCCGCAAGACCCGCCGTCTGCTGATGGTGAAGCGGCTCGTGGACGTCGTCGGCGCCGGCATCGGCCTCGTCCTGACCGCGCCGATCATCTTCCTGCTCGCCATCGTCGTGCGCCTGACGTCGCCGGGACCGGCCTTCTACTCCCAGCGACGCGTCGGGCGCGACGGACGCGTGTTCGTGGTGCGGAAGTTGCGGTCGATGTGCGCCAATGCCGAGCGCGACACCGGCCCGGTCTGGACGAAGTCCTCAGGCGATGCGCGCATCACCCGCGTCGGGCGGTTCCTCCGCCGGACGCGGCTCGACGAGCTGCCGCAGTTCTGGAACATCCTCGCCGGCCACATGAGCCTGGTCGGCCCGCGGCCGGAGCGGCCGGAGTTCGTCGAATCACTGATGGCGCAGATCCCGTTCTACGGCCAGCGTCATGTCGTGAAACCGGGCCTGACCGGCTGGGCCCAGGTCCGCTACACGTATGGCGCGACGGTCGAAGACGCGGTCGAGAAGCTGCAGTACGACCTCTTCTACATCAAGAACATGTCGATCGCGCTCGATCTGTTCATCGTGTTCGAGACGATCAAGACGGTGCTGCTCCGGAGAGGGCAGTGACTCGACCGGTCGTCAACGCGATGACGATTGACGTCGAGGACTACTTCCACGTCAGCGTCTTCGACGGTCTGGTCCCCCGGCATGCCTGGGAAGGCATGGAGAGCCGCGTCTGCGCGAACACCGAGCGCCTGCTGCAGATTTTCGAGGACGCACAGGTGCAGGCGACGTTCTTCATCCTCGGCTGGGTCGCGGAGCGCTTTCCGGGCCTGGTGCGCGCCATCGCGGAGCAGGGACACGAGATCGCCTCGCACGGCTACGGCCACCGCCTCGTCTATGACCTCACGCCGCGTGCGTTTCGTGAGGACGTGCGCCGCGCCAAGGACCTGCTCGAATCGACGACCAACGACCGCGTGCACGGATATCGGGCGCCGAGCTACTCGGTGACGCCGAAATCGTTGTGGGCGCTCGACGTCCTGATCGAGGAAGGCTATACCTACGACGCGAGCATCTTTCCGATTCACCACGATCGCTACGGCATTCCGATCTCGCCGCGCCAGCCCTACGTGCTTCATCGCACGGCGAAGCTCGTCGAAGCACCCGGGTCGACGGTTCGCTGCGGACCGTTCAATCTCCCGATCGGCGGCGGCGGATACTTCCGGATCCTGCCGTACGCGTGGACGCGCTGGGGAATCACCCGCCTGAACGAGCGCGAGCAGCGGCCGGCGATCTTCTATCTGCATCCATGGGAAATCGATCCCGATCAGCCGCGCCTGCGCGCGCCGGCGCTCGGGCGGTTCCGTCATTACTTCAACCTGAATCGGACCGAAGAGCGGCTCCGCACCCTCATCCGCGACTTCAAGTTCGCGACGATGATGACGCTGCTGGACGAGCAGTTCATGTCGCCGGCCGAGCCGGCGGCCGGTCCGCTGCCCTATGTGTGGTCTGCCCCATGAGCGTTGCTGCGATTGCCCCCGCTACCGTCGTGCCGTCGTCGTTGCAGGTGACCGCCGATGTCACCCAGAGCGAGTGGGATCTGTTCGTCTCCAGGCATCCGCACGCGACCGCGTACCACGTGTGGAAATGGCGTGAGGTCTTCGAGCAGGCGTTCGGTCATGAGACGGTGTATCTCGCCGCCCGAGAGCATCGATCGATCGTCGGCGTCCTGCCGCTGGTGCTGTTCAACAGCCGCGTCTTCGGCCGCTTCGCCGTGTCGCTGCCGTTCGTGAACTACGGTGGCGTGCTGGCACGCGACGCGGCGTCGGCCGCGGCCCTGCTCGATCGTGCTGCGGCCCTCCGTCGCGAACGCAAGCTGGCGCACGTCGAGCTTCGTCATACGGCGCGGCAGTTTCCCGATCTACAGGTGCGCGATCACAAGGTCGGCATGCGGCTGACGCTGGACCGCGACTGCGCAACCGCGTGGACGCAGCTCGATCGCAAGGTGCGCAATCAGGTCCGCAAGGCCGAGAAGAGCCAGCTGTCCGCGCGCGCCGGCGGCGCCGAACTCCTCGACCGCTTCTATGCCGTCTTCGCGTGCAACATGCGGGATCTCGGCACGCCGGTGTATTCGCGCGCGTTCTTCGCGGCCGTGCTGGCGGCCTTTCCTGAGAGCGCTCGCGTGTTCCTCGTCGATGCCGGCGAGGTGACGGTGGCGGGCGCGATCACGCTGGCGTTCAGGGACACGGTGGAGAATCCGTGGGCCTCGTCGCTGCGGGAGTATCGCGCGCTGTCGCCGAACACGCTGATGTATTGGCGGATGATCGAGGACGCGATTGCGAGCGGGCACAAGACCTTCGACTTCGGACGCTCGACGCCAAACGAAGGGACGTACCACTTCAAGGCGCAGTGGCGTGCCGAGCCGACGCCGCTGCACTGGGAATACGTGCTCGAACCCGGACGGAATCTGCCGAATCTGTCGCCGTCGAATCCGAAGTATCGGGCGGCGATTGCGGTCTGGACCCGGCTCCCGCTCGCAGTCACCAACCGTCTCGGGCCGCACATCGTTCGTTCGATTCCATGACCGCGGAGCGGACGACCCGGCGAGTCTGCACGACCGCGGCGGCCCTGTTCATCGCCTTCGCGGTGTGGGGCAGCTTGTTTCCGTTCGACTTCCATGCGGTGACGTGGAGCGACGCGATCGCACGCTTCTGGAGTCCGTGGGACGTGCCGCCATCGCGATGGTCGCTGAGCGACTTCGCCTCGAACGTGCTGCTGTTCGTGCCGATCGGGCTGTGCGCCATGGCCGCCGCGGGATCAGGTGCAGGACCGGGCGTTCAGCCCGGGCTAGCCGCCCTGACGAGGCGGCTCTACGCCAGCGCGTGCGTCCTCGCCGCATCGATAGTGCTCAGCACGGCGATCGAGCTCGCGCAGGCGTTCGTCCCGTGGCGTACGCCGTCGGTCGTCGATGTGGGCGCCGAGACGATCGGCGCGATGAGCGGCATCGTCCTGTGGTGGGGCATCGGCGGTCGTCTCGAAGCGCTGCTTGCAGCGGGTGCGCTCATGGTTCGGCGATCGCCGGTCCGCGAGCGGCTGTTGCTCGTGTACTGCGCGATCTTCGCCGCCGCCTGGCTCGTGCCCGCCGACTTCACGCTGCGCCCGAACGAGATCGCCGACAAGTACGCGCACCAGCGGCTGCTGCTGCCGTTCGCGCCGTCGCCCGACGCCGCGACCGGCCGCGATCTCACGATGATTGGCGTGGCGGCGATGCCGATCGGAGTCACCGCGACGTTGTGTGGATGCAACGGGATTGCGCGCCGCCCGTTCGTCCCGGCCGCGCTGATCGCCACTACGTTTCTCGTCGGCCTCGAGGCGGCACAGATTTTTGTGTTCTCGAGAACGACTGACGCGACCGCGTTGGTCGTGGCGGCGGGCGCAGCCGTTATGGCCGCGATGCTGGCGTCGGTCGCCGGCCGGCGCCGTCCGCGTACGGTTGCGGGGTAGTGGTTACAGACGTCATGACACGGGACAGCGCGCCGGATCCGATCGTCCGCCTCATCGAGCAACCGCAGCGCTCGCGTCAGCAGGTGGCCGAACCGGTGACGATCGGCGTTCCGTTTCCGCGTGGCATCGTTCGCGATGCGAACATTGTCGGCCTCGCCGGCGAGGACGGAGTCGCCGTTCCTGTGCAGGCACTGCCGAGCGAGCGGTGGCCGGACGGCAGCGTGCGGTGGGCGCTGCTCGATTTCTGCTCGACCGGCGAACCGGCGCGCGGGCGCTCGTATCGCATCACGCTCGATTCATCGTCCGGCGCAGCGCCGCGTGATCGTCTCCGGATCGTATCGGACGAGTCGAGGACGATCGTCGACACTGGCGCCGCGACGTTCACGCTGGCGCGCGGCGACGCATTTCCGTTTGCGCGCGTCGCCATCGGCGCTGCCGAGGTAGTCGACGACGCCCACGCACCGACGCTGACGCTCACCGATTCGCACGGCCGCGAGTCGCAGACCGTGGTCACCCGCGTCTCGGTCGAGGAACAGGGACCGCTGCGATCGACGATTCGGATCGACGCGCGTGCCGGCGGCAGGCGGCGCACGCCGCTGGTCGAGGTGATCGCGCGCGTCGAATTCTTCGCGGGCTCTGGCGCGACTCGAATCGCAATCACCGTTCGCAACCCGCGACGCGCACGACATCGCGGCGGACTGTGGGAGCTTGGCGACGAGGGCGCCGTCTTCTTCCGCGATCTGTCGCTGCGCATTCCGCTTCGTGAAGGCGGCCGCAGCGAGTGCGCCGCGGAGATCGACTCGGCATTCGAGGCAATCGGGCTGCGCTGTGAGCTGTATCAGGACTCGAGTGGCGGCGACGCGTGGCGGCACGAGAACCACGTCACTCACGACGGCATCGTGCCGAGCACGTTCCGCGGGTATCGACTCGGCACCACGTCGTCCGAGCGCACCGGCCTTCGGGCGACACCGGCGATCACCGTGACGCAGGATCCTGCGCCGATCGCGCTCGCCGTCGCTCACTTCTGGCAGAACTTTCCTCGCGCGATCGAGCTCGAGCCGGAGGCGCTGACGCTGCGGTTGTGGCCGCACCACTGGGCCGCGCTCCATGAACTGCAGGGCGGCGAGCAGAAGACGCACCGCTTCGCGCTCGCGTTCGGCGGCGATCCGATCGCGCGCGACGCGGTCTGCTGGGGCCGCGCCCCCGCTTCCGCATCGATGACGCCCGAATGGTACAGCGCAGCCGGCGCGGTGCCGTACCTCGCGCCGGCAGCCGACGATGTCGACGCGCGATATCGTCGGCTGGTCGATCTCGCGCTCGAAGGCGACGATGCGTTCGAGCGCAAGCGCGACGTGATCGACGAGTACGGATGGCGCAGTTTCGGCGACATCTACGCCGATCACGAGAACCGATTCAGCAAGGAACCGGCGCCGATCGTCTCGCATTACAACAATCAGTACGACGCGATCGGCGGCTTGGCCGTCCAGTTCATGCGGACCGGCGACGTGCGCTGGGCGCGGCTGATGACCGAGCTGGCCACGCACGTCGAAGACATCGACATCTACCACACCGATCGCGACAAGGCGGCGTTCAACGGCGGGTTGTTCTGGCACACGTATCACTACGTCGCCGCCGGTCACTGCAGCCATCGCAGTTACCCGCGCAAGCCCGGCGTCTGCGGCGGCGGGCCCGGCAACGAGCACAACTACGCAGGCGGACTGCGCCTGCACTGGCTGCTCACCGGCGATCCTCTGTCGCGCGAAGCGGCGATCAGCCTCGCCGACTGGGTCATCAACATGGACGATGGCAGCAAAACCGTCCTGCGCTGGCTGACCGGCTCCCACACCGGCCTGGCGAGCGCCACCAACTCGCCCGATTATCACGGACCCGGCCGCGGCGCAGGCAATTCAATCCTTGCGCTGATGGTTGGCCATCGCCTCACCGGCGATCGCCGCTATCTCGCGAAGGCCGAGGAGCTCGTTCGCCGCTGCATTCATCCCGCCGACGACATCGGCGCCCGTGAGCTCCTCGATGCCGAGCGGCGGTGGTCCTACATCATCTTTCTGCAGGTGCTGGGCAAGTACCTCGACTACAAGGTCGAGCTGGGAGAGAACGACTGGATGTACGCCTATGGCCGCGACGCGCTCGTTCACTACGCGCGCTGGATGGCGGACCACGAATACCCGTATCTCGACAAGCCGGAGATCCTCGAGTATCCGACCGAAACGTGGGCTGCCCAGGACATTCGAAAGAGTGAAGTCTTCACGCTCGCCGCACTATTCAGTGACACCGGCGATCGATCGCGGTTCCTTGAACGCGCCGCGTTTTTCGTCGACGCCTCGCTCGCTGCACTGATTGCCTCGCCAACGCGATCGCTCGCCCGGCCCGTGGTGCTGCTGCTCTCGAACGGCTTCATGAGCGTGGCGCAGCGCGTACCCGTCGCCCGACCGGCGCCCGTACACCGACAGGCGGAGAGCACACCTCCGGCCGCGTTCATCCCGCAGAAGGCCCTTGCGAAGAAGCGTTTGCAGCAGACGGCGGTCGCCGCCATGCTGCTCGTCGCGATCGTGCTGCTCGGTGCGATCACGTCCTGTCGATTCAGGTAGCAACGAATCTCGATTCCTCAAGCTCATCACCGAAAATCGTGATCGCCGATCGAGCGCCGTCTTTGCGACTCTTCGCGCATCGATGAGCGGCGGTGATCGTCTGTCGCTCTGTGTCATAAACTCGCGCATCAACTCACGATTGCCTCTCGCCGCCTGGCTCGGTGCTTGCCGAGCGCCGCGCCATGCCCATCACGCTCATCGGCCCTGGCGCGCGAGCGGCGCGGCGCATCGCCAATTCCTTTATCGCACTCGCATTGATCGTCGCGGGTGCATCCACACAGCCGGCGGCCCAATCTAGCCAACCGGTCGCGACAGTCGGCCTGACCGCGGGCTGGGCAACGTTTGGTGAGGCGCTCGCCGAGGGTCAGGCGACGGACGCGCTGCAGGTCGGCTCGCTGCCGACGCAGACCGACGTCAAGAATCGCTGGCCCGACGGTTCGATCAAGTTCGCCATCGTGTCGGCGAACGTGCCGAGCGCCGGCAACTACGCGGTCACCTCGGCCGCTGCCGCCGGTGGATCGTTCGCCCCGGTCGTTCCGTCAGCATCGGTGTTGCTGACGATCGGCGGTGTCGCATACGTCGCCAACCTGCCGGCGACGGCCGGCTCGGACGTGTGGCTTTCGGGCCCGCTCGTCCAGGAGTGGCGCGCGGTCGTCGCTCCACTGGCCGGCGCGACGCCGCATCCGTTTCTGCGGGTGATCTTCGACGCGCGCGTGTTCAACGACGGCAAGGCCCACCTGAGCTTCACCGTCGAGAACGTCCTCAATCAGACCGGCGCGACGACGACGACCTACGACGTGTCGATTGCGGCGAACGGGCAGACGCTCTTCACGCACGCGAACGTGCAGCACTACTACCTGACGCGGTGGCGCAAGGCATACGATCTTCACGCTCCGCCGGCGACGGTCTGTCCCGATCTGGCGCCCGTCAATCTCTCCAAGGCCATTCCACCGATCAACGCCGTCGTCGCGCTCGATCCGCGCGTGGACACGATCGGCGCGAACTTCGACATCCTGCAGTCGGGTGCCGTCGATCCGGTGATGGGTGCGCACGGCGGACGCGCCGAGCTCGGTCCGCTTCCGGACTGGACCGCGCGCTATCTGGTGAAGAAAAACCCGACGCAAGGGCAGTTCGTGATGGCGAACGGCGATCTCGCCGGCTCATGGCCGATTCACGTGCGCGAGCCGGACAACGCAACGCCAACCGGCCTCGGGTCAGAGCACCTGATGTCCATCGATGAGGAGCCGAACACGTGGCTGTCGGCCAACGGCACCGGCATCAAGGGCACGCCGATGCCGATGGCGGAGTACGGATCGGGCATTCCAGGTCCGGGACAGTCGCCGCTCGGACCGTCGAACGCGCACGTCCCCGATCTCGCATTCGTGCCGTACCTGCTGACGGGCGATCGCTACTACGCAGAGGAGATGGCGTTCTGGGCAAACCATGGCATGCTCGCCACCTTCGGGCACGGCGCGCGCGGGCTCCTCACGGGCAACGAAGTGCGCGGCATCGGCTGGGTGCTGCGGAACATGGCGGAAGCTGCGGCGTACTATCCCGACGCGTCTCCGGTGAACGCGTATCTCGCGGAGAAAGTCGTCAACAATCTGGCCTGGCTCGACACGTTCGCGAAGAGTCTCAAGACGCCGGACAATCCCCTGTGGATCGTGTACGCGTGGACGAAGTACGACCGGCCCGAAGGCCCCGAGTACTTCGCCAATTGGGAAAACAACTTCGCCGCCTACGGGATCGATCGCGCGGTCAAGCTCGGGTTCGCGACCGACAACGCCTACCGGGATGCCGCCAACGATCTGCAATTGAAGTTCTTCACGAGCGAGCCGGACTACCCGCGCGCCGAAGGCGCGCCGTATGCGATGCCTTACGGCACAACCGCCGGGACAATCGACCAAGGGCCGGCAACCTACTTCACGACGATGGCGCAGTTCGTGCCGGGCGCGCTGGCGGCCCATCGCGACTTCGCCGGCTACTCCGGGCCGGAAGCGCGGATCGCGATTATGGAGGCCCGCGAGCGCGGCAGCGCCGGCGCACAGGACGCGTACGACTACCTCTGGCCGTTCATCGGAACCGGGCAGTCATTCTGTGGAACCAACGGAACCATCTACGAGCCGTACCTGGCGTGCCGCGCGGGGTTCGCTCTCGATCCGTATCCTGCCTCCACCGAATCGCCGACGCCGCCGCCCCCGCCCCCGCCGCCACCGCCTCCACCTCCACCTCCACCGCCACCACCTCCTCCTCCGCCGCCGGCGTGCGCGTTCTCGTTGTCGCCCACGAACGCGAGCTTCACGTCGGCAGCGGCTACCGGGACCGTGACCGTGACGGCGTCGGACGGCGCGTGCTCGTGGACTGCGACGAGCAACGCGTCCTGGATCCAGGTGACGAACGGCGCGGCCGCGGCTGGCAGCGGCCCAGTCGGATACTCGGTCGCGGCGAATACGACAGGCCAATCGCGGACGGGCACGATCACGATCGCCGGCAGTACATTCACCGTCGCGCAGAGCCGCCGGCGCCGCCGCTGATCACGCTGCGTCGCGTCCCCGCAGGCGGGCCACTCTGTGGCCCGCCCTGTTTCTTCCACAATCCGCGCGTCGTTCCGCGCCATAATTGTCACGCCTGATACAAATAGGGGGCCGATTTCGCGTCTGCGTCGCCGATGACGGCTCGAGGGTAACGTGCACGAAGTGCTTGCACGTGCACTGCTTGTGCGAAAGGCCGTGCATCGACCGGACGCCGTGGCCCTTCCCTTGCGCGACTGACTGGTCATGACGACTCTCTCATTACCCCGGGTTTCGTCCGATGCTGTCCGCATCAGGACCGCCTTCGTGGCGCTCGCGCTCGTCGTCTGCACACACACTCGTGCACACGCACAGGGCACCGGCACCATTGCGACGGCAGGACTGACACCTGGGTGGGCAACCTTTGGCGAGGCGGTGCCGCAGGGACAGGCGACGAGCGGGCTCAAGATCGGCACGCTTCCGACGCAGACCGACGTCAAGAACCGCTGGCCCGACGGTTCGATCAAATTCGCGATCGTTTCCGCGAACGTGTCGACCGCGGGGAACTACAACATCACCGCCACGACCGCGGCCGGCGGAACGTTCACGCCAAGCGTCCCGAGCGCGTCGGTCACGCTCGTCATCGGCGGGACGTCATACGTCGCGACGCTGCCTTCGAGCCCGAGCGGCGACGTCTGGCTCGGCGGTCCGCTGGTGCGGGAGTGGCGCAGCGTCGTCGCTCCAACCGCCGGCGCCGTCGCGCACCCGTTCCTGCGTGTGATCTTCGACACGCGCGTCTACAGCGACGGCAAGGCGCACGTCAGCTTCACGGTGGAGAACGTACTCAATCAGACCGGCGCGACGACCACCACGTACGACGTGACGGTGGCGGCCAACGGACAGACGCTCTTTACGCTTACAGGCGTCCAGCACTATTACCTGACCCGCTGGCGCAAGGCGTACGACCTGCACGCGCCGGCGGCGATCGTGACGCCGGACCTGACGCCGTTCAATATCTCGAAGGCGATCCCCGCCTTCAACGCCGTCGTCGCGGTCGACGCCCGCGTCGACGCGATCGGCACCGACCCCAATTTCGACATCCTGCAGGCCGGCGCCGTCGAGAAGATCATGGGCGCGCACGGCGGCCGCGCCGAGCTCGGACCAATTCCCGACTGGACGGCGCGCTACCTCGTGAAGAAGAACGTGACCCAGGGGCAGTTCGTGATGGCGAACGGCGACCTCGCGGGATCGTGGCCGATCCACGTGCGCGAGCCCGAGAACGCCGCGCTGTCGGGGCTCGGCACGGAACATCTGATGTCGGTCGATCAACAGCCGGCCGTCTGGCTCGCGGCCGGCGGCACGGGCATCAAAGGAAGTCCGATGCCGATGCCCGAGTACGGTTCCGGCGTTCCGGGTCCGGGGCAGTCGCCGCTCGGGCCCTCGAATGCGCACGTTCCCGATCTCGCCTTCGTTCCGTACATGCTCACCGGCGATCGCTACTACGCGGAGGAAATGGCGTTCTGGGCGAATCACGGGATGCTCTTCACCTACGGCCACGGCTCACAGGGCTTGCTCACGGGTAACGAGGTGCGCGGCTTCGGCTGGGTGTTGCGGAACATGGCGGAAGCCGCCGCGTATTACCCGGATGCGTCGCCTGTGAAGGCGTATCTCAGCGAAAAGGTCGTCAACAATCTCAACTGGCTCGACGGCTACGCGCGCGGACTCAAAACGCCTAGCAATCCGCTGTGGATCGTCTATGCCTGGACCCCGTACGACCGGCCCGAAGGGCCGCAGTACTTCGCCAATTGGGAAAACAACTTTCTCGCCTACGGCATCGATCGCGCGGTGAAGCTCGGATTCGCGAGCGACAACGCGTATCGCGACGCCGCCAACGATCTGCAGCTGAAGTTCTTCACGAGCGAGCCCGACTACCCGCGCGCCGAGGGCGCGCCGTACGCGATGCCGTACGGCACGCTGAACGCCGACGGCTCGGTCACCTTCTTCACGACCATGGCTCAGTTCGTGCCGGGCGCTCTCGCGGCTCATCGCGACTTCGCGGGCTACAGCGGTCCGGAAGCGCGGATCGCGATCATGGAAGCGCGCGAGCGCGGCAGCGCCGGCGCGCAGGGGGCCTACGACTATCTTTGGCCGTTCATCGGTATCGCGTCGTCGGCCTGCGCGACGAATCCGACGAACGAGCCGTTCCTCGCATGCCGCGCGGGCTTCGCGCTCGACCCGTATCCGACTGCTGCCGGCGCCCCGCCGCCACCGGCGCCATGCTCATGGTCCCTGTCACCGGCAAGCGCGACGAACCCGGCTGCTGCCGGCACGGGCAGCATCACCGTGAACGCGTCGGCGAGCACGTGCAGCTGGACGGCGGTGAGCAACGTGCCGTGGATCACGGTGACCTCCGGGGCAAGCGGGACGGGCACCGGCAGCGTCGGCTACTCGGTATCCGCGAACACGGGTGCGCCGCGGACCGGAACGATCACGATCGGCGGCCAGACATTCACGGTCAACCAGGGCAGCTCGTGCTCGTACACGGTGACGCCGCCGGCACCAGCCATCGCACAGGGCGGCGGGACCGCCAGCGTGACGGTCGCGACGGCCGCCGGCTGCAGTTGGACCGCATCGAGCGCGTTGCCGTGGGCGACCATCGCCGGCTCGTCGGGTTCGGAGACGGGCAACGGCACTGTCACGCTGCAGGTGCAGGCGAACAGCACCGTGCCGGCGCGAAACGGGACGATCACGGTTGCGTCGCAAGATGTGTCGCTGAACCAGTTCGGGACAGGGACCTTCGACTTCAACGGCGACGCGAGCCCCGACCTTCTCTTTTACAACGCGGGCACCGGCGCGTGGTCGGCAGCGATCACCGGCGGTGGAGCGTTCGGCAGCGGCCTGTGGTCGGCCGGCCTCGCCGTTCAGCCGGTGGATCTGAACGGAAATGGCCGCACCGACGTGTTCGGCTACAACGCGACCACCGGCTCATGGATGAAGGCGATCGACAACGGGGCCGGCTTCGCGACCACGACCGGCACGTGGTGGCCCGGTTGGAACGTCTCGCTACTGGACGTCGACGCTCGCGGACAGTACAGCGTATTCCTCGACAACGGCGTCGGCCTGATGACGCCGCTCGCCACAGGGGTTCCCGGCGAATCGCAGGCGCGGCCATGGCTGTCGTCCGACCGGTTGCGGATGTATTTCAGCTCGACGCGCGCCAGCGGCGGCTCACGACAGGACATCTTCATGGCGTCGCGGGCCAACACCGCCAGCGCGTTCGGAGCGCCAGTCGCGATCGCTGAGCTGAACCTCCCGACGCCGAACTCGGTGGCGCCCTCGCTGACGTCCGACGAACTCACGATCGTCTTCGAATCCGATCGCGCCGGCGGCATGGGTGGCGCCGACATCTGGATGGCGTCGCGGACGACGCGCCCCGGCACGTTCTCCGCTCCCCAACCGCTTTCCGCCATCAACTCATCGTCGCGTGACGGCAGCCCAGAGCTGAGCGTCGACGGCCTCTCGCTGTACTTCGAATCGGATCGCGCGGGCGGTGTCGGCAGTACGGACATCTGGTTCGCGACGCGCGACGCGCTGTCGTCGCCGTTCGGCGGGGCGGTGAACTTCACCGCGATCAATTCGAGCGGCGTCGAGAGTCATCCCGCGGTGAGCGGCGACACGCAGACGCTGTATTTCTGGTCTGACCGCGCAAACGGTGCGGCGACGGCAAACATCTGGCGCGCGCGCGTGCGCTGCGACGCGGCGTCGACCGCTCAGACGTCGTTTTCGGCGACTGGTACTGCGACAACGATCACCGTGACGGACGCGTCCGGTTGCTCGTGGGTCCCGCAGACGACGAGCGCGTGGATCACGTTTGCCTCGCCAGCCAGTGGCAGCGGATCGGGCAACGTGACGATGTTCGTTGCGGCAAACACCGGGCCGGCGCGTACCGCCATCGTCAATGTCGGCGGCCAGACGATCACTGTGTCGCAGGCGGCGCCGGCCGCGGCGACTCCGCCACCGCCGCCAGCGCCGCCACCACCTCCGGCGCCGCCCGCGCCGCCGGCGCCAGGTCCATCGCCATCGCCCGGTCCGTCGCCGGATCCGGCGCCGGCGCCGGCGAGTCCGTCGAGCGGCGATGCACCATCGCCGGCGGCGCCGGCCGATCCGGGCGCCCCCCTGAATCTGCGCTCGTTCGTCAACGGATCCACGGTGGTGCTCGTCTGGGACGGTCCGGCGGCGGGTAGTCCCGCGCAGTACCTGATCGAGGCGGGTTCGCGTCCCGGCGCGAGCGATCTTGCGCAGGTCGTCACAGGTGATGTCACGTTCACCGCCGACAACGTCGGCAGCGGCGTCTACATGGTCCGTGTCCGCAGCATCTATCCGGACCACGTCAGCGGTGGATCGAATGAGATCGCCGTCGTCGTGGGCGGCGGCTGCAGCAGCGCACCGATCGCGCCGACCGGGCTCGCATACTCCGTCAGCGGTTCGACAGTGACGCTCACGTGGATCGCGGCGCCCGGCGCGGTGACATCCTACGTGCTGATCGCCGGCTATTCGTCACGTGGCGCCGACGCGGCGAATGCCGATACTGGAAACAGCTATACGACGTTCGTCGCCAACGGCGTCGGACGCGGGACGTACTACGTGAGGCTGCACGCGCGGAATGCATGCGGCGTCAGCGGGCCGTCCAATGAAGTGGCGGTCGTCGTGCCGTAGCGTCGCACAGGTGTGTGACCGATGGGCCCATCCGGTGGGTTGGGTAGGACCGATCAGTCGTACCTCACCAGGCGGGGCCCATCGGTCCCCCGCACTGATGCGATGCTCTGTGCAGCGGCGCGCGCGAAAGTCTGCCTGGGGCGCGATAATAGTCGGCGCGTCTGCGCACTCTGGCTCGAACAACGAACAATTGACAGCGCCTTGAACGAAGAATCGTGCGGCGTCGCGTGTGTGGCGCCTGCGATTCCGGGCGGATTTCCGCGCAAAGCGGGTGCTGTGTCCCGACTCGCATTCTGCGCGAAAACATTGTCTCTTCTGGCCCGGCAATTGCGCGGCGCGCTGCACAATGCCGTCAGGCCTGAACCCTGTCCGGCGTGTCGTACGGCGATTGCGAGTCGTCGTCGTTGCACTTGCATTCGTCGCGTGGCCGCACGCACAGCTGGACGCGGACTCCACGAGCACTATCGCGACGGTCGGCCTCACAGCCGGCTGGGCAACCTTCGGCGAGGCCGTTCCACAGGGAAAGGCCGTGGCCGGCCTCCAGATCGGCTCGCTGCCCACGCAGACCGACGTCAAGAACCGCTGGCCGGACGGCTCAATCAAGTTCGCGATCGTCACTGCGAACGTTTCGGGCGCCGGTAGTTACGTCATCACGGCAGCGACTGCGTCCGGCGGATCCTTCACGCCGACCGTCGCGACAGCCACCGTTACGCTCACGATCGGCGGCACGGCATACGTCGCGGCGCTACCAGGCAGCCCGAGCGGGGACGTGTGGCTCGATGGCCCGCTCGTTCGGGAATGGCGCACCGTCGTCGCGCCTGTGGCGAATGGCGCGCCGCATTCCTTCCTGCGCGTGATCTTCGACACCCGGATCTTCAACGACGGCAAGGCGCACATCGGCGTAACCGTCGAGAACGTGCTCAATCAGAGTGATGCGACGACGACCACCTACGACGTGTCCATCGTGGTGAAGGGCGACACGAAGTTTCAGCAGGCGAACGTCGAACACTATTACCTGACGCGCTGGCGCAACTCGTTCGATCTCGACGCGCCAGCATCGATCGTCACGCCGGATCTGACGCCGTTCAATCTCTCGAGGGCCATTCCGCCGATCAATCCGGTGGTCGCGTTCGACACACGCGTCGATTTGCCCGACAACAACTTCGGCATTCTCCAATCCGGCGCTCTCGATCGCGTGATGGGCGCTCACGGCGGACGCGCTGAGCTTGGACCACTTCCCGATTGGACCGCGCGCTATCTCCTGACGAAGAACCCGACGCAAGGCGCGTTCGTCATGGCCAACGGCGATCTCGCCGGCTCATGGCCGATTCACGTCCGCGAACCGGACAACGCGGTTCCCTCGGGGCTGGGGACGGAGCATCTGATGTCGGTCGACGAAGAGCCGGACGTGTGGCTGTTTGGCGGCGGCACCGGTATCAAGGGCTCGCCGATGCCGATGCCGGAATACGGATCCGGCATTCCGGGCCCGGGACAGTCGCCGCTGGGCCCGTCGAACGCGCACGTGCCGGATCTGGCGTTCGTGCCGTATCTGTTGACCGGCGATCGTTACTACGCCGAGGAGATGGCGTTCTGGGCCAACCACGGGATGCTCGCGACCAGCGGCCATGGCGCCGCCGGCCTTCTCGCAGGCAACGAGGTGCGCGGCGTCGGCTGGGTGTTGCGCAACATGGCGGAGGCGGCGGCGTACTACCCTGACGCTTCTCCGGTGAAGGCCTATCTGCAGGAGAAAGTCGTCAACAATCTGAACTGGCTGAACAACCTCGCGAACAGCTTCAAGACTCCGGACAATCCGCTCTGGATCGTTTACGCCTGGACGAAGTACGACCGGCCCGAGGGCCCCGAGTACTTCGCCAACTGGGAGAACAACTTCGCGGCGTATGCCATCGATCGTGCGATCAAGCTGGGGTTCGCGACCGACAACGCCTATCGTGATGCCGCCAACGATCTGCAATTGAAGTTCTTCACGAGCGAGCCGGACTATCCGCGCTTCGAGGGCGCGCCGTACGCGATTCCGTACGGTGCGCCCGACCGCACAAAGGTCCAGGGACCCACGACGTACTTCACGACGATGGCGCAGTTCCTGCCCGGGGTGATAAACCTCGGCAACCATCGCGACTTTGCCGGCTACTCAGGCCCTGAGGCGCGCATCAGCATCATGGAGGCCCGTGAGCGGGGCGGTGCGGGAGCGCCGGCGGCGTACGACTATCTGTGGCCCTTCATCGGCACCGACATCTCGTTCTGCGCAACGAACAATTCCAACAACGTGCCGTTCCTCGCGTGCCGTGCCGGCTTCGCCCTCGATCCGTACCCCGCGTGCACTTCGCTGCCGACGAGCGCCGCTTCGACATCGGCAGCACCGGCCAGCGGTACCATCGGGATCAACGCAGCGACGGCAACGTGTCCATGGAATGCCACGAGCAACAACTCGTGGATCACGATCACGAGCGGCGCAGATGGCTTCGGCGCCGGCAGCGTAAATTACGCCGTTGCGGCGAACGCGGGTCCGCCGCGCACGGGCACGCTCACGATCGGCGCTGACACCTTCACGATCACTCAGGGAAACGGATGTGCGTACGGACTCGGCGCGACCGATGCGCCTGCGTCGGCGGCCGGCGGTCCGGGCGCTGTGGCGGTGACCGCGTCTGACAGCGCCTGCACGTGGACCGCGGCCAGCAATGCAGCGTGGCTCACGGTCACAGGCGCTGCGAGCGGCAGTGGGAACGGATCGGTGAGCTACTCCGTGGCGTCGCAGACAACTCCGGCGTCGCGCAGCGGGACGATCACGATCGCGAGGCAGACGTTCACGGTCGTACAAGCGGCAGCGGTGTGCACGTTCTCGCTGGATGCCGCGGGCGCGCCGGTGGCGGCGTCCGGTGGCGGCGGGAGCGTCCACGTGACGGCCTCCGACAGTGCATGCGCGTGGACCGCTGGCAGTGATGCGCCGTGGATCACCCTTACCGGTAGCGCAGGCGGCAGCGGCAACGGATTGGTGAGCTACTCGGTCGCGCCGAACGGCACGATGACCGCGCGCAACGGCGTGATCACTGTCGCCTCGCGATCGGTTTCACTGAACCAGTACGGAGGCGGCGCCTTTGACTTCAACGGCGACAAGGTTGCCGACTTTCTCTTCTACGACAGCTCGACTGGCGCGTGGTCGGTGTTGATCGCGGGAGGCGGCAGGTTCTCGGGAACGGCGTGGCCGACCGGACTTGCTCTGCAGCCGGTCGATCTCGACGGCAACCGTCTGACGGATGTGTTCGGCTACAACATGACGAGCGGCGCCTGGTTGAAGGCCATTGCCAACGGCAGCGGGTTCACGACCGGGACCGGCACCTGGTGGGCGGGATGGCAGGTGTCGCTGCTCGATCTGGAAGGACGGGGCCAGTACAGCGTCTTCCTCGACAACGGCGGCGGCTCGATGACGCCGCTGGCGACGGGCATTCCGGGCGAATCGCAAACACGGCCATGGCTGTCGCCGGACCGGCGGCGTGTGTACTTCGGCTCGACGCGTGCGAGTGGTGGCACTCGCAGCGACATCTTCCAAGCGCAGCGATCCGACCCGGCGTCCGTGTTCGATCCCCCGGTGGCAATCGCGGAGCTCAATCTCCCGACGTCGAACGCGGCGGCGCCGTCGCTCACTCCGGATGAAAAGACGATCGTGTTCGAATCGAACCGCAGCGGCGGTTCAGGCGGCGACGACATCTGGATCGCGGCGCGAGCCGCGACAACCGATCCGTTTTCGTCCGCGCAGCCGCTCTCGGGCATCAACTCGTCCTCGCGCGACGGCAATCCCGAGCTGAGCGCCGACCGACTCTCGCTGTACTTCGAATCTGATCGTCCCGGCGGTCTCGGCGGGACGGACATCTGGTTCGCGACCCGCGACACGCCGACGTCGGCGTTCGGCGGCGCGGTGAACTTTGCGGCAATCAATTCGAGCGGCGCCGATGGTCATCCGGCGGTCAGCGGCGACACGCAAACAGTCTACTTCTCGTCGGATCGCGCGGGCGGCGCGGCGACAGCGAACATCTGGCGCGCACGCGTGCGCTGCGACGCCGCTTTTGCGTCATCGTCGTCGTTCACGGCGAGCGGCGGCGCGGCGACGATCCAGGTGAACGACGGCTCCGGTTGCTCGTGGGTGGCGCAGACGACGAGCGACTGGATTGCCTTCGGATCCGCTGGGAGTGGCGGCGGTTCTGGTACGGTGGCGATGACGGTCGCGTCCAACGCCGGCGCGGAACGGGCGGGTCGCGTACACATCGGCGGGCAGTCGATCCTGGTGTCGCAGGCCGCGTTTGTCGTGACGCCGCCGCCTCCTCCATCGCCGCCGCCGTCTTCGAGTCCGCCGCCAGCGGAACCGCCGACTCCGGCGCCATCTCAACCGGCGCCGGATCCAACGCCGCCGGGCTTTGACGCGCCGCTCAACCTGCGATCGTTCGTCACCGGATCGACCGTGGTGCTCGCATGGGAGGGTCCGGCATCAGGCAGTCCGTCGACCTACGTCATCGAAGCCGGATCGCGTCCGGGAGCGAGCGACCTCGCCGTGCTCGTCACCGGCGACGCGGGTCACACGTTCACGGCGAACGGCGTCGGGAGCGGCGTCTACATGGTCCGTGTCCGAAGCGTCTATCCAGACCACCTGAGTGGAGCCTCGAACGAGATCGCCGTGGTCGTCGGCGGTGCGTGCGGCGGCCCACCAGGTGCGCCGAGCGGTCTGGCGTATACCGTCAGCGGATCGACCGTAACTCTGACGTGGAACGCCCCGCCGGGCGCGGTCACGTCGTATGTGCTCATTGCCGGGTATTCACCGCGCGCCAGCGACGCGGCGAACGCCGACACTGGCAACAGCTTCACGACGTTCGTCGCGACGGGCGTCGGCCCAGGCACCTACTATGTCAGGCTGCATGCGAAGAACGCGTGCGGCGTCGGCGCACCGTCGAACGAACTCGCCGTCGTCGTTCCGTAGGCCGAAAGGCGGCGACCAGGAGCGATTCGGCGCGACTGCGTGGACGTCGTGTTCGTCCCTCGATAACGGCGGTGGCCGAGGCGCTTCTTCGACCCGATCACGCCGCCTTTTTCAGACCCGGGAAGATATACGCACGCTTCCGGAAGGGAACTTCAATCCAATGGTAGGTCGCAACCGAAAACAGCAAGGTGACGCCGACATAGAACAGAATGAACGCGAGGCCGGGCGCCTCGCCCGTCGCGAGAAACAGGTTGAACAACAAATCGCGCAAGAAGAGGTGCGTCAAGTAGACGGAATAAGAAATCTCGCCAAGGTAGACGAGCAGGCGCAGTTCGAGAAAGTCATGCAAATAACTGCGGCAGCCGACCAGGCCGTAGAGCGTCGACGCGAATAGCGGCGGGGCGAAGTAATAGTTGCTGACGCCGCTGCGAAAGGCGACAACCAGCAGGACGATTGAAACCAGCGCCACGATCTTGAAATAGGTGGCGCCGAATGTTCTCGTTTCTACAAGCAAGAACCAGACACCGATGCCGAGCACGAACTCGACCGCGCAGCGGAGTAACCCCAGCTGACCGATGCAGCCTCCAATACTTGCACAGCCGAAACTCTGAAACAGGCCGATGAGCAGGGCGACAGCGCCCGCCAGCAGCGCCATCTTCATCCTCGCCCCGACTCCCTGATACAGATAGACAAACAGCGGAAACGTCAGATACGCGAAGAGCTCGCCGCTGATGGTCCAGCTCGGCACATTCCAGGTGTCCCAGGTCGAAGTACCCGACAACCACAAGTCGACCAGGAAGAACTTCGCCACAAACGAGGTCATCCCGAACGTTGAAGAATCGTAGCCCCGGCCGGTCACATAGAGCCCGATCGGCAACGTCAGAAAGCACAGCATGACGAACACATGCAGCGGATAAATCCTGGCCAGGCGCCGGGCTATGAAGTCGAGAAAGTTCGCCGATACTCCGTCCTTGAACTCCGCTGCGTACTTGTAGGAAATGATGAATCCGCTCAGCACGAGGAAGAAGTCAACCGCGAGGTAGCCGTCCGCAAACAGCGGGTACAGCACGCCGAGAACGGCGATCGGCGGCAAAAAGTGCTTGACGTGGTAGAAGACCACCAGTAGCGCAGCCAACCCCCTGATGGACGTCAGGAAATTCATTTGTCTTTCCAGTCCTCTCCGTAGAATCCGCGGCCGGGCGAGCCTCTCTCCGGAGAAGATTCGTGGTTCCCGACCGGCAGGCGCGTGCGGATGTCGGCACCCGCCAGCGAACGGTCAACCACCACGCGAAACGGACCGCCAGAAAAACCTGCGGCTCTCGGTCCGATCGCTGCCAGGACCTGACGTTCTTCCTTACGGGCGGTCAATTCCCGGAGCGCCTGGTCATCCACGGACTCTGCGGCAGATTTGCTTCCTGTCGATCGCTGAATGGCGACCGCGAGTCCATACATGTAGTACAGCCACGGGTAAAACGCCACGCCAATGAACATCCCGCCGACGCAATACACGGCGGTAGACATGAAGACGCATAAACCCAACCGCCGTTGCCAGTCCTCGCTCGCACGCTTGTATGCTCGGCGCGAAATCAACAGCGTATGACCGATGATGACGAGATACATCAGCAGTCCGACGTAGCCGTGCTCACCCAGAACTTCAATGAGAATGTTGTGAAACGCCTTGCCCTGAGGCTGCGAAATTTCCACCTCGCCCGATCTGCGGTAGGCTGCGAGCTTGCCAGCGTTTGCCAGGTACGAGTTGAACCCGCCACCCATCAGCGGGCGCTCGTTGACGTAGTCAATCGTCCAGCGCCAGACGACGACTCGCCCCTGGGCGGACGACTCCTGGGCCGTGTTCGACATGGTATTCATCCGCGCCAGCCAGTCGTCGGTCACGAACGGATACACGGCGATCGGCAAGAGCGCGACTACGACGATCGCCTTCAGTTTTGACTGCGAGTAGGCGAGTGCCAGCATGACCAGTACGCCCAACGCGATGATGCCGGTCCTCGCTTCAGTGCCGACCAGGACCATCAAGGACGCAAAAGCCAACCCGATCAGGATCACCTTGAAGAATCGATACTGGCCACCGAGAAGGGAATGCCTGCCGACGTAGAAAAAGATCGGGAGCAGAGCGATCGCCTGTGTGGCGAGCGTGCTGCCCTCCGCCCACAGCACTTTGCCGGTGTCGCTGACGAGGTCGAGACCGTAGCCGCCCCCGCTCAAGAACGATTTCGCCCCGGCGGTCATGATGAAATAGCCCATCGAACCGACCAGGATCCACAGAAACAGCTCGATCTGCCGTCTCGACCCCAGCGCGTAGGGAATGAAATAGGAGAACAGGATGATTTTGACCGCGGTGTCGTACTTGGGCCACGCCGCCAGAGGAAATTCTGCGTTGTAGGTGGTCAAGGTAATCCAGCCCATGAACATCGGCAGAATGACGATGTACAGCCAGCTGGCAGGCCGATAGAGCTTGGTAACGCTCAACCCGACGCTGAGGGCGAAGAAGGCGGTCATCAGCAGCGAGAGCGGCTGGCCCGCCAGAAACGACTGCGACAGCGCCTGCGGTTGATAGAGGTCGACCCAGATGACACCGGCGAGCGCCACGTAGGGCCGCGCGATGCCTCGCACCATGAACAACAGGATCAGAAAAAAACTGAGGAGGTCAGTAATCATCTGGCGACGGTGAACCGGGATCGCAGGCCGCGAGTCGCCCCGGGCGCAGAGCGGTCAATTCTCCGCGTTCGGATGAAAAACTAACGAGACCACCACGACCAGCAGCAGGAGCAGCTTGGCTAGATTGTCGACCACTCACATCGCCTCGTCATTCAGCGGAGCCTGGAGCTCGATTCCTCACGAAGACGGTTCCCAGCCGAGCTACGAAGCAAGCGGCTCGCCATTGCAATTTCGTCATGTCCCGGCGCGGTGAAAGCGAAGAATCTCAACGTCGTTGTTCAAGGCGGAACGAAGTCAACCTCCGCGGCGACTAAAACCCTCGCTGCCGCGGAGAAGTCATCTCAGGCGGTGCCCGGCGCGACCGGGGGCGTGCGACCACCCCCAGTGCCGACTGGTCGAGGGCCGGTTCCGGCCGGGCACGCCGCTTGCTGCCCTCGCAACGATATCCGAGTCAGGGGGTTCGTATTGACGCTGCTTCGCGCCGCGGTGATCGTTCGCGTTCTCTGTGTGTCAGCCGTGTTGATCACGTTCGGCGGCGCTGGCACGGCGGCCGCGGCCGACAAGCCGCTGGCCACCTACACGGCCGGCCCCGGTTGGGCGACGTTCGGCCTCGCGCTGCCGCAGGGCGCCGCGCCGACGGCAGTGCAACTTGGCAGGCTGCCGACACAGACCGACGTCAAGGTGCGATGGCCGGACGACTCGATTCGATTTGCCGTCGTGTCAGCGAATCTCGGCGCGAAGGGCGGCACATACGCCCTCACCGCAGCGACGCCGGCCCAGGGATCATTCGTGCCCGTTCTTCCGAAAGCCTCGGTCACGCTCAAGATCGGAAACACGCCGTTTGTCGCCACGCTCCCCGCGTCCTTCAGCGACTTCTGGCTGCGCGGTGCGCTCGTCTCCGAAGGGCGTGCTGTCGTCGCGCCCGGCGGGCATCCGTTCCTGCGCGTGATTTTCGACGTGCGTTCGTATGCGAGCGGCGGACACCGCATCGACATCACGGTTGAAAACTGCCTCGACGTCGCCAACGCCGACCAGGTCACCTACGACGTGACGGTGAACGTCGGCGGCGCGACGGTGTTCACCGCGCCGGCGGTCAACCACAAGTATCTCGCGCGCTGGCGGAAGCTGTTCGTCACCGGCGGACTCCAGGAAGCGACGGTGACGCCGGACTTCACGCCGTTCGTCGCCGCGCGCGCGCTGCCCGAATACCTGCCGACAATCGCCAGCCCCGCTCGCGTGATGAACAGTGCGGAGTTCGGCCCGCTGGGGTTCGGCGCGCTGACCCGGCCGATGAACGCGCACGGCGGCCGTCCCGAGATCGCGCCGTATCCAGACTGGACGGCGCAATACCTCGTGCACAAGAAGCCGGATCAGCGCGCTTACATGCTGCGCCACGGCGAACTCGGTGGCAGCTGGGGGATTCACGTCCGCGAGGCGGACGGCGCGCTGCCGACCATCGACGAGTACCCGTACTACTGGCTCGATCCACGATGGCCCAACGAGAGGCCGCTGCAGGGCCCACGCAGCGTCCGCCGCACGGGCGACGGCGGCTACGTCATCCAGGGCCAGGCCGAGCCCGGCGACATCGCGCACCAGCCGTCGCTGGCGTTCGTGCCGTACCTCGTAACCGGCGATCGCTTCTTCGCCGACGAGATGGCGTTCTGGGCGAACTACTGCCTGATTGGCTCGTACGCCAACGACTACAACCGCAAGGGCAAGCAGGGACTGCTCATCGGCAACGAGGTGCGCGGCATCGGCTGGGGGCTGCGAAACATCGGCGACGCCGCAGCCTATTTGCCCGACGCCGATCCGATGAAGCGTTATTTCGCCGAGAAAACGCTGAACAACCTGAAGAACCTCGACGCGTACGCACAGAGCTACAGCGCAGGGCCGCTGCAGACGCTGTTTCCGTCGCGCCGGCCCGAGGATGACAACCCGCGCTACCAGCCCTACATGTGGATCTCGCTGTGGGAGCAGGCGTACGTGGCCTGGGCGGTCGACCGGGTCATGCAGCACGGTCAGGTGATGGCTGCGCACAACTTTGCCGGTGCGGGGACCGCCATCCGCAATCGCATCGCTCGCCTGCAGTTGCAGCTGTTCACGCATCCCGAGTGGCCGCGCGACCACGATCGCCAGGCGCCGTATCTGCTTGCCGCCGGCCGATGGAGCAAGGGGCCGCGCAGCTCGATTCTGTATTTCCAGACGTTTTCGGAGATGAAGGCTGCGACGTTCGCCGCGGCCGACCCCGGCAAGGCGCCGGACCTGGTGCGCCCGTTCGAGGGCTACCTGGGCGTCGAGGCGCGCCTGCTGCTGATGATCTGCGCGAAACTCGGCGACGTCGGCGCCGCGAAGAGCCTCGACGTGCTCATGAGCGACGTCACCGCCGGCGTGTCGATGATCGACGACGTGAACAGGCGCTCGGGATGGGCGATCAGGCTCGCCGACAGCCTCATGCCGCGGCAAGAGGGCGCGGTGAAGAAGTCGGGCGCCCGCTGACTCGGCGGCCAGCGGCCGGCGCATGCGGTCGGCCGGCCACCGGTTCCCGCGGTGGCGACGCTGATCGGTCGCGACCGCGGCGTTCGGATCATCCTGCGGCTCGGGCAGGACCGACGCCGTACGCGGCGCGCTCAACGAGATCGACCAGCGGCGCGAGCCGTTTCGGCCAGGCGAGATCGGCCAGCCGTGCCTGTTCCGCGCACGCGCGACGTTCCTCCGGCGACCGCTGCAGCAAGTCGATCACCTCGGCGGCGAAGTGTTCCGGCGCGTCCGCACACCGACACGCTGCCAGCACTTCCTTCGGCAATCCGTGCCACACCGGCGAGGTCACCACTGACGGCAGCGCTGCTGCCGCCGCTTCGAGCACTTTGTTCTGGACTCCCCGTGCCTGATGGATCGGTGCGACCGCGATCGCCGATCGCCAGAGGTACGGCCGCATCTCCGCGACCGCGCCGGTGACTTCGATTGATGGATCAGCGGCGGCGAGCTGCCGGACCGCACGCGTTGGCGACGCCCCGGCGAGCGTCAACGTTGCGGTCGGCCGCGCCGCGCGAACGAGCGGCCAGACGCGGGTCGCGAACCAGATCGCGCCGGCGGCGTTCGGGGCGTAGTCGAACACGGCGGTGAAGATGACGCGATCCTCGCGCGCCGGCGGATTGTGGGGTGCCAGCGCGCTGACGTCCACACCATTGGGCACGACATGCACGTCGGCGCCGCCACACGTGCGGAGCAGGATCTCCCGCTCGCGCTCGTTGACCACCGTCGTCGCGACCGCGGCGCGCACGGCGCGGCGCTCGAACGCGCCGAGCCACTTCGCCTCCCGCCGGTAGATCCAGGCGCGAGGGAACCGGCTCGTCTCGGCGAATGCCGCCCACTTCGCGGAATCGACGTCAACGACGTCGAGCACCAGCGGCACCCGGTCGAGCGGCGGAGCGAGCGCCAGCGGTGCCACGCCGGTGCAGTAGGCGAGCACCACGTCGGGCCGCGAGCGCTCCGTCACCCGTTTCACCGCGGCGGCGATACCTGGCGCGTTCAGCAGCGCATGGGTGAGCGGAACTTCCGTCGGCAGCGCGACCGCGGCCGACACGAGGTTGCGCGCGCGCGGGACGAGCGCGGTGGAGACGGCGACGCCGAGCTGCCGGAGCGTGTCTGCCTGACGCTCTTCGTCCTTGTCGTGGACCAGCGAGACGACGTGCACGTCCGCGCGAGCCGCGAGCAGCCGCACGATGTGATGTGCGCGAACGCGATCACCACGGTTTGGCGCGTAGGGGAGCCGGTGGGTGAGGACGAGCGCTCTCATACCGCGTGCGCCGCCTCCGTTCCGCGGACCCTGATGACGCGCGCCGGGACGCCGGCGACGATCGCACGCGGTGGCACCGGGTGGGTGACGACGGCTCCTGCGCCGACGACCGCATCGGCGCCGACGTCCGCCATGATCACCGCCGCCTCGCCGATCCATGCGCCGGCGCCGATCCGGACGAGGCGCTCGCCGCGTCCCTGCTCGCGGATCGGCCGCGACAGATCGTCGATCTGGTGCGTGGACGGACCGCTGGGAATGTGGACACCCGACGCAATCAGCGCGTCGCGCTCGATGTGCACGAGGCCGAGCCGGCATCCCGGTCCGACATACGAATGCTCATCGAGCCTGGAGCCTGCGCGAGACAGCGTGGTCCCGAATTCGACCACCGCAGTTTCGTGGCAGCGGTCGAGCGCGCGGCTCAGAAACGCCCGGCGGAGGTATTGACCGGCCAGACCTGGAATGAGCGACAGCCACTGAATCGATCCCTCGAGGGCGCGATCGCGCCCGAACACTGCTGCCCGACAGGTGAACGACGGCACCAGTGGCGCAGTCGCAAGGAAGGCCGCGCCGCGCGCGGCAGCCTTGAGGAACGTCTTCACACTCATGCACAGCGCTCCGCGAGTGGGGGCCGGGCCGGCCTCGGAAACATGCCGGCGAGATCGGCGTAGATGCGCTCGACGGTCGCCACGCGCTCGTCGAACGACAGCGTGGTTTCGACACGCCGTCGCGCCTCGGCGACGCGCTTGGCCGTCGCCTGCGAATCGAGCAGCGTCTGCGAGATCGCGGCCGCCAGCGGTATCGGATCACCGCAGGGAACGACGAGACCGTGCATGCCGTGCTCGATCATTTCGGCGGTCCCGCCGGCGGCGGTTGCGACGATCGGCGTCTCGAGCGCCATCGCCTCGAGCACCGCGTTCGACGTGCCCTCGTAGTCCGAGGACTGCACGAACACATCGAGCCCGTGGTGCAGCCGGGCGATGTCTCCGGTGTGGCCGCAGAACTGCCAGGTGCCGGGCGCAAGCAGGTCAGCCGCGCGCGCCGTCAGGCTGGCCCGCTCGCTGCCGTCGCCAGCGATCACCAGCCGCAGCCGCGGCCACTCACGTTGGAGCCGCCCGCATGCATGAATCAACAGATCGAACCGCTTCTGTGGCTCCAGCCGTCCGACCGATCCGATCACGATGTCGTCCGGCGCGACGCCGAGCTCACGCCGGACGGCAGGCTCGCTCGATCGGTCGCGGCGAAAGGCGCGATGGTCGATCCCGTTCAGGACCGTGCGAATGCGATCCGCCCGCGCGTGGTGGCGCAGCAGTTCCGCCTTGATCTCGCTCGACACGGCGATCGTCCGCGGAAACGCGCGCAGCAACCGCTTGTCGAGCGCGTAATACAACAGCCGCTCCTTGAGGCTGTGCCCGGTCCAGCCGTGTGCCGTCGCGAGCGGAATGGTCCCTTCCACGCGCGCCAGGAGCAATGCCAGCAGATCGGTCTTGTAGTCGTGGGCGTGCACCAGGTCGATGCCGCGATCTCGAACGAGCGTCCGCAACGCCGGCCAGATCGCGCGATCGAACGAACCGTGCTCCACGATCTCGACGTAGTCGATGCCCAGACGCGACGCGCGCTCGGCAATCCCGGAGGTATGGTCGCGGGCATCGCGGATGTAACAGACCGTGACCGGAAAGCGGCGCGCGGCGCGCTGCGCACCGAGCAGGATGGTCTTTTCGGGCCCGCCACCGGTGCCGCGGACGCTTCGCAATTCCAGAATACGGAGAGGCTCGGTGCTCATTGATTCGTCACACGCTCGATCGTGGGTGCCGGCCGCGCCGGTGCCGGTGCAGGAACGCGCGACGCCGCGGCCGCGATCGCGTCGCAGGCGCATGCGCCGACGACCGACCAGTCGTAACGCGCAGACGCCAGTGCCCTGGCCCGCGCGGCCAGCAGGCGGCCGCGCGCCGGATCCAGCAGCAGATCGGCGACCGCCGCGGCAAAGTGCGGGCGCTCCGCGACCACGAGATGACGTCCCGCATCTGCGGCGATGCCCTCGCAGCCGATCGCGGTGCTCACGACGGGCAGGCCCGCGGCGAAGGCTTCGAGGATCTTGAGTCGCGTCCCGCCGCCCGTCTCGAGCGGCACGGCGAGCACGTCGGCACTGCGGAAGAACGGCGCGACCTCAGGAACGTCCGCGGCGACCTCGACGTCGCGATGGTCGCGCGCGAGTGCCACCAGGTCCGCGGGCGGATTGCGGCCGACGATCACCACGCGCGCGTCAGCCACCGTACGTCGGACCGCCGGCAGCACATCGGTCGCGAGGTAGCGTGCGGCGCTCGCGTTCGGCGGCCAGCCAAGCGCGCCGACGTACAGGATCGTCGGCCTGACGGATCGGTCGACAGGCGGACGATCGTATGCGGCGCAGTCGACACCGTTCGGCACGAGAACCACGCGCTTCGCGCCAAGGTCCGAGAAATACTGCGCATCGTCGTCCGAGACGGCAAGGATGGTGTCGGCGATTTCGACCGCGCGCCGCTCCATCCGCGCGAGCAGCGTCGTTTCCCGGCGAAGATAGCCGCGGCGGAGCCGGCCATGTGCTTCGGCGGCGGCGCGTCCCGCGAGGCGCGAATACACGTTGTGCATGTCGACGACGACCGCTGCGTTGCCGCGCATCCGCGCGTAGACGAGCGAGTCGAGGTGATCGAGGTAGACGACGTCCGGACGCTGCCGCCGGATCTCCTCCCTGAGCATGCGTGCAACCGACGCCGACCGGTGCCGCGCGAACATCACGTAGGGTTCGGAGCCTGCAGCAGCGACCGCGATCTTCAGCGCTTCGCGCACCGCAGTCCGCCGTCCCATCCGCACGATACGCGGCCGGACAGTTTCTGCGGCGAGCGCGCCGGCCGCCAGTTCTGCGTCGGTCCCGCGCGCTGGCGTGACGAGGCGCACATCGAATCTCGATGCGAGCATGCGCAGCAGATGGAACGAGCGCAGATGGCCGCCGGAATCGAGCGGCCACGGCGGCTCGCTCGTCACCGCGAGGACAGAGGTGTAGCCGGATTCAGATGGCGTCATCGATGGGTCGCCCTGCGTGAGGCCGCCGGCTTCGCGGTGCACCACGCAGCGCCCGTCACACGTCTGCATAGCGTTGCCCACGCGCCGCAGTTCCTCGACTCCTGCACGATGAAGCGAGAGGGGCAAGAAGGATGCCGCGGCAGCGGGCGTCGCCGCCGCGTTTCACGCCGATTCGGCGCGACCTCCGCGGCGCCGAGGGCGCCCGAGGCCGCGTCGCGCAGACTGAAGTCTGCCGTCCGGCAGACTTTCCGATTCGTTTACGACTTGAACGAACGATATCGCGCTGCTTTCGCGGGGATCTGCAGGGTTGTCTGCCGAGCCGATGGCTGCGCCTTTGCTCTGGCCCGGCATGTCGATGCTTCGCACGCTGTCCGTCCTCGCCGTTCCCAGCCATGCGGCGCCGGCAATCGTGTCCGGCGACCACCGGGCCGTGAGAGGCGGGTACCTGTGACGATCATGACGGCACCGCTGCGCGTCCAGCCGCGCGTCGCATCGCCGACCGCACGCGTGCTTCAGGTGGTGCTCCGCATGACACCCGGCGGCACCGAGCATCTGGTCCTCGAGATCTGCAAGCGCATCCGCCACGCATTCGAGGTCACGGTCTGCTGCCTCGACGATGAAGGCGAGTGGGCGGCCGACCTGCATGCGGCGGGCATCGAGGTGATCGCGTTGCGGCGGCAGCCGGGGTTCCGGCCGAGCGTGGGCCGCCGGATCGCGGCGCTTGCGGCGGAGCGCAACATCGAGCTGCTGCATTGTCACCAGTACTCGCCGTTCGTCTACGGCTGGATTGCGTCGCACCTGAACCGACGGCTCAAGGTGGTCTACACGGAACACGGCCGTCTCTCAGACGCGCCGCCGTCGTGGAAGCGGCGGCTGGTGAATCCGCTGCTGTCGCGTTTCAACGGCGAGATCGTCGCGGTGTCGCACGAACTGCGCGACTACATGCTCGCGTCGCGGTTCGCCGCGGACCGCGTCGGCGTGATTCACAACGGCATCGAGCCGGGCGCGGCGCCCTCGTTCGCCGACCGCCTGCGTGCCCGCCGGTCGCTCGGGATCGACGACAGTGCCTTCGTCGTGATGGCCGTCGCGCGGCTCGACCCCGTGAAGGACTTCCCAACGTTGATCGATGCCTTCGCGATGGTCCGCGCGCACCTGTCACGCGCGCGGCTCGTGATCGTCGGCGACGGTCCGGAGCGTGCCCGGATCGAAGCCCGCGCGGCGCGCCCGGATGTCGCGGGATCGGTCGACATCATCGGATTCCGCTCCGGCGTGCGCCAGCTGCTGCCGGCGGCCGATCTCTATGTGAGCAGCTCGATCAGCGAAGGGATCTCGATCACGATTCTCGAGGCGATGGCCGCGAAGGTCGCAGTGGTCGCGACCGCGGTGGGCGGCACGCCGGAAGTGCTGCCGACGGCTGCTGACGGCGGAATCCTCGTTCCGAGCCGCGACGCGGCACAACTCGCGGCGGCTATCGCATCACTCGAGCGCAACTCCGCGTCGCGCGCGGCCATCGCGGCCGCCGGGCGGCGCCGTCTCGAATCGGCGTTCACCCTCGATCGAATGGTTGGCGACTACCTGCGGACCTATCGCCGGCTGCTGGGCTGACATCATGTGTGGTATCTCCGGACTCGTGGCAATCGACGGCATCCTGGCGCCGGCCCTGCGGTCGGCCATCGGACCGATGACGGCGGCGCTCCATCACCGCGGCCCTGACGGCCAGGGGCTGTTCACCGACGAAGTGGCGGCGCTCGGGCATCGCCGCCTCGCGATCATCGACCGCGAAGGCGGCGCGCAGCCGATCTCGAACGAAGACGGTTCGTGCTGGATCGTCTTCAACGGCGAGATCTACAACCATCGCGCGCTGCGCCAGCGCCTGCTGGGACTCGGCCACGTGTTCCGCACGCACTCGGACACCGAAGCGATTCTCCACGCCTACGAAGAGTTCGGCGCCGACTGCGTGCCGATGCTCGAAGGGATGTTCGCGTTCGCGATCTACGACAGCCGCCGGCGCGAACTGTTCATCGCGCGCGATCGGCTGGGCAAGAAGCCGCTGTTTTTTGCCGAGCTCGGCGGCGCGCTGCACTTCGCGAGCGAGATCAAAGCGCTGCGCGAGTCACCGGCGTGGGATCCGGCGATCGACTGGTCGCAGCTCGAAGGGTACATCGCGCTCGGCTATTTTCTGGCCCCCGGCACGCCGTATCAGCGCGTCAGCAAGCTGCCGCCTGCGCACTGGCTGCGGCTGCGCAGCGGACGGATCGAGGTGCGGCGCTACTGGGACGTCGAGCGCTTCGACGATCACCAGGGCAGCGGCGTCGAGATCGAGGATGAGGTCGACGCGTTGCTTCGCACCGCCGTCGCCGATCGGCTGGAGAGCGAAGTGCCGCTCGGCGCGTTTCTCTCCGGTGGGATCGACTCCGGCCTCGTGGTCTCGTACATGGCGGAGCAGCTCGGCCGCGTGACGACGACGTCGGTGGGGTTCGACGAAGCGGCGCACAACGAGACCGACGCGGCCAGCATCACCGCGAGCCGGTTCGCAACCGACCATCACGTCGAGATCGTGGCGCCGGCGATCGAGACGACCATCGACGCGGTCGTCGCCGGCTTCGACGAGCCGTTCGCGGACGCCTCGGCGATCCCGACTTATCACGTCGCCGGCATGGCGCGGCGTCACGTGACGGTGGTGTTGAGCGGCGACGGCGGCGACGAGGCGTTCGGTGGTTACGACTTCCGCTACGTGCCGCACGCGCTCGAGGCGATGGCGCGGCATGCGCTGCCTGGAGCGGTCGGCCGTGCGGCCGCGGGCCTGCTCGGTGAACACTGGCCGCGGTCGCCGCGGCTGCCGCGGCCGCTGCGCCTCGGAACGATCTTCGAGAACATCTCCCGCGACGCCGCCTCCGCCTACTTCTTCGATCTCTGCATGGTCAAGCCGCACGTCGCGCGACGGCTGCTGGGGCTGACGCCGCTGCGTGATCCATCGGCAAGTGCGGTCTACGACGCCGTCACAGCGCCGTACCTCCGTTGCGGCTCGTCCGACCCGGTGCAGCGCGCGCAGTACGCCGACCTGTCGATCTATCTGCCGAACGACGTCCTCGTCAAAGTCGATCGGATGACGATGCAGCACAGCATCGAAGTGCGCTGCCCGCTGCTCGACCATCGGCTCATCGAGCTCGCCTTCCGCATCCCCGTGCGGCGCAAGATGCCGGGCCTCAAGGGCAAGCACATCCTCCGCCAGCTCGCGCGACGCCGCCTCCCGCAGGAGATCTCGCGGTTGCCGAAGAAGGGATTCTCGGCGCCCGCCGGCGAATGGATCGTCGGCCCGTGCTCCGAGCGCTTCCGTGCTGACGTCCTCGCGAGCGGATCGTCCGTGCGCGATCTCATCGACGTCGGGCACGTCCGCCGGCTGTTCGACGAGCAGGTCCGGGGGACGGCGAATCACACGGCGGCATTGTGGAGCGTCTGGATGCTGGCACGCTGGTACGCGCAGGAGCAGGCGGCGGTACGAGCCGCTTAGCTGATATTCGCAAGGCGGGAAGGCGGGAAGGCGGGAAGGCGGGAAGGCGGGAAGGAAAGGTTCGAAGGCCGGAATGCGGAAAGGAAAGGCGGGAAGGCAGGAAAGGCCGGAGGGCCGGAAAGGCCGAAGGGCCGGACCGCACCATCGCCTGATACCGGTAGTGTCCGGCTTTAGCCGGACTCGCGCTTCACACTAGAGCGTCGACCGGCAGCGGTACGCGTGATCGCGACCATGGCGCGCGGATTTCAGACGGCGGCCGACGCTCAATTCCAACCTTCCTACCTTCCATCCTTTCCTTCCACCCTTCCAGCCTTTCCTTCCAGCCTTCCAACCCTCCATCCTTTCCTTCCCGCCTTCCCGCCTTCCCGCCTTGCCAAATCTCACCATGTCTACCTGCGCCTTCGGATGTGGCAGTCGACGCCAAAGATGAACAGGTCGCCGACGAGCGGCAGAGACGCGAGCGTCTGCAAACCTCTGACGGGAATCGAACGGAAGCGCACCACCTCGAAGTCGGCGCGCTCGACGCTAGCGACGTAGTCGCGGAAGCGAAGGCCGTTGAGGCCGAGGTCGCGCCAGGACGTCGGACGCAGCTGCGAGCCCCCACGCCGGGCGCGCATCGCCGCGATCGCGTCGAGTCCAAAGATCAGATGCGCGTACGGCACCTGGCACGCCCAGTAGAGGTGATAGCCCTGTGGCGAGTAGAACAGCGGACCAAAGCGCGTCAGCAGTGATCCGCCTGGCTTCAGCACCCGGGCAATCTCGGCGAAGGCGAGATCGAGATCCATGACGTGCTCGAAGGTATTGGTCGACAGCACGGCGTCGAATGTCGCGTCCGCGAACGGCAGTCGTCCATCCGGCGACCACTCGAAGCGACAGTTGCGGACCGCCGACGCCTCGAGCGCTTTCTGAGCCTGCGCGATCGCTTTGTCGTCGACGTCGACGCCGCTGACCGAACGCGCGTGGCCGGCGAGCCAGAGCGTTTCACCGCCCCATCCGCAGCCGAAGTCGAGAAAGTCGAACGAGCCGATGCGATCGCGACCGAGCTCCGCGAGGTATGAGCCCATCGTCCAGCTGGCCTTGACGATCTCGTGCGTCGTCTGCTGCTCGACTGACATGAATGCGCTCGCGTTGGGTGGAAAGACCCGGTCGAGCAGATCCAGCAGCAGCGGGATGCGAGGCTGCGTGAACGGCATTGTGGTCGAAGTCACGTGCGCCTGCTACTGCGCCAGTTGTCCGAGAAACGATTGCGGTGCGACGACCAGTTGATCGATCCACGTCAGGAGCGTCTGCGCCAGCGGCGCACGGCGTGCCAGTCCGTGACACCCATTCACGCGCCACAGCAGATGGTGGAGCAGCAGCGCCGGGATGCAGTCCGGCTGGACGGCTTCATCCGCGGCTGCGGTGTTGACGCACGCGCGGATGCACTCCTGACGCGGCAGCGTGCACTGCTCGCCCTGCGACAGGGTGACCGACAGGGCGAGTCCGAAGGCGTCGTGCAGCGGAACCGAGGTACCTCCGAATTCTTCGAAATCGATGATCGCCACCGAATCGGGCGCCACCAGCAGGTTGTTGAGTGAGAAGTCGCCGTGTTGCCAGCAGGTCGCGAGCGGCCCGGCAGCGGTCGCACCCCGGCCCCACTCGTCGGCGCGCGCGAGCGCGGCGTCGCCCAGCGCGATGCCGCGGTTGCGGCACAGGCTCACCTGGCGATCGAGCTCCTCGGCCACGTCGACGCGACCGGTCCACGCTTCGAGACGACGCGTCGCGACGTGGAGCCGGCGCATCGCGTCGACACTGCGATCGAGCAGCTGACGCCATTGTGCTTCGGACTCGAGGCCTTCCGACACGCGGAACCACGGCGCACCGGGAAGCCCTTCCTGCACGTGCACGTAAGTGCCGGTCCGCCATTCCACGCAGCACAGCGATGCTGGAATACCGGACGGCATCCGTCCATGCAGCGCCCGGAGGATGCGATCGACCCGCTGCAGGCGCTCGTGCTCGCCGAATTCGACCACGCACGCGGGGCGTGACGGGTCGCCGTCGAACACCAGGTACTTCGGCCGCGTCGTGCAGACCGACGCGACGCTCGGATGCGCGCTGGTCAGGAGATCGGGCAGGAGCTCGCGGACGACCGCGACGATGTCGAGCATCATGACTTGAGCCCCGCCACGACGACGGCGCCAATCGACGGATCGACGCCGGCAATGCGCGCGATGACCGTCCGCAGCCGGCCGCCAGCGCCTCGCGGCCGCAGGTGGCGGTCGGCATATTGCGCCGCCGCGGTGCCGATTTCATAAGCGATCGTCGGCCGTTCGAGCGTGGGCAGCACGGCATAGCGATGCACGCGGGGGGCGCCAGCGCCGCGCAGGATCCGTTGCGCGCGCGCGACCCGAGCGCCGAGCGTCAGGAGCATCAGCAGCCGCACCATCATCGATCCTTCGAGCGGGATGGCATAGACGACGATGTCGCCGGGCCGGACGCCCTCGGCCGCCTCGGCCAGCCGGCCGAGGTCGAGCGGCAATACGCCCGTCGCCGTCACGACGGCGCAGTGCGGACCACCATCGCCGGCGATTGGGCCGATCAGGAGCGACTGAAGCGCCGCCGCTGCGGCATCAGGAGCGGGCATTGGCGACCATCGAGATGCGCGACGCGGCGGCGGGCTGGTGCTCGATTGTGCGCCGATACAGCGCCACGTATTCACGCGCCGTGCGCTCGGGACGGCACTGTTCATCGACCGAATCGCGACCGGCGTCACCGAGCCGCTTGCGCGCGGCCGCCGCCTGAATCAGTCGATTGAGCGCGCCGGCCAGGTGATCGACGTCGCCCGGAGGCACGAGCAGTCCGGTGCGCTCGTGCGTGATGAGCGACGGCAACCCGCCGGTCGCGCTCGCGATCACCGGTACCCCCGCCGACATCGCCTCGATCACGCTGCGCGGGCGCGCTTCGCTGAGCGACGGCATCACGAAGATGTCAGTGTGTTCGAGCAGCGCCCCGATGTCGCTGCGGTGGTTCTCGAAATGAATGTGCGAGTCGATGCCCGCCTGCCGCGCCAGCGCGCGCAGCCGCTGCGGATAGCCGGCCGCGCTCCAGTCGCCGCCGACGAGCAGCAGCTCCGCGCCGGAACAGGCCTTGGCGAACGCCTCGATCAGCACGTGGATGCCTTTGCGCTCGACGAGCTGACCGAGAAAGAGCACGCGCACGATGCCGTCGCGTTTCGGCGGCAGCGGCCGGACCGGCTGGCGCGTCGCGCGA
>DATFXR010000641.1:0-4697 GCA_035315685.1 Vicinamibacterales bacterium | reverse complement strand
CGCCGCCTACGATCTCATCGTGCTCGACGTCTGGCTGCCCGGCATGGACGGCCTCGCGACGCTGGCGCGGCTGCGCGAACGCCAGGTCGACGCGCAGATCGTGCTGATCTCCGGCCACGGCAACATCGAATCGGCCGTGCGCGCGATCAAGATGGGGGCGTTCGACTTCGTCGAGAAGCCGCTCTCGCTCGACAAGACGGTCCTCGTGATCCGCAACGCGCTGCACCAGCGTCACCTCGAGGCCGAGAACCGCGCGCTGCGCGCCCGCGTCGACCGGACCCAGACGATGGTCGGCGAGAGCTACGCGATGCGGCAGCTGCGCGAGCAGGTCGCGATGGCGGCGCCGACCAACGGCCGCGTGCTGATCTACGGCGAGAACGGGACCGGGAAGGAACTGGTCGCGCGCACGATTCACGCGCTCAGCCGCCGCCGGGCGGCGTCGTTCGTCGAGGTCAACTGCGCGGCGATCCCCGAAGAACTGATCGAGAGCGAGCTGTTCGGCCACGTCCGCGGCGCGTTCACCGGCGCGGTCGCCGACCGGCGCGGCAAGTTCGAGATTGCCGACGGCGGGACGATCTTCCTCGACGAGATCGGCGACATGAGCCTGAAAACGCAGGCGAAGGTCCTGCGCGTGCTGCAGGAGCAGACGATGGAGGCGGTCGGCGGCACCGCGCGCATCAAGGTCGATGCACGCGTCCTGGCGGCGACCAACAAGGATCTCCAGGCCGAGATTCGCGCCGGACGCTTCCGTGAAGATCTCTATTTCCGCCTCAACGTGATTCCGATCTTCGTGCCGCCGCTCCGCGATCGGCAGGAGGACATCCCGCTGCTCGCCGATCACTTCATGGCCAACCTGGCGCGCGAGTACGGCCGCCGGGTCAAGCGCTTCGACGTCGGTGCGCGGGCGGTGCTGCAGCAGTATCCGTGGCCGGGCAACGTCCGCGAGCTCCGCAACGTCATCGAGCGGTTGATGATCATGGTGCCGGGCGATTCGATTTCGCCGGCGGACCTGAGCTTCCTCGATCCGTCGGGGCTGTCGCGGCCGACGATCGAACCGTCGGGCGAGCGGCGGACGCTTCACGAAGCGCGCGATCAGTTCGAACGCGACCTCATTCTCCGCACGCTGGCCGAGCAGCAGGGCAACATGTCGCGCACCGCCGAAGTCCTCGGCGTCGAACGCAGCAATCTGTATCGCAAGATGAAAGCCTTCGGCATCGCACCGTCACGGCGCGTCGACGAAGAGCCGGAGCAGGTCTGAGACTGACGTCGCGCGAAGGCTTCAGCCGAGCGGCGGCGTCGATGACCTCAGCTTGTTCTCGAGAACCTGATCCGGCTTGAACCCTTCGATCTGCAGGTAGTACTCGGCGGCCGCGTGGAGCGCGGCGGAGGGGACCAGGCCGACGATCTCGCTTTCGAGCACCTGCACGCCGTACCGCGCTGCCTCGCGCTTGACCGCTTCGAAGACGCGGAAGATCGGCGTCTTCTCGTAGTTGGTAAGGTTCATCGACACCTGGACGATGCCCCGGTCGTCGAGCATGAATCCGGCTGCTTTCACGAAACGAAAGCCACCGCTGCTGTGACGGATCGCGGCCGCAATCTTCTTCGCGACGTCGAGGCGGTTGGTCGCGAGATTGATGTTGTAGGCGATCAGCGCCATCCGCGCGCCGATCACGATGGCGCCCGCCGTGGGATGCGGCGCGGCCGGGCCGAAGTCGGGTGCCCACTCCGGAGCCGCCATCTTCGCGGCCAGCCCCTCGAACTCGCCGCGACGGATGTCCTCGAGGTTCTTGCGCGCGGGATTCGTCGACGCCTCTTCGTACAGGTAGACCGGCAGCCGAAATCGTTGCGCGACCGCCGCGCCGACGCGGTTCGCGAGCGCGACGCAGTCGGCCATCGTCACGCCCTCGATCGGAACGAACGGGACGACGTCGACCGCGCCGAGCCGGGGATGCTCGCCTCTGTGGGTGCGCAGATCGATCGTGGCGACGGCGCGATCGACCAGCGCCAGCACAGCCGCTTCGACGCCGCTGGCGTCGCCGGCGAGCGTGAAGACGGAACGGTTGTGCGACGGGTCGGACGAGAAGTCGAGCAGCCGGACACCGGGTACCGCGCGGATGGCGTCGGCCATCGCGGTGACCACTTCCGAACGCCGCCCTTCGCTGACGTTCGGAATACATTCGATCAACATGAACGGGAGTCGATTCTAGCGCGCGGCGCTGTACTTCCGTCAATCAAGCTGCTATAATCGCGCGCGGCTTCGTTCTGCTTATGTCCGATCCGCTCCGCACCGACGGCACACGCGCGCACGACGTCGAGTCGGCCCAGGATCGTGATGCCAAAATCGAGCAACTTCTGCTGCTCGGCCTCGATCACTATTTTGCCGCCCGCTACGAGCTGGCGATCAATGTCTGGACGCGCGCGCTGTTTCTCGATCGCAGCCACGCGCGGGCGCGCGCTTATATCGAACGCGCCCGCAGCGCGCTCGCCGAACGCCAGCGGGAGTCGGAAGAGCTGCTGCAGAACGGCGTTGCCGCCTTTCATCGCGGCGAGGCGGACGAGGCGCGGCGCCTGCTGCAGGCTGCCATCGAGGCCGGAGCGCCCGCTGAGGAGGCGCTTGCCGTCCTTGAACGATTGAACCGGCTCGAAGCCCCTGTTCCCGCGGCCGCGGCTCAGCCAGCGGGTGCGCTGCGGCGCCGTGCGGGGCTCGCCTCCGCCGCGTCGACGCCCTCGGTCGGCGGCGCGGTGGTCGCGTCGCTTCTCGGCGTCGTGGCGCTTGGCGTCGGCGGCTACGCGGCTTGGAGCAAGCGTATCGACTGGAACGCCCTGCTCGACATGGCGCGGACATTCGGCGGCGTCGATCCTCCTGCCGCACGGGCTGCGCTACCTGTCGCACGGGAAGTCACGCTCTCGCCGCCGCGTCGGGGCGAAGAGACGCTGGCGCGTGCCAAGGGGCTCGCCGCCGGTGGGCACCTGCACGAGGCGCTCACGTCGCTCGACGAGGTTCGTTCGACCGATCCCCAGAAAGCCGAGGCCGATCGCCTGCGGGGGGACATTCAGCGCCAGCTGTTGACGCTGGCCGCCGCTACCGCAAATGCGCCGCCGGACGGCGAGAAAGGTGAACGACGCATTCCATGAAGTGCCCCAAATGCGGGTACCTCGGGTTCGAGGACGTTCGACGGTGCCGCAATTGTGGATATGACTTTTCGCTGACCTCGGCGTCGCCGACTCCCGACCTGCCGCTCCGCCGCGACGACAACACACCCAGCCCTCTCGACGATCTCGCGCTCATCGATGCCGCTGCCGCGCCGCTGCCGCCGCGGATGACCGACGTCGGCGCCGACGTCCACCGCGCGCCCGGCTTACAGGCTGCCGCGACGGCCGGATCTCGGTTCGCCGCCACGGGCGGATCGCGCGCACCGACGCCGTCTCGAGAAGGCGGTGAGGTCGAACTGCCGCTCTTCGGGCCGCCGATTCCAGACGACGAGCCGCTCATCAAGCGGGCGTCGCCGCCCCGCGCGCCGCTTGCGGTGCGGCGTTCCACACCGGATGTGCCGCGCGCGCGGGCCGAAACACCTCGAGCGCCGGCAATCGACCTCACGCTCGAGAGCGACGTCGTCGTCGCTCCGGCGCCGACGGTCGCGGCGCGCCCCGAGGTCACGGTCTGGTCCGAGGACGACGACGCTCAGGACGCGCCGGTCGCCGCACGAGTGATCGCGGTCGCCATCGACCTCGCAATCCTAGCGGTCATCGACGCGGTGGTCGTGTACTTCACGGCGCAGATCTGCGGCATCACGCTTGCGGATCTGAACGTGCTGCCGAAGGGACCGCTCGTCGCGTTTCTGTTCGTCCAGAACGGCGGCTATCTCGTCGCCTTTACGGCTGGCGGCCAGACGCTCGGCAAGATGGCGGCCGGTATTCGCGTCGTGGCCAGCGAGTCCACCGCGCCGCTCGATCTCGGCCGGGCGTTCCTTCGCACGGTGATGTGGGTGCTTCTCGCAATCCCCGCCGGACTCGGTTTCTTCTCGGCGATCGTCAGCCGCAATCACCGTGGTCTCCACGATCGCTTCGCCGGCACCCGCGTGGTCCGGGCGTAACGTTTTCCACAGGGGGTCGGGAATCGTTTCGTCCCGCTTGTACGGGATCGCGCGGAATTCCTCGAACTTCCACCGCAGCCGCTGGCGCCGGGCAGATTTCCACAGGGGGTCGGGAATCGTTTTTCGCCCGGTGCCGCGGGATCCAGTCGGATTGCTCCAGAAATCACGGTGCCGAATGCTGCAGAATTTGAAAACGATTCCCGACCCCCCTGTGGATGCGCGGCGCTGACCCGCGAATCGCTCGATATTTGCGACCCGCGTGATGGCAGATTCTGGAAACGATTCCCGACCCCCTGTGGACAGCGGCGTCGCTCTCGCGATTGCCACGGTCTGCGGCGTTGGCTACGCGCCCGTCGCGCCGGGCACGTTCGGCTCGGCAGCCGGTCTCGTGCTGTGGTGGCTGCTGCCAGCGTCGACCACGGTGCAGGCCGTCGCGATCGTGATCCTCTTCGTCCTCGGTTGGTGGAGTGGTAATGTCGCCGAGCGCTACTACGGCCGCACCGATCCCGGACAGGTCGTGATCGACGAGGTGATGGGCATGCTGATCACGCTGTTCATGAATCCGGTCAGCTGGCGCGGTGCAATCGCCGCTTTTCTTCTGTT
>DATFXR010000640.1:0-51804 GCA_035315685.1 Vicinamibacterales bacterium | reverse complement strand
GCGCGCCTCCGGAAACCGTGAGGAGGAGCGCGGCGACCATCGTCAGGAGTCTGTTGCGCATGGCCATTCTCCGGTCACCGAAGGAACTGCGCGCCGGCCGGGTGATTCGAGCCGTGAATCTGCGCATGGCAGTTCACGCAGGCGCGCCCGACCACGCGGTTGCTGCCGTTGGCCACCTGCGTCGCGTCGTAGATCGTCGCCGGGTGGCGGCTGCTGACGTGGCACCGCTGACAGAGCATTGGCGCCTTCGCGACCAGCATGCGGTCGTTGTTCGAGCCATGCGGATCGTGGCAGCTGGCGCAGTTCTCGCGGCCCGCGGCGTGCTCCCAGAGGAACGGGCCGCGCTTCTCGGCGTGGCAGCTGGCGCAGGCCTCGTTGATGCTGTTGCCGACCTTCAGCATCCGCACGTTGTTCGAACCGTGCGGCGTGTGGCAGGACGTGCAGTCCATCTTGCCTTCGCGTACCGGCATGTGTCCGGACTTGCGGATCTTCATCGCCTCCTGCTTGTGGCAGCTCTCGCAGGTCTCGGTCGCAGTCGCGGTCTTCAGCTGGAACCGCTCGGACTTCGGCGCGTGCACGCTGTGGCAGCTGGCGCACGCGACGTTGCGCGCATCGTGCATGCTGCCCTGCCAGTCGGCGTGCGGCCCTTTGTTGTGGCAGGTCAGGCACGTGGCGTTCGCGTCGCGCGCGTTGAGCCTATCGAAGCGGCGAATGTCTTCCTTGCTGCCGGAGTCGGCATGCTTCTGTCCGGGACCGTGGCAGACTTCGCAACTCTGCCCGGCGGTCCGGCCGGCGGGCGTCCGCACGTTCTGCGCCTTGCCGTGCAGCGTCGCGTGAATACTCTTGCCCTCGGCTTCGTGACAGGTGACGCAGGTCTCTTCGCCCACGAAGTTGTTGGCCTGCGCTTGATCGGATGGCGCCTGCGCCGCCGTGCCAGTGGCGGCGGTCGCGCTGTGCGACGCGCGCGCGCCGCGTGGCTGCGGCGTCTGCGGGTCGCGGCTGGCGGCGATCACGCCGATCGTTGCGCTCCAGACGAGCGCGAGCGCGGTCACCAGCGTCCGCGCCGGAAAACCGTCACTGCGAGATTTCATGAACGTCGAGCCCCCGATGGAGTTCCGTCGGGATGCCGGCAGAATCACCGGGTCCCGGTCGGGGGGCTGCAACTCAGATGCCCGCAAAAAGAATCAGATGACGAGGAGGTGTCTCGTGTCGTTTCGTCGTCGACAGATGCCGGGGAACACGCGAACTTCTCCGCGCGGTGCGAAAAAACTCGCACGACGTTCTCCGTGGCGAGTCCACGCGGATTGTTGGCAGGCGTTACGGAAAAGGGACGCGCCGCGGATCCGGCAATGAGCCACCTGGTGCCGGATCAGCGGCGCGTCGAGATCGAGGAGTTCGGCGATTTTCTTCAGCGAGCACGCCGCTACTTGACGGGGACTTCATGCGCTTCCGCGTCGCCGGCGATCTGATACTCCGTCAGGCGCTTGCAACCGTTTGGCGCGGCGGCGTACGCAAAGGTCGTCTGCTCGACCTTCTCGCGCGCGATCGGCTTGCAGTGGAAGGACACGATCTCGTCCTTCGGTCCGACTCCCGGCTCGAACCGGTAGAACGACGTGCAGGCTTCGCCCTGCGCCATCTTCTCGCTGTCGTGAACGATCAGGACCGGCCCCATCACCAGCTGCCCTTTCACGAGGATCGGATCGGGGAAATTCACGATGCTCCACTGCCGCGCTCCTGCGTGGTCGCCGGCGCGGCTTGTCAAGGCGCCGATGCCGAGTGTCGCGATGACGACGACTATGCCGATGAGAATTCGAGAACGCATGAAGCCCTCCACTGTGCCGGAAACCGGCGTTGCGGGACTCCGGCAAATCGCCGGTCCCGCCACCGCATGCGCAAACACCATGCCGCTGCACACACCGACGAGGCGATCAACCGCGCGCATCGAGGTGCCGGATTTCCGCCACCGCGCGCGCCTGCGCCCTTCCAACACCTCGTCGACCCTTGGCGGTCGACTTGCAAAAAATCAGGATCAACCAAGGTCAATCGATCGTGCCTCTCACGGACGCGAACACGGTCAGGATTGCAGCCACAGACGACGAGCCGGTGCGCCCTGCGCGAACGACGTCTGGCGCTGCATGGCAGACGCAGACCGTCGAGACCGTTCTCGACGCGTTCGAGACGAGCAGCTCTGGTTTGCTCATCGACGAGGCCGCACGCCGGCTCGATCGCTACGGGCCGAATGAGCTGCAGAGCGTCGAGCACCCCGGCGCCTGGGCCACACTCGCCGCGCAATTCCAGAACGCGCTGATCGTCATTCTCCTCGCCGCGACGGCCGTGTCCGCGCTGCTCGGACATTCCCTCGAGGCGATCGTCATCGCGGTGATCGTCGCCTTCACCGTCGTCCTGGGTTTCGTCCAGGAACACCGCGCCGGGCGCGCCCTCGACGCACTGAAGAAAATGGCTGCGCCGCGCGCGCATGTCATGCGCGCTGGTATCGAGCGCGAGATCCAGTCGTCCGCAGTGGTCCCGGGCGACATGCTCGTGCTTCGCACGGGCGACCGCGTGGCGGCGGACGGCCGAGTCACTCTGGCGATGAATCTGGCGCTCGACGAATCTGTCCTCACGGGAGAATCGACGGCGGTTCGAAAGAGCGCAGCAGCATTGCCCGGCAGCGATCTGCCGATCGGCGACCGGAGGAACATCGTGTACGCCGGCACTGTCGTCACGTCCGGCCGAGGGCTGGCGGTTGCGGTCGCGACCGGGATGTCAACCGAGTTCGGCCGAATCTCTGCGCTCGTCCAGCATGTCGACGCGGGATCGACACCACTTCAGGAAAACCTGGACGCGCTTGGCTTGGCGCTCAGTCGTGCAGCGATCGCCGTGGTCGCGGCGGTCGTTGTCCTCGGCCTGTTTCACGGCCTTCCGCCGCTCGACATGCTGATGTTCGGCATCGCGCTCGCCGTTGCCGTGGTGCCGGAGGCGCTGCCCGCCGTCGTGACGATTTCACTGGCGATCGGCATGCGTCGCATGGTCATGCGTCACGCTCTGGTGCGGCGGCTGCCTGTCGTCGAGACGCTGGGCAGCACCTCGGTGATCTGCACCGACAAGACGGGCACGCTCACGAAGAACGAGATGACCGTCCGGCGCCTCTACGTGGCCGGCCGGATGATTTCAGTATCAGGCGCCGGTTACGCGCCGGTCGGTCAGTTCCTGGACGGCGACCGCGTCTCGGTTCCAGGTCCCGCCGTCCTTCAACTTCTTCGCGCTGGCGTCCTCGCATCCGACGCACGGCTGCGCCTCGAGGATGATCGATGGCGCATCGACGGCGACCCGACCGAAGGCGCGCTCGTCGTCGCGGCGGCGAAGGCGTCTCTCGAGCGAGCGGCGCTCGACGAGGAAGTTCCCCGTATCGCCGAAGTGGCGTTCAGCCCCGAGCGCCGCCGGATGACCACGCTTCATCGATGGAGAGGCGTCGCGGTCGCCTTTTCCAAGGGCGCCGCCGACGTCATTTTCGACAGCTGCGGCTCCTGGATCAGTGACCATGGTGAGGTGGCGTTCACTTCCTCCGCGCGCGGGCGATTCGAAGAGGCCGAACGACTGATGGCCGGCGAAGGATTGCGCGTACTTGCCGTCGCACGCAGGTTTGCACCCTCGATCGTTGACGGCGAACAGCAGATGACGCTCCTCGGACTCGTTGGCATCATGGATCCGCCGCGTCACGAAGCGCAGGGGGCGGTGGATACCTGCCGGCGAGCCGGCATCACACCGGTGATGATCACCGGTGACCACCCCGCGACGGCCGCTACCGTCGCGCGTGAGCTGGGCCTGCTGACGACCGGGCGCGTGGTGACGGGCCGTGAGCTCGAGCGGCTGACCGACGCGGAACTCGACGGCGAGATTCACACCATCAGCGTCTACGCACGCGTGTCGCCGGCGGACAAGCTGCGCGTCGTCTCGGCGTGGCAGAAGCGCGGTCAGGTCGTCGCCATGACGGGCGACGGCGTGAACGACGCGCCGGCGCTGAAAAAGGCTGACGTCGGCATCGCGATGGGCGCGAGCGGTACCGATGTCAGCCGGGAGGCGGCGTCGATCACGCTGCTCGACGACAACTTCGCGTCGATCGTCGCCGCTGTCGAAGAAGGTCGCATTGTTTTCGCGAACATCAAGAAGTACCTGATGTACCTGCTCTCATCGAACCTCGGAGAGATGCTGCTCATGGCAGCGGCGTCGCTCGCCGGGCTCCCGTTGCCGCTGACCGCGGTGCAGCTGCTCTACGTGAACCTCGCCACCGATGGGTTGCCGGCGTTGGCGCTGGCGGTCGATCCGCCGGAGCGGGATCTGATGCACCGGCAGCCGCGTGACCCGCGCGCCGGCATCTTCACGCGGCCGGTGGTCGTCTTGATCCTGGCCGGAGGGATCTGGTCCGGGATCGTCAACATCAGCCTGTTTGCCTGGTCGATGAACGCCGGCCGTCCGGTCGAGGAAGCGATGGCGATGACGTTCGTTTCGCTCGTGCTGATCCAGTTCTTCAAGGCGTACAGCTATCGATCCGATCGGATCTCGGTGTTTCGCAGGCCATTTGCCAATCACTGGCTGAATCTCGCGATCGGATGGGAGCTGGCGCTGTTGGCGGCGATCGTTCACCTGTCCTCGTTGCAGCGACCCTTCGCAACGTTCAGCTTCGCTGCGAATGACTGGTGGCTGGTAATCGGCCTCGCCTTCACGGTGGTTCCGGTCATTGAAACCGTCAAATGGATGGAACGGCATGGTTGGATGAGACGACTCCTATGACTGGCACAGCCGCGCGTGTCGACACGGGTTCGAGCCTCGAGAGAATACTGTGTGCTGTCGATCTGTCCGATTTCTCGGCGCCGGTTCTGGCGCACGCGACCGCACTGGCGCGCAGGTTCGAGGCTGAGGTCACGGCACTCCACGTCTTCGCCGCATGGGTGCCGCCGCCAACGCTGGCGACGTATCCCGGATGGATGCTGCAGATTCCTGAAGCCCGTGACGCGATTGGGCAGGAGATCCGCGCGCTGATCGAGCCATTCGATGGTCCCGGTATGCGGATCGCGCTGCGCACGGCCGAGGGCGATGCGGCGGCGGAGATCGTTCGCGCAGCCGCTGAGATCCGCGCCGACATGGTTGTGGTCGGCACGCACGGCCGCAGCGGCTTCGATCGTTTCGCACTCGGCTCGGTCACGGAAAAAGTGCTGCGGAAGGCCCGGTGTCCGGTGCTCACGCTGCCGCCGGGAGCGGCTCGCACGACTGATACAGTGCGATACCGTCAGATCCTCTGTCCGACAGACTTCCATGATTCGTCGAACCAGGCGATCGATTTTGCAATCTGGCTGGCGTTGAAGATGGAGGCGCGCCTCACCGCCCTTCACGTCGTCGACGCGCCGGAGCTCGAAGAGCCGCCCAGCGCGCCGGCACACGAGCTGACCGCGGTGCGGCAGCAGCAGCACGCCGCGGCAACTCGCGTGTTGCATGAATCGGTCGCACGGTATCAGGCACTTCCGGTCGACCTTCGAGAGCTGGTGCTGGTTGGCAAGCCGCACCGCGAGATTGTTCGCGCGGCGATCGACGGCCACGCCGACGTCATCGTCATGGGCGCTCGCGGACGGGGGCCGATGGACTTCGGTTTGTTCGGTTCGACCGCGAATCAAGTCGTCCGCCAGGCCACTTGTCCGGTGATCACCTGCCGGTCGTAGCGGACCAGCGCCCACCCGATCAGCATCAGTTTGTCAGCGAAGAATACAGCGCATCTCTCAGCGCCACGTCCCGTGGATCTCCGGTAAGCGCCGTCCCCATCTGGCTGGTCACGTACGCGTACCCGATCCCGGCGGACGGATCGGCAAAGCCCAGCGCGCCTCCCGATCCGGACGACCCGAACGAGCTCGCGCTTCCGAACGCCCATGCGGCCGGCTTCGGTGGCGAGCTCGCAGGCTAAGGGATTTTCCAGACCGTCTGGGGAAATTTCACCATCGTTGCCGGAGCGCCGGTTCCTTCGGTGGTCGAGACCGGGACCAGGTCCACCGGTATCCGCTTTGCCTGATCCTTTCGTGGTGCTCCGCCTTGATCTAGCCCTTCGGACGCCGGTACTGCCGCAGCATCGCTTCGCCACCCCGCGGCAGCTCGCCATGTCCGCTGCGCTGCATGTGACCGCGTTGATGATCGCGGCCTTGATCAAACCCGCGCCGGCGCCCACCTTCGACGTGCGCCGCCGCGAACCGATCAGCGCGCACGAGAAGCAGGATGTTCGGCATATCGTGTTTCTCGCGCCAGACCTGCGCCGGATCGGCGGCGGCGGGGGCGGGGGAAATCAGCGACCCGAGCCCATCCGTCGCGCGCAGGGCGTGGGCTCGGACGCGATCACGCTGCGGGTACGAAAGTCGGCGCCCACCGCGGCTCCTGTGACACCCGATTCGCCAGCTCTCGTCGAGGAAGTGTCAGCGCTCCCGTCGATCGTGCTCGATGCAAAGCCGCTCGCGTCGGGCACCTTCGACCAAATCGGATTGCCGACCGGTGGCGTGCCGGCAGGCGCATCGACTGGCCCCGGATCCGGCGGTGGCGTTGGCACCGGCAGCGGGACGGGTATCGGCTCGGGCCGTGGACCAGGTCTCGGTCCCGGCTCCGGCGGCGGTATCGGTGGCGGCGCCTACCGGCCTGGCGGAGCGGTGACGGCTCCGCGAGTGATCACCGAAGTCAAGCCCACCTATACAGGCGACGCGCTCCTCCGCAAAATTCAGGGCACCGTCGTCCTCGAGCTGATCGTGAGGCGCGATGGTCGCCCTTCCCAGATCCGCGTGGTCCGATCGTTGGATCCCGAGGGACTCGACGAGCAGGCGATGGCGGCAGCAGCCGAATGGCGCTTCGAGCCCGGGCGTCTCGCCGGCACGCCAGTCGACGTACTCGTCACTATCATGCTGGACTTCTGGATTCACTGAGCGCTACGTCGAATGGCCATGCGTCGGCCGATTGCCTTCGCGGCGAGTCGGCGCCGGTCAGTGATCCGGCGCGTGCGGCTCGTCTCGAAGCGCGTTGCGCAATGGGATCAGACGCCGGCGGTAGGCGTCAGCGTCGCCGCGCTCGTGTTCGAGCTCGCGCTCCAGCGCCGCAATCTGGTCGAGGAGATCGTCAGTCCGGCCGGTCATCGTCGCTCCGTGATCGGGTCCGACGCGCTGAAGACTGGAGCCGCGTTCGAGATCGGCAGGAGAGGCGTCGTGAGCGCGAGGGCGTGTCGAGCATTCGATCGCAATCGGACACCGTCACCGTCAACGCAGCGGTTACTCGTGCTCGGTCGAGTCCGCCGGCACGGGCGGTTCAGCATTCGTGTCGGGCGGACGCTCGACTTCAATGTCACTCTTCCGCGCCCGCTCCTTGCGGTGACGCCGCGCCGCGAGGTCCGGGTCTTTCGCAGCCTTTTTTCGTGTGCGCATCGCCGCGTGCTTCGGGGCAGGCGACGGTTCGAGGCCGGGCAGCGGACGACGACGAGCGGCGTCCGAGCGTTCGCGACGCTTGATGAATGCCTTGATGATCTTGAGGGCCGCGCGCGCTTCGCGCTCGGTCCGCAGCCCCTTGAAGTACGCCGCGAGCTCACCGTTTGCGCGCAGCACCTCCTGATCGCGCATCGCACCATCCGCGACGTTCCCGCTCTCGTCCTTTGACGACTTCTTCATGCTCGATTCCTCAGGCGCAGATCGACGGCGGATCATAACGCGGGCGGGCGGGCCGATAAAGAACCGCGGAGTCTATTCGAGGAAGTCGAAGTCGCGTTCCGGCCGCAGGAGCCGTGGCGCGCCGCGACTGACGATGCGATAGAAGCGTTGGCCGCCACCTGCCGTGCGCGGCTCGGCGGCCCTCACGAAACGCACCACGACGGCCTGCTCGACGAAGGGAGCCAGACGCGGATCGAGCGCGGCGGCGTCGGCCGGGCGGAAAATCGCGCGGCGCCGCCGGTACTCGTGGCGACCGGTCCACGCCTTCAGCCAGTCCAGCGCGCGGGAACCGATCGCCTGTGACGCCGCCGGACGCGCTCGGCGAGGGCTCATCTGATTGGTGCCGCGTTAAGGCACCAAGTGTATCGGCGGCGGCGGCGAATTCCACAGACGCGCCGATTTTTCGGCCGGTGGCGATCGCACGGCGCGCGCCGACCCGATTGCGACGCGCGAGAGATGACCTGGTCGCAACCCGATGCCGACCTGATCGTGGCCCGATCGCGACCTCGCTGGCAGACGGAGGTCAATGGTCGTTCCCGCGTCGGGGCAGACAAAAAAACGTTACAGGCCGGTCATTCAGTCGTCGGTGCGCCGTAACGCTGGACATTCACACTTGATCGTCCGGACGAGGAGACGCTGATGGAGACGCTGTCCACGCATGCCGCCTGCCTGCGTATTCGAACCGAATACATCGAGATGCCCGACCTGAAGCTGACCCGCGCACAGGTGCGGCGCCTGTGCGGCCTCAGGCAGGACGTGTGCGACGCAGCGATGCGATCGCTGGTCCATGCCGGCTTCCTGTGGGAGACCGCCGACGGATCGTTCCGGCGGCGGGTGTCCGAGCCGTTCACGATCCGGCGTGCCGCGCGCCGGGAGCTCCCCGGCGATTGATCGCCGTCGGCCGGACCTTTCAGCGATCCTTCTGGCGATATTCGGGACTCTTGCGCAGCTCGCGTTCCACGTCCTGCTGGGTCCAGTGATCGCGTAGCACCTTGTCCACGTACGGACGGCTGGCCGGGTCCGGCTCCCGCTTCAACACAGCCAGGTATGCGCGTCGAACAATGTCCTGCGCCTTGGCCGGCGTCATCGCATTCTTCTCGCGGTACTCCGGACTGTTGCGCAGCGCCTCACGAACCTGCGCCTCGGTCCATCCATCGTCGAGGATGTGGCTGCGATAGATGCGCATGCCGGTGGCGTCGGGTTCCCGCTCGAGGATGTCCTGGTATGCGCGCCGCACGATGCGATCCGGATCGCCGGTCGGACGTCCGCCGGTCCGGCCACCGAAGCCACTGGACCGGAAACGAACCCGAATCGACGAGATCATGTCGTCCCACCCGACGTCCTTCAAGTTGGCGATGTCGTAGTCGAATCGCGACGAGCGCCCCTCGAATCGAACGTCCTTGAAAACCGTGACTTCGGCGCTGCCGAAGATCTTGAGCGATGAGATCTCGTCGTTCATGTCGTTCCCGACCGTGCTCAGATTCTCGTTGCTGGCGACGCAGAAGTAGTCGCCGCGAAAATTCGGATCCTTGTAGAAACAGACTCCGTCTCGCGGAACCGTTCTCTGTCCCCAGCTCTGAGCGAGCGCTGGCGAGATCGAGATGACTGACGCAACACATGCGAACAGAACGGATTGCCTCATGTCATAGAGACTGCCCGTTCACTCGGCTGCGGTCAATACCCGAGCTTGGCAGACACGTTCACACGTCTTCTCGTGCCGGCGAACAATTCCGCCGGTTGACGCCCCGCCGATGTATCTGCCAAGGTTGGCAAGAAAGGAACACGGTTGATCATGAAGACACGCTCCATACCGACCATGATCGTGGGGGTCCTTGTATCGATGGCCCTCGATGTTTCCGCGCAGGGTCTGGCGGACGCCAGGAAACTGTATGACGCCGGCCAGTATCAGCAGGCGGTCGCCGCCGCGCAAGCTGCCGCCGACGACCCGCGTATGCTGTACCTCCTCGCACAGAGTCAGCAGAAGCTCGGACAGCGCGACGAAGCGCGGCAGCGGTACAGTCAACTCGCCTCACGGCCCGAGACCGATCCGTGGCACGACATCGGCCAGGCCGCGGTCGCGCAGCTTGGAAACGATGCCGGCGGCGCCCTGGCGGCGGCCAACCAAGCGGTCGAGCATGGCGGCAACGTCGCCGAGGCCCATTACCAGCGCGGCCTCGCGTTCAGCGCGCAGCAGGACATGGCCAACGCCGCGACCGCGTTTGAGAAGGCGACCGAGCTCGATCCGAACTGGGCCGACGCGCACTACTACGCGGGACTGGCGTATTCCAAGGTCCGACGGATCGACCAGATGGCCTCTCACTTCAACACGTTCTTGAGACTCGCCCCGCAGTCGCCGTCGCGCGCCGAAGTGCAGTCGATCATGCGGACGCTGGGCGGTCGCTAGGGGCTGGGGACTTGGGTCGCTGTAAAGTGTCCGGCTTCAGCCGGACCTCTTGTCAGAACATCTGGCCGATCGAGAAGAACCAGCGCGGGCGGGTGCCGAACCTGGAATCGAGCGGGAAGCCGACATCGACGCGGACCAGCACGATCGGCGTCGCCAGGCGGAGGCCGACGCCCGTGCTGGTCGGTAATCCGCTCAGCGTCAGGGCGCGGACCGTATCGAAGGCGCGTCCCGCGTCGAAGAAACCGACGCCGCGCGCCCATTTGTAGATCGGAAACCGGATCTCCTCGTTCAGCACCAGCAGCGCATCGCCGCCGATGGTCGAGCCGAAGGCATCGCGCGGGCTGAGCGCATCCTCGTCGTAGCCGCGCACGCTGTTCCCGCCGCCGGTGAAGAAGCGCTCGCTCGGGATCAGTGACTGCGCGAACGCGGTCGCGAGGCCGATGCGGCCCGCACTTGCAACCACCACGCGTCCGACGCGACGGAAATACCGCTGCTGGAGCACGTACTTCACCATCTTGATATCCGAGCCGAGCTGCGGGACGCCGTACTCGAAGTTCGACGAGTGATACCAGCCGCGCGTCGCGTCGACGAGATCGTTGCGGGTGTCCATGCTCATCGTGGTTGCCAGCCGCGCGATCGTCACCAGCACGTCGAACGGAATCGGTTCACTCGGATCGACGATCAGATCGAAGGTGTGGTTGCGCTCGTACGCGTAGCGGTAGCTCCACTCCATTTTTGGCACCGGCCGCAGCCGCTGTTCGAGCGTGAAGTCGAGCGCATTGGTCGCGAACTTCCGGTTGCTGCCTTCTACGCCGGCCCCCACCTGCTCCTGCGACGTCGAGACGAACCCGTTGGTGACGATCTTTCGGCCGAAAAAAGTCGGCAGCGTGACGTACGCGCGCGCCGCCTGGAAGTCGTTGGTATACCGGGCCGCGAGACCGGCGGCCATCCCCGTGCCGAACAGGTTGCGGAGGCTGACGTCGCCGGCAACGCCGATCCCGAAGACCCGTCCTCCGCCGGAGGAGCCGGCCAGCCGGCTCGCGTCCTGGCTGGGCGCGTTGGCCTGATCGTCGAGCTCGAGTCCGTACTGAAGCTTCATCGCCGGCCACTCGGCGAGCGTCACTCGGGCGCGAATCGGCTGCTCCGGCGGAAAGCCGGGCGGGGCGGGGGCTGGTTCGGCGGACGTGGTCATCGGCTCGGGCTGCACGTCGACGCTCCGGAACACGCCCGTCTCGTACAGCCGCTGGCGCGCCGCCGCCCACTCGGCGAGGTTTACCGGCTCTCCCGCCTCGAGCTTGAGCGCGCGGGTGACGAGTGCCGGATTCGTCCGCCTCAATCCGGCGATCGCGACGTCGCGTACACGCTGGAGGGACCCTTCGTCCACGGTCACGACGACGTCGACATCGCTCCTCCCTTCGGGCACGTCGGTGCGCAACGTCAGCCCGACGTTGTTGAACCCGCGTGCCCGGTAGCCGTCGACAATCGCCCGCCGCGCCTTTTCGATCGCCGCATCCGTGTACGGCGCGCCGCTCGACAGCGCCGACATCTTCAGCACGTCGTCTGCCGGCACGCCGCGCGCGCCGTTGATCCGAACGTCGTGCACGACGAACGGCGCCCCTTCGTTGACGCTGACGACGCGCGTCGCCTCGCTGCCGCTGATCGTGATGTCCTCGAACGCGACCGTTGCGTTCAAGTACCCTTCGCGTCGATAGAAGGACGTCAGGGCGTCGTCGGCCGCCGCCGGATCGAGCCAGACGGCCCGGGTCAGCGCCGGATCCGCGAGCGCCTCGCGAAGCCGATCGCTCGCGATGCGTTCGTTGCCGCGGAATACCACGCGTCGCGATCCGACATGCGGACCGGGATCGACGATCACTCGCAGCGTCTTTGCCTCGTCTCCGCCCTCCAGTCCCGCCGTCGCCGACGCGCGAACGAAACCGCGATCGAGCATCTCGCCCTTGACGATGCCGACGACTTCCTCGAGCAGGAACTCGTCAACCACCGACCGCGTCCACGCAACCTTCATCTTCTCGACCAGGCGATCCGACGAAGGCGCTCCTTCGACGACGACCGTGGTGCGGGGCCCCGGACGGACGTCGTAGAGAAGCCGGACGCCTTCCGATCCCGGTTCTCCCTCTACGCGCCGTGTCGTGACGCGGGCTGTGGCGTGATCGCGCCGCTCGTAGAACTGCTCCAGCCGATCGCGATCGTCCTGCCAGCGGAAGAAGCTGAAGCGATCGCCGACCGTGAGCGACAGCTGATCGCGCAGCGCCGCTTCGTCCGGTCCGGCGCCGGTGACCTGAACGCTGGTCACCCGCGGAACCTCGCGCGCGGGCGGCCGCGCGACGCGCGCCGGATCGCCGAAGACCAGGCTGTGACGGAAGCCATACAGCCGATCGCCGTCGTCGAGCGACACCGCGCGAAGCTCGAGGTTCGAGCGGGGCGAGTAGCTGACGATCCACGTCGTCCCGCCGTCGTTCCTGAGACTCTGCGAAATGACCACCTGCGTGCGGCTGCCGATGTTCTTGCCGAAGGTGAGACGCGCGCCGGGATCGGTTTCGGTCGCGACCAGCCCCGCGTCGAAACGGACATCGGGATTGCCCTGCTCGACACGCAACGTGTCCAGGCCGACCGCATGGCCCGCGCTGCCGAGCAGATCCGCAGACAGATACCCGACCAGCTCACGGCCCCCGTAGTCACCAGCCGCGGCGCGCTGGGCGTCGGTCCGGCCGGTGACGAGCAGCGAGATCAGATCGGACTGCGAGAGCAGCGGATCGTTCGATGACAGCTTCGGCGTCAGCGTGTCGGGCGTGCCATTGAGCGTCAGAGTGATATCGGTGTTGCTCACCCGCGTCACCGCACTCACATTGAGGTTCGGTTCGATGCGGGTCGTGTTCGCGAAATCGATCGACCCCTGCTGGTTGAGGCGATAGCGGCGGCCGCCGAAGAAGACGACGCCGCCCTCGGCGAGCGCGGCCCGTCCCGTCGCTGCCGGCTGCGCGCCCGTGCCGATCAACCGGAGGTCGGCGGACGCCGCAAGCTGCGCGTAGTTGTTGTCGACGATGAGATCGTCCTGCGTGAGGAAGCGGACGTCGAGCCTGAGATGGTCGAGCGCGGAGGCTGCGGCAGCCTGCGTGGACGGCGCCGGCGCACGCAGCGCCTGAAGCAGCCCGCTCGTCAACGAGAGCTGCTCGCGGTACGCGCCTCGGACCACCGTGACGGTTCCCGAAAGCACGGCGCCCTTCTGCACCTCGGTCTTCGGTTCGAGCGTGAGACTCAGGTCGACGTTGGCTTCGGCTCGCAGCCCGGACAGGTCGACCGCCGAGTCGTTCACGCGGAGCGTGATCTGTCCGTCGAGCGGCGCGAACCAGCGGTGGTGAACCGTGCCGCCGACTTCCGAGGCACCGCCGTTCACCGTGGCGTAGATCCGCTGCAGCGTGATGGCGTCCTTGTTGAACGTTACCGTGCCGGTGAGATCGGATACGACAACCTTCGGATCGTTCAGCCGCAGCTCGCCGCTGGCGAAGCTGAGATACCCGTCCACCGCCGGCTCGGCCATGGTGCCGCCGATCCGGATGTCGCCGTCGGCGCGGCCCGAAGCGCGCACCGCGCGGCTGAACGCGTTGAGCAGGCCGAGGTCGAGCGTCGTCTTCGCAGTGACGGCGAGCGCGCGATCGTCAACGAGCGAGACGCCGCCGGTCAGCGCGACGCGATTGTCGCCGCGTCCCCAGTCCCACGCCTCGACGTCCAGGCAGCCGTCGTGCACGCGTAGCCGCGTCGGCGTCTGCTGATCGAACGACACGCCCGACAGCGCCAGGTCGGCGCGGTTCAGGACGATCGTTCCGGCGACACGATCGACGGCGGCAGCATCGGCACGCAGGTCGATCGCGGCATCGACGCGGCCGGCAATCGATTGAAGCGTCGACGCGTCGACGAACGGCGCAGCCATTTGCTGGGTGATCGAGGACAGTTGCGCGGTGACGCTCGCCGGTCGCCCCGCACGCGGCACGAGTGCGCGCCACTGCTCCGGAAGCTGATCGCGAAACAGATCCGCCGGCACCTCACCCTTCGCGGTCAGCGTCGCGCCCTGAAACGCCGCCCGCAGATCGTCGACGGTCAACACGCCCTGCTCGTATGTCGCGCTCAGGTTCGCATCGGTCACCGTCGCCTGCGCTGCGATCGGAAGGCGTCCGTCGGTGAGACGAAACCCACCGGTCACGATCGGCGCGGACGGAGACCCGCTGGCCGCGATGCGGAGGTTCAACGATCCGGCCGGCGGGGGCAGGCTGGCGTGGTCCGCGTCCGCGGGCCGCACCAGATGCTCGAGAAACTCGAAGTCGCTGAGCGAACCCTGCAGGGTTGCGACGAGTCCGCTCGCTGCCGCATCGCCGAGCGAGCCGGCAACCGTCAGATGAGAGCTGCCGATCGCGAGGTCGGCATCGCGCAGTCGGATCGCGCGCGCTTGATACTCGACGCGTGCCGGACGCGCGAGCGTGACTGCATTGCCATCGACCTCGACGTTCACCCGATCGAAGTCGGCGGCGATCTGCAGCGCTTCGGGTCGCGACTGCGGTCCCGACACGTCGAAGCGAATGAGACCGGAGCCGGCCAGCGGAAACGGCGGCGACCAGCCGAGCCGCTTCGCGAGCGCGGCGACGTCCGACGGCTCCCAGCGGCCGCGCGCCGACATCGAGCTGTTCGGATCGATACCGCCTTCGCCTGACGCCGTCAGCTGCAGATCCGGCGCGCGCAGATCGAGCGAGATCCGCCGGCTGCGCAGGATGAAATCGCTTTCGACCGCGCCCAGACTCGCGTCGGCCCACGTCGCGTCGGCAAACAGCAGATGGCCGCGGCCATCGAGCCGATCGAACGTGCCTTGGCCGTCGAACTGGCCGGAGAACCGCGCCGAGACGGGTGCGATCACGGCGCCGTCGTCACCCGGCACCGGGCGAATCGGCACGGCGTCGGCCGTCGCATGCGCCTCGTAGGTCCGATGTGACAGATCGATCTGACCTTGCCCCTCGAGCCGGCCTTCTCCGCTGTCCAGGCGAAACCGCTCGATCGCGATGGCAGGGCCGGTCGCCTCCACGCGCGCCGCGACGCGATCGATGCGTTGACCGGCCACGGCGAGGCCCGAGCTGATGATGTCCGCGGTCACTCGGGGAGCTGGCAGCGAGCCCGACAGCACGGCATGCAGGTCGAGCACCCCCTCGGGGTGCACCGCGCGCGGCAGCGCATTCGACAGCGCGTCGACATTTTTCAGCGAGAGATCGAGCGTCCCATCGAGGCGGCTCGTAGCGGTCGCCAGCTGAATCGCACCGCGAGCCTCGTTCTCACCAAGCCTCCCGTCGATCTCGTCGAGCCGGACCTGCGTGCGCGTCACCGCCGTGCGCGCGCGGACGCTGGCCGGTCCGATTCCGCCGTATTGCAGCTGGGATGCGATGGTTCCTTCGAGTCGCGGGTCGCCGATCGTGCCACTGAGCGCGAACTCGCCCTGGGCGCCGCCCTCGATCCCCGGCGACGCCGCGGCGAGCCCGGCGCGTGCGAGCGTTGCAGAAAGACGGGCGATGTCGGGCGCCGACACCCGGAGGCCGCCTGCGAGCGTCGAGCGCGAGAGATCCGATTGACTCAGGCTGCCGCCGAGATCGGCGCTGGCGTGGACGTTGCGATCGAGCGTTTGGTCCGCATGCAGCGTCCAGCGTTGCTGCTGCAGGTCGAACGCGATCGTCCCGTCGATCGGCACCGCGCGGCCGGACGCTGCGTCCGGCGCAGCCGTCCGTGCTTCACCGTGGATCAGAAATGCGTCGGCACGCGCCGCGGACCAGCGGGCGTCGAGCGATCCGTCCAGGCGAGCCGCGAGCGGCGGCGCGCTGCGCTGCAGCTCGCGCAAGAGCGTCGCGAGATCGAGCGCCCGCCAGTCCAGTCGAACTTCGCCGGCGCCAGGGGGCAGCGCTGTCTGACCACGTCCGGTGATCGTCCCGCCGCCGATTCGCACCTCGAACGTCGTCAGCTCGGCCCGTTCGGTCGAGGCCTGTCCCGACGCCTGCACGGCGACGTTCTGGACGCCTGCCAGGCGAACGTCGCGGCTATCGATCTGGACCTTCGCCGCCGGCGCCGTCAGCGACCCGGCTACCGCAGCCTCGATGTGGACCGTGCCAGCGAGCGGATCGATCGTTTCTTCGAGTTGCGTCCACGCCGCGATGGGCGCGAGGTTCGCGTCGGCCACCAACCGCAAATCGAGCGGGCTCGGTCCGGCGAGGAGGTGGTCCACGCGGCCGTTGAGCGCCAGCCGACCCTCGGGCAGCGCAATGCGGAAGCCATCGAGCGACAGATCGCTCCCATTCCATGCCAGACGGCCCTCGACGCTGTCGATGGTCGTGCGGTGATCGCTCCACTGCACGCTGCCCGGATGTGTGAACCCGAGAGTCCCGCTTGCACCACCGCCGGCGGGTGCAAGGTGCAGCGCGATGCCCATTTGGTCGATCTGAACGCCAGCCTGTTCGTCGTGCCACGACACGTCGAGATCTGGAAGGTCCACCGATCCGAGCGCGATCGGCCCGATCGTCGTGTCGCTGGGTTTGTCGGATGTCGGCCAGTTCGCGACGCCGCGATCGTTGCGCACCAGGACAACACGCGGGTGAGCGGCTTCGAGTCGGGTGACGTCGATTCGGCCACGGAAGACGCCCAGGCCAAGGACCACCCGCACCTGGTCCGCGGAGAGGAACGGCATGTCGGGCGTCTTGAGCGTGGCGAGGGTCAGATGACGGATCCGAACGTCGAGCCTGGCGATGTTGTATTCGAGACCCTCAGCGCGGAGGACGACGCCGGTCGTCGCCAGGCGCGAAATCAGCACGCTCAGCACGCGGGCGCGGACCGGTGGCGCATGAAGCAGCGCGAACACCCCGAGCGCCAGCAGCACCGAGCCACCCGCGGCGACGACCAATGGCCGCCGTTTGACTACTTCGATGATTCGCGACACACCACGTCCATCAGACGCGCTCGCCCATCATGGAGCGGCTGATGAATCTCCATCAAGCACGGTGGGTTGAACGAGCATCTGTCACTTTTGACAGGGACTCACGAAAAAACTGACAGAACCAGACTTCATAAAGCTGCCTGACGAACCGGACCCCTATACTTTCGACGGTCGCCATCGCGATGCGGCGCTGTGAGCTCTGCTCACCAGCAGCTGGATCGAGTCCTGTATGAGTGAGACGCGGTCGTGTCCGCGTGCTCGGACTCATCCGTCTGCGGACGGCATGCGCCATGCCGACGTTCGCACGATCGACGACAGTCACTGGCCTGGTCCCTGACTGGCGGACCAGTGCTGAATACGGCCACAACGCCGGCGCGTTCGTCAACGTTGCGATGCATTCCGAGTCGAACCCCGGCGGCCACGCGCGGCGGATTGGGGATCCTCTCACCAAATCCAACTCGGTGTGCGAACAAGTTGCTAGAGGGCACGCGGCGATGCGACTGACGACGGTGTTTCGACTGGCCGCACTGTTCGTCGCCGTGTCAACGACGGTGCCGGCCGCCCCCACGACGGCGGCAGCCGGCCCAAAGCGGATCGTCGCCCTCTATTGGTACGGGCGGGACTTCCTTGCCAACGTTGATTTCGAACGAGGGATGCAGGAGGCGCTGCAGCAAGCGCCGGCGGGCAGCGTGGACTACCACGCCGAGTACATCGAATCGACTAGATTCTCCGGGCCGGAGCAGTCGATCGTCCTGCTCGACTACCTGCGCCGCAAGTATGCGGATCGCAAGGTGGACGTCGTCGTGGCGCCATCACAGGTGGCGCTGGACTTCCTGACCAGCCATCGCGCCGTCCTGTTCCCGGACGCGCCGATCGTGTTTCACACTTTCGCGCGACCATCAGCGGATGTGATGGCGCGCAGCATGACGGGGATTGTCGTCGACAACCTGTTCGCGAAGACGCTCGACACCGCGCTGACCCTGCACCCGGACACGAAAGAAGTGTTCGTCATCGCGCAGACATCCGAACGGAACCGGCTGTACGACCAGATCTTCCGCGATCAGCTCCTGGCCGTCGAGCGGACCGTCCCGCTCACCTATCTCAGCGACCTGCCGCTCGACGCACTGCTGGCTCGCGTCAAGGCAGCGACGCAGCAGACGATCATCTTCTATGTACGGTACTCGCAGGACGAGCCAGGAAGAGCCGTCGACCCGGCCGATGTCCTCTCTGCCATCGCGAACACCGCAAGCGTACCCGTCTACGCGATGGCCGGCAGCTGGCTGGGTCGCGGCAGCGTCGGCGGGTACGCCGTGGACGTCGAGAGTATCGGCAGGCGAGCCGGCGAGATGGGCCTGAAGGTCGCGACCGGCACGCGACCAGCCGACATTCCTGTGATCGAGGTCGAAACGAAGGCGCGATTCGATTGGCGACAGTTGCAGCGCTGGAGCATCACGGAAAGTCAGTTGCCTCCAGGCAGCGTGGTGATGTTCAGGGCGCCGACGTTCTGGCAGCGGTATGGCCGCTACGCGATTGCGGCACTGGCAGTGATGGCCGGCCAGCTCGTCCTGATCGTCGGCCTGCTCGTACAGCGGCAGCACCGCAAGCGCGCCGAGGATGGTCTTCGGCAGAGCGAAATGCGATACCGCAACGTGGTCGAGACGCAGAGCGAGCTGATCTGCCGTTTCCTGCCGGACACGACGTTGACCTTCGTCAACGACGCCTACTGTCGATTCTTCGGCGCGCCGCGGGAGGTTCTGATCGGACGGAAGTTCCTCGAGCTCGTCCCGCCGGATGAACGGGCCGCCGTCCTCACCCAGATTGAATCGCTCGTCGCGCATCCGCGGACGCAGCAGCACGAGCACGCGGTGCTGCTGCCTGACGGCACACAAGGGTGGCAGCACTGGATCAACCATCCGATCAGCACCGTACGCGGCGACGTGGTCGAGGTCCAGGGGGTGGGCCGCGACGTCACCGAACGGCGGCGCGCGGAGAACGCGCTGAAGGATCTCGCGGGACGGCTGATTGCCAGCCAGGAAGCCGAACGGCAGCGCATCGCACGCGATCTGCACGACGATCTCAGCCAGCAGCTGGCGCTGCTGAACATCGACCTCGATCAGCTGGGCAACGAGAGCCAGGTGCGGCAGTCGAGCCTTGCGAGTCGCGTGCGGGATCTGTCGAGGCGGACCGGCGAGATCGCCGCCGAACTGCACCGCGTGTCGCGCGATCTGCACCCGTCGAAGCTCCAGGCGCTCGGCCTGGTCGCGGCGATTCGCGCCGAGTGCCGCGACGTATCCCGGCAGAACGGCGTCGCGATTGAATTCGTCTGCGATCGCGAATCGCTGGCGATTGCCCAGAATCTGTCGCTGTGCTTGTACCGCATTACGCAGGAGGCGCTGCACAACATCGTCAAGCACAGCGGCGCCCGCCGCGCACGGATCCGGCTGGAACTGCAAACGGAGGAGCGTACAATCGTCCTCGACATCCTCGACGACGGACGCGGCTTCGATGTGAACGCGAAAGGCGAAGGACTCGGACTGGTGAGCATGCGGGAGCGGACACATTTCGTCGGCGGCCGTTTCCTCCTCGAATCGGATCGGAACGGCACGCGCGTCATGGTTCGCGTGCCGGTTCCTGCCGACATGCTCGCCCAACTCGAAGCGACAGAACCAGCGAGCTGTTGACGCATGTCGATCGTTGCCCGCGCGTTCGCGATCGCCCTGATCGCGTCTTCGGTCTTCACGCGGGGCGCCAGCGCGGCACCGATCCGCCTGCTCGTCCTGCACGCCTACGGCGATGACACGTCGTTTCGCGCACAATTCCAAGCGGGATTCGATCGCGTCATCGATCCGATGCTCACCGACGGATCGCTCGAGCTCTACACCGAAACGCTCGACGCGGATCGGTTTCCCGGGGCCGCTCATCTGGAGGCGATGAAGAACTATCTGCAATCGAAGTACACGGAGCGGCCGCCCGATGTGATCGTCGCAGTCCTCGATTCGACGCTCGGCTTCGTGTTGAGCCACCGCACCGAGATTTTTTCCGGTATCCCCGTTGTTGCCCTCGTCATGCGGCGGCCGTCGGACAATCTGCCTCCCGACGTGATCGCCTGGTGGCTCGGATCGCCGTATCGCGAGGTCGCGGAGATTGCCGAGCGGCTCGATCCTGGCCTCCGCTATCTTGCGGTCGTCAGCGACAACCTCACCGATCAGGCGAGCTTCGGCGAGGAAGTCGAAGAGGAGCTCGCCGAGCTGAACGGACACGTATCGATCATCCAGCTCCACGACCTGCGGTTGAACGAGCTGGTCGACCGTGTCCGTGTGCTGCCGCCAGAGACCGCGATCATCTTCATCCGGCAGCTGATCGGCGACGGTGGCGCAGCGATTCGGCCGCAGCAGGCGCTGGCGGCTGTGACCAGAGTCTCGAAGGTGCCGGTGTACGCGACCGTGTCGGCGCTGCTCGGCCACGGCGTGGTCGGCGGCGCGATGATGGATCTCGACGCGGACGGTGCGGCGCTGGCGCGTTCGGCGCTGGAGCTCGCCGGCGCCACCGACAGTGAGCGGCCGCACCCGTTTCAGGGCGTTATCACGCCAATCTTCGACTGGCGCCAGCTGCAGCGCTGGGGCATCAGCGAGGATCGGCTCCCGGCGCGCAGTGTCGTGCGCTTCAAGGACACAGCTCCGCGGGCGCCTTACCGTGCCTACCTGTTTGCTGCTGCGCTCATCATCGCGTCACAGTCGGCACTGATCGTGGCGATCGCCGTCCAGCGGCTTCGCCGCCGCGCCGCCGAAGCCTCACGAGATGCGGCGGAGCAGCAGGCCCGGCGCGTGATCGAGCAGAGCGAAGCGCGCAGCACGGCGATTCTGCAGGCCGTGCCGGATCTGATGTTCGTCATCAGCCGCGACGGCACCTACCTCGACTTTCACGCCCGCGACCACGACCAACTGTTCGTGCCGCCCGAGGTCTTCCTGGGCAAGGCGGTGCGTGACGTCATGCCGCCGTCGCTGGCCGATCGGTTCATGGTCGCGATCACTGACGCTGCCAAGACGGACGCAAGTGTGGTCGTGGAGTACGACTTGCCGATCGGCGGCGAGGAGCGCCACTTCGAGGCTCGCCTCGTTCGGGACCGGCAGCATCGCATTGTCGCCGTTGTTCGCGATCTGACCGAACGTGTCCGTACCGAGCGCGCGCTCGCCGACAGCGAAGCGGCGCTACGGCAGACCAGCGCCGAGAACCGGGATCTGGCTGGCCGCCTGATCGCCGGGCAGGAGGCCGAGCGCCAGCGGATCGCGCGCGATCTCCATGATGATCTCGGCCAGCGGCTGTCGCTGCTGAATGTCGCGCTCGATCAGTTCCGAATCACATCTCCCGAGCTGAATGCGGTGGACCGCGAACGCCTGGATCTGATCGCGGATACAGCCTCCGAGATCACCAGCGACATTCACCGGCTGTCCCACGATCTTCACCCCGCGCGGCTCGAGGCGCTCGGTCTGGTCAAAGGGATCGCCGGCCTCTGCCGCGACCTCGGCAGACAGCATGGCTTGACGGTGCAGTTCGAACATGGGGACGTTCCAGGCAACGTCAATCCGGCCGTGTCAATCTGCCTGTACCGGATCACGCAGGAAGCGCTGCACAATGTCGTGCGACACAGCGGCGCCAGGCATGGGCACGTCAAGCTCTCACGGGACGGCGAGCATCTCTATCTGCAGATTGCGGATTCAGGTGTTGGATTCGACGATCTTCATCGTCTGGGAACGTCGGGCCTTGGCCTTCTGAGCATGCGCGAGCGCGCGCACCACGTCGGCGGCCGGCTGATCATCCACACCGCGCCAGGCGCCGGAACCCGCATCGGCGTCCTCGTTCCGCTGACGCCGGATGTCGAGGACGCAGGCGCCGGCATCGAGAATTAGTTCGCTCGCCCCTTCCGAAAGCGCATAGCGACTGCGCCACCCACCGCGGACGATTCTTCTTGCGATGAAGACGCCGACGATCGTTCTCGTGCTCGCTCTGGCCGCGACGTCAGCTTCCGCGCAGATCGACGCGGTCAGCACCTCGCCCCCCAACATCGTCCTCCCCAATTACAACGGCGTGCCGGTCGGACCGTACGGGGGCCTCGAAGGCGTTGCCTACGCCGCGCGCGTGACGGACCCGTCGGCGGCCTGGTTCAATCCCGCCGGCTTGCCGGTCGCCGACAGCGCGCAGATCTCAGGCAGTGCCGGCGTTTATCAGTTCACGACGATTGCACCGCAGGCGCTGTCGAGCAACAACGGCGGCTCGCTCCAGCAGTTGCCAAATTTCGTCGGCGTCACGTTCAAGGCGCGCCCGAAACTCACGGTCGCCGTTGCCGCCCTGACGACCGCCGCATGGAATCAGGAAACCGACTCGGAAGTCTTTCTGCCGGCCGATTCACCGCGCGAGCGTTTCGCCTTTTCTACGGATTCGGACTATTCGGTTCGCGTTCTCTCGCTGTCGGCGGGATTCGCCGGTCCCGGAGCGTGGCGCGTCGGCGGCGGGCTCGCCTTCTCGCTGACCAGCATCCGCCTGGTCCAGAGCGTCGGCGATCGAATCGCCGACAACAGCGGACTGCAATCGCTGCTGGTGACTGCGCGAGCCACTGGTTCCGCCGTCCAATTTCGCAGCCTGGGCGGCGTCCAGTACGATCACGGCCCGCTGCGAACGGGTGTCGTCGTCCGAACCCCGGGGCTGACGATGATCAAGAGTGGTGGCATTACCTTCGACGGCGTCCTCGCTGCCGGGGGCGCGTCGCTCGGCTCCTCGCTGTTCGACTCCGACGCCCAGTTCGAGACGCATCTGCCGTGGGAGATCCAGGGCGGCGTCGCCTACGTCCGCGCTCGCGCGCAGGTCGAAGTGGATGTCCAGGGTTTTTCGTCGATCTCCCCGTACTCGCTGATCTCCACAGGCGCCCCAGTGCGCATCTACGGAAGCGCCGGGCCGGGCGTGCCGGCGGTCCTGACGACTCGCCCCTTCCAGGGCCTGACGTCCGCCTTCGACGGTGTCGTCAACGGCTCGGTTGGGGGCCACCTCGCTCTGACGAGCAGCGGCCGCCTCCGACTACACGGAGGCGTCGGCTCCGATCGGTCGCCAGTGGCGGACTCCGACACGGTGTTCAACCATGCCAACCTCTATTCCTGGACGCTTGGATTGAGTGGCGACGTGGGCAAGCTGCAGTTTGGCGTCGGCTACAATCGCCGCGGCGGGAGGGCGGAGGACGTCCGCGTGCAGAACCTGATCGAGCGTCAGGCAGTTCACACGCCGGTCGAGATCCATACCGGCGGGTTGATCTACTCGATCGCCTATCAATTCTGAGCCCTGCCGATTCCGCATAGACCGTCGCCGACGAACCTTCTATCTTTCGACCTTTCGAACACCGGGCGGCATGTCGACGGGCACCTTCACATCGGCTCCATCGATCGCGATTTCAGATGACGATGGCACTCGGGCGCTGGCTCACATCGGACTGGCTTCCAGGCGCGCCGTCTGATCCGTTTCGCGCACTCGCCGAGGCCACACCGCTGATGCTGCGCGGCACGCGCGAACTTCATGACGACGTCAGCATTGCGGCTGACGGCTTCCTGCTTAAGCGAAAGGCGCGCTCCGAGCCGCTGCCGGCGATCCACGAAGTGATGGAGCCGTCGCGGTTCACAAAGCGCGAATCTCGCGGGACTTGAACCTGGAGGACACGACCGACGTGAATCAGTACTCGTCAGTGCACGGCACTAATCACCGCGACCGAGAATCTCACGTGCACATGACCTCATAGGTGATTTACCGGATTGTTTTCTCGGAGTGACGGCGATACATTTTGACGCCCATGTCGCGCCCACGCATTCTTCTGGCGGACGATCATTCATCGATACTCGATCGCGTCGTGCGCCTTGTCGCCGACGAGTTCGACGTCGTGGGCGCGGTGAACGACGGCCAGGCCGCTCTGGACGCGGCGGCCATCCTGCACCCTGACGTGGTCGTCTTCGACATCTCGATGCCGATCATGAGCGGCCTCGATGCGGCAGCGCGGCTCGGCGAGTCCCCACGTCCCCCGCGCATCGTCTTCCTCACGGTGCACGACGATCCGGCGTTCATCGACGCCGCGCGCGATGCCGGCGCGCAGGCGTATGTGATCAAGAGCCACATCGGCACGGACCTGGTGCCGGCGATTCGCTGCGCGCTCGAAGGGCGATCGCAGTTTCCACAGCCGGCCTCCTCGTCCAGAGAGCGCATTCCAGGTTGAGCTGGACGTCGGCCGTCGCGTCAATTCGACGTGTCGAGCCTCGCGACACTGACGAAATGACGTCAACTGCCAGCCAATCCGCGTCCGCCCGCGCCATCCCGCTTCTACAACGCCGAGATCGTCGCGTCGCGCGAGATCGAACGGGAGACGGTCGACCACGTCAGCAACATCGACAAGTACTACACGGCGTACAAGGCAATTCAGGAACAGAACGTGCGCGCGGCCGCCAAGCGCGGCACGACGCAGCCATGACGTGCGCTAACTCGATCTGGAAAGGACGATTCTGAAGCCGACATGCGACGAGCCGGTGTCGGGCGGCGTGCCCCGCCGCGCGCCCGGCCGGTAGCTCTCACAGTAAGACGGATGACACAGGAACGATCCGCCTTTGATCACGCGTCGCTCGGAGTACGGATCGGTCGGGTCGTACGTGGACGTGGGGCCTTGCGGGTTGTCGCAGAGGCCTTGATCGCCGGCCCGGCGCGCGAACTCGTCGGCCCGGTACATGTCTGACGTCCACTGCCAGACATTGCCGGCCATGTCGTAAAGCCCATATCCGTTGGCCGGAAACGATCCGACCGGCGACGTAGCGGCAAACCCGTCTTCCTGCGTCTGGTGGTACGGGAAGTCGCCGTCGAACGTGTTGGCCATATGCGCGCCGTGCGGAGCCGGGTCGTCGCCCCACACGTAGCGCTTGCCGTCGATCCCGCCGCGAGCGGCGAACTCCCACTCGGCTTCCGTGGGCAGGCGCCCGCCCGCCCACTTCGCGTACGCGTTCGCGTCGTACCAGGACACCTGCACGACTGGATGCGTGTCGAGACCGTCGAGGTTGCTCTCCGGACCGGACGGATGGCGCCAGCTTGCGCCAGGCACCCACCGCCACCACACCGAGAGATCGTCCAGCGGCACCGGACGGGACGGCGGCGTAAACACGAGCGAGCCCGGAACGAGTTGACTGTCGTCGGGCTTCGGCGTGCCCGGAGCGACCTGCTTGCGGATCTCCTCCCAATCCGGCTTGCGTTCGGCTGTCGTCACGTAGCCGGTTGCGTCGACGAAGCGGCGGAAGTCGGCGTTGGTGACGTCCTTGTCCGCGATCCAGAATCCATTCACGCGCACGTGATGAGCCGGCCGCTCGTTGGCCATGCTCTGCGCGCTGTTCGTGCCCATCGTGAACTCGCCGCCGGGAACCCACTTCATGCCAGCCGGCGCCGGCCCTGGAGGACTCACGACTGCCGCGGCAGTCCGCGACGCCGCAGGCGGCGCGGCGATGACTGAGACGTGCGCCGATCGGCCCGCGTATCGCGCGGTCGCCACGCCGGCGGCGACGAGGAGAAGGACACCCACAGCGATCCAGATCGCCGACCTGCCACCCCGACGAGACGAGCCGGCGAGCCGTGGCGACGGCTGCCCGCGGCGTTTGCGCTGTGTCATTGCTGGAACCCTATCACTGGGTTGGTCCGGATCGCGAGGGAATGCGGATTCGGCGGGCGCCGATCGTTCGGCGGACGTCAGGTAGCGCAACGCGCGGCCGCTACGCTACCGTGACGCCACCCGGCAGCCACTCAGGACTGCGCGTTCGTGAGCGCCGCCCCTTGGGAAGCGACGCTCACCCGACGGCTGTGACAGGGCGATCTTATGCACACACATCCGCGCGACTATGCGTTTTCGGCATGCGCGTCAACGGACGCCGTTCGCGTCGCGTCACTGGTCCGTGACGCGCGATCGAGCCATGCCAGTGTGGCCGTAAACCTCGCCTGTGGATCGCCACGCCGGGCGATGCGGAGGAGGCGAAGAAAGTAGACGGTCTCCGATTTCCTGATGCGCCGCCAGGGAGCAGTCACGAGACCGCGCAGGACCGCCAGTGCATGCCCGATCGTCTGCATGACGCTAAGGAACCGTAACGCTCGCAATCGGCTGCCGTCTGTGCGAATTCGGCATCTGCCGAATGTGCATAGACCCTGCGACCCACGCCCCGTAACATCCGCCTGTTTGTCGGGAGGACGTATGACGAAAGTTCGAACTGCCGCTCTCACCGTGCTGCTGGCTGCCGCATCCGCCTCGGCGCTCGCACAACAACCGATCTCGAAGTCGCAGACGTTGCGTGAGACTGCGACGATTCAGGCCATCGACCAGACCAGTCGCACTGTCACCTTGCGCTTCAAGGATGGCGACGAGGACACCTTCACCGCCGGACCGGAGATCCAGCGCTTCAACGAGTTCAAGGTCGGCGATTCGATCGAGATGACCTATGTCGCGTCGATCGTCGTGCAGATCCAGAAGCCCGGCGCAGCGGCCGCCGGCACGACCGGAGAAGCGGCGATCACCCGCGGCCGTGGGCCGACGCCCAGCGGCACGATGAGCGCGCAGATCAAGAAGACCGTCACCGTCAAGTCAATCGATCCCGCGGTGCCTTCGATCACCGTGATGACCGACGACGGACGCACGGTCACGCGCAAGATCGAGGACAAGAAGAACCTCGAAGGCGTCAAGCCTGGCGACAAGCTGGACATCACCTACACCGAGGCGGTGCTCATGAGCATCGTTCCCGCGAAGAAGTAACCCGCCACGACGCGTGCAGCCCGCGGAGACGCCGATGCAGCAAACGATACGAACGTTCGTGGCCGGCCTGGCGATCGCCGTCCTCTCCGGATCGGGCGGCGTGAATCTGAAGGCGCAGCAGTCACCGCAGGCACCCGCGCTGCCGCTCCGTCTCACGGCGTTCGCCGTGAACATGAGCAACATCGGACCGGGCTCGTCCGGCATCGTCGAAATCCGCCTCACCAACTGGTCGACCGGCGCCGAGCGTGAGCGCGTCATCACGACCATGATGGAGAAGGGACAGGACGAGCTGCTCAAGACGCTCGTGAAGATGCCGGCAAAAGGCCGTCTGCGTTTTCCGAACTACATGGGTCCGGATCCACACAATCTTCGGCTGGGATGGGACGTCAAGTACGCATGGCATACGGCGCTGCCCGAAGGTGGACACCGCATCGTGATGGCGTTCGATCGCTACATGTCGTTCGCCGAATTGCGCAACCAGCCGAGGACCGTCGATTATCCATTCACGCTCATCCAGGTCCAGCTCGACAAGGACGGCAATGGCGAAGGCAAGATGGCCTACGCCACCAAGATCACCTTCGACAAGAAAAAGAAAACCGTGGAGCTCGAGAACTACTCCAGCGAACCGGTGCGGCTCACCACGGTGAAATCAGAGAAAGGGTAACGAGGGAGATCCGCATGAGAACACAGATTCGCAGGATCGGTGTGGCGGCAATGCTGTCGGTTTGGCTGCTGGCGATCGCGGCGGTGCCTGCGTCGGCACAAATCGAGGCAAGCTTCGAGGCGGGCTACACCGAAAGCGAAGGGATCAACGCGTCGCAGAGCCGCATCGTGCTCGGCTCGGTCTACAACTCGCTCGACATCACGCGCGGCGGATCGTTCGGCTTCACGGTGGGCGGCTTCTTCACCGAGAACTGGGAAGCTGAGTTCCTGTTCAACCGGCAGTTCAGCTCGCTCGAAATCAGCGATCCGGCGCCGACCAGGAAGATCGCCAATCAGAACGTCGACAACTACCACGGCAATCTCGTCTACAACTTCGGCACCCACGAGTCGAGGCTGCGTCCCTTCCTGTTCGGCGGCCTCGGAGCAACCCACTATGTGCCAGGAGACTTCGACGCGTCGCTGCCGGTGAGCAGCGCTCAGGCCCGTATCAACGGTTTCTCGAAGTTCTCTTCGACATGGGGCGGCGGCATCAAGGCCTATTTCAGCCCGGTCGTCGGTGTGAAGGCCAGCCTGCGCTGGACACCGACCTACATCAAGAGCGATGCGGACGGCCTCTGGTGCGATCCGTTCTATCCAACCTGCTGGGTGATCGGCAACGCCGACTATTCCAACCAGCTGGCCTTCTCCGGCGGCGTCACCTTCAGGTTCGGCGGCCCGCGGTAAGGCGCCGGCACGTCGGGGCTGGCACCGTCTGGTCGCCAGCCCGGCGGGCCCCTCAATGCGTGACGTGGGAGCCGATCATATCCATGCCGCTCGTCTGAATCTGCAGGCCCTGCACCGCGACCGGAAATCCCGCCTCGTTGAACGCTTCGCGAATCATCCGGATCGTGTCGAAGTACACCTGACCGTAGTGTGCGTTGCCGCAACACGGGCGGACGCAGAGCAGCGGTCCGGCGGGGGTCAGTTGCAGGACGTCCACTTCCGGCGCCGGTGACGACAAGACGTTGGGAATCTGCGACAGCCGGAACTTGAGCAGTCGAATGGCGTCCCGGTGATCGACAGCGTTGTTGATCGTCACGCCGAGATCGACGCGCCGGTAAGGATTCGCCGAGAAATTCTGGATCGTCTCGGCGAAGATCTTGTTGTTGGAGACGATCGTCTGCACGTTGTCGGGTGAGTTGATCACCGTGCCGAAGAGGCCGATCGATTCCACGGTGCCGGTGACACCGCCCGCGGTGACCGCGTCGCCCACCTTGAACGGCCGCAGCACGACCAGGAACACCCCGGCGGCAAAGTTGGCGAGCAGGCCGCCCCAGGCGACGCCGATGGCCACGCCGCCGGCGGCGACCACCGCCGCGAACGTTGTCGTCTGGACTCCGAACGAACCGAGGATCGTGATGACCAGCGCGACGTTCAGCAGCACCGACGTCGTGGTCTCCAGATAGCGGACCAGCGTCGCGTCGACGACGTGGCGCTCCAGCCACGACCGTGCCAGGCGCAGCACGAACTGGATGAGCCGGCGACCGATCAACCACAAGGCGATCGCGCCGCCGATCTGCAGGCCGAGCCGTCCCATTGCGAGCAGCGTTGATTGTATGAACTGCTGCACGTTCATGATGTCTCCGGTGCCCACACCCTGCCCCGCCGGCAGTCGCGTTACTTGAGGAGGACGCGAGTTCCTTCGACGCGATGATCGACGACCGCAGCGAGGAAGCTTGGCAGAATACGGTTCATGAGATCGAAATAACCCGAGAGTGCGGGCACCTGCTGCTCGGCTCCGTAGAGCACTTCTTCCTGCATCGTCTCGGTGCGCATCGTCACGCCGGTGCGGCCGTCGATGAACGCGACGTCGAGACGCAGCCGATAACCCGATTGCTGAATGTAGACGCGAGTCGGCACTTCGCGCCGCCGCAGGGACGCCGAGTCGATCTCGGCGACTTGCAACGACGAGCGGGCACGGCTCACCGGCTTGAACACGGCCGTGCCCGTGACGACGAGCGGTTCCTGAAACTCCTCACCGATCCGGCGCCAGTAGGCGACGTCGGAAGCGGTATCGGGGTCGGACAGCTCGATCGGATCGCTCTCGATCACCCGCAGGCGTGATTGCGACCGCAGCTGACTGCGCAGCAGCCGCACTGTCTCCACGCTGGTGTCGATCGCGTTGCTGCCGCTGACGACGAAGCCCGCAACGAAGACGCGCTGGAACGGCGAGGTGTCAATCGTCGAATAGATCTGCCGATCGACGGGCACCGTGTGATTCGGCGCACACGACGAGCAAAGCGCTGCGCTCAGCGCAACCAGACACGCTACGCGGCTCCGCATCCGCGGCTTATTTCAGGACGCCGCCGAGCAGCGAGGCGAGCGCCGGTCCTCCCATCTTGCCGACATACTGCGTGAGGATCGGGATCGCCTTGGCGACGAGCTCCGGCTTCAATCCGAGCGCCGAGAACGCGCTGGCGGCGCTCGCGAGCCCGGCCGCCTCGCCACCCAGCGCCGACGCCGCCGCGACGGCCGGCGATGTCGCCTTCGGCGCGGCAGCAATCATCTGATCCATCCCGGGAACAGCGCCAGCAAGCTTGCTGAAGTCGGCTGGGCTGAGCCGCGTCTTGGCGAGCGCGAACAGCGAACCGGCCGCGCCTTCCGCCACTTTCGGGGATGCGCTCAACTCCTTCGCGAGCGGCGTAATGAGATCAGCACTCGGCCCTTTGCCGCCCGATCCCTGTGCCAACAGACCACAGGGTGCCACGAGCGCGATCAGAGACACGACGAGCAACGACGATTTGATCATTCGAGCCATGCGGCGAATGATTTCAGGCCAATCGCCGGCGGGCTATGCAGATCCGGCAGGTACGCGACGCGTGCGAATCGCTCAGGCGGATGTCGGCTCCTCCGATGTCGGATTCTCTGCCGTCGGCTCGATCGGCAGCCAGACGCGGACGGCCGACGGCGCCGGCCGTGTCGAGGTCACCTCGACCGAGCCACTGAAGTAACCGACCGCATCCTCGAGGGTCGCGATCGCGAGCATGATCGCGCCGGTTGCCGCCTTGACGCCCCACGGCTCGAACGACTCCGTGTCGCGTGCATTGCTGGCTTGTGAATGGCCGACTTCGATGACGACGTGAGTGCCCTCCCGTGTTCCCGGCAGACCCGACGGTGGCGTTCGACTCGTCATCGTGACGATGGTGTCCGGTGGCAGCGCATGATGGAACGCGCGCACGAGATCGATGAGCGCGTCCTGCAGGCACCGGCGATCCACGAGCACGCTGTTTCGGCCCGCGCTGAGCGTCGTCACCAGCCATCCTTCGTTTTCGAGCTGGAGTCGAATGGCGTGAAGGAGATCGTTGACGTCGATCCGATCGGCGACGATCGGCGCCGTGCGGGCGTAGCCTCGCAACGTGCTCGCGACGACCGACGCCGCGCTGGTCGCTCGGAGGATGGATTCCAGGCGGAAACGGCGCAGTTCATCGAGCCGCGATTCGATCAGCGCAACGAGGTGCAGGCGAATCGTCCCCAGCGCCGCATCGAGATCGTCGGCCACCGTCGAGATCATCCGGCCGAGCGTCAGCAGTTTCTGCACGTGACGGAGGCGTGTTTCGAGCAGGTCGTAATCACTGATGTCGATCCAGTGCACCGCCGCCAACGGGGCGTCCGCCGGATCGATCCGATGACACGTCGCCCGGACCATGAGCCACCGCCCGTCGCGATGGCGCAGCCGCACCGTCACCTGCTTGCGCAGGGCGGGTGTGCCGACGACGTCATTGATGGTCTGTCGCATCCGCGTGAGCGCGGTTGCGTGAATCGTGTCGAACAGCCGCCGGCCGATGCCGGTTTCCCATCCGAACAGGCGGACGGCGGCGTGGTTCTCGAAGAGGATCGTGCCGCGGGGATCGACGATCGTGATCCCTTCAGCGGCGTCAGCGACGAGCGATCGGTACACGTCGAGCGGAGGGAGGAACGTCGGGTCGGTCATCAACAGAGGTGAGGAGCATTGCCCGTGCCCTCACCCGTCCCCTGACTCCTTCTTTCAATCCCATACAGCAGAAGCAGTTGCGCCGATTCGCAAGAACGCCGCAATAAGACGACTCCCGGCAGGTGACGGCCTTTCGGCACTTTATCGGCACCGCTGGACAGGACTCGTTCGCGTCCGAGCCGCCGTCGTATCGGCTGTGCCGTGAGCGTGTTTTCGCGTACGATCGCAGCGATCGAAAGGCGATCATGAGGCGGCCACAGATCCTGCTCGCGGATGATCACACGTTGTTTCTCGACGCCGTCGAGAAGCTGCTCGAGGATCACTGCGACGTCGTCGGCCGTGCCGCGGACGGCCAGCGCCTGCTCGCCGAAGCGGCCCGCCTGAAGCCGGACGTCGTCGTGCTCGACATGGCGATGCCACTCCTCAACGGTCTCGAAGCGGCTCGACGACTCAAGCAGACGACGCCGGACACACGCATCGTCTTCCTGACGATGAACGAAGACCCAGACGTCGCCGCGGAAGCGCTTCGTGCCGGCGCGTCGGCTTACGTGCTGAAGCGGTCGGCTGCCTCCGAGCTGCTCGCGGCCATCCGCGACGTGGCGCGTCACCAGTCGTACGTCACGCCGCTCATCGCCGATGGTCTGATTGGTGCGATGACCCGTGCCGCCGGGACGGCGCCGGATTCGGCGGCACAGCTGACCGATCGGCAGCGAGAGGTGGTCAAGCTCCTGGCGAAGGGGCACTCCATGAAGGAAGTTGGCGCGATCCTGAACATCGTGCCGCGCACGGTGGCCTTCCACAAGTACCGGATCATGGAGATGCTCCACCTCCGAACCTCCGCCGAGCTCGTGCAATTCGCCGTCAAGCATCGCATCGTCTGACGCCTCGACCACTCTGCACCCTGCGGTCATGCCGTATGTGCATAGTGAACGGCCGGCCTCTGCGAGTATCGTCTCGTCCACCATCCGGACGGACAGCCATGGCCATGATCTGGGAGTCGGATACCGTCGCTCGATACGAAGCGCTGCTCCGCGCCTCGGCCGCGCTCGCGCTTCACCGTTCTATCGCCGACCTGATGCACGTGCTGGCCGATCAGCTGCACGCGGTCGTCCCGTTCGAGTACATGGCGCTGGTGCTGCACGAGGCCGCCACCGACGAGATGCGGCTGCTCGTCATGGAGCCGCGCCATCTGGCGAAGCCGGACGTCGCGCGCGCGTCTGTCGCACTGGGCGGCCCTGGCGCGATGGTGTGGCAGACACAGAAGCCGGCGGTCATTCCCCTTCTGTCGCGTGACGCTCTCACGCCACCGCTCGATTACATTCGGGCGCTCGGCATGACGGTGACGAGCTGGCTGCCGCTGACGACGGCACACGGCCGGCTGGGCGTCCTCAGCTTCGGCAGCGCGCACGCCAACGACTATGCACCGGACGCGATGGCCTTCATGCAGCAGGTGGCGTCGCACGTCGCCATCGCGCTCGACAACACGCTCAACTTCGATCGCGCGCGCGAGCTCGAGGCAGAACTGCGCGGCGAGCGCGACCGGCTGCGGCTGCTGCTCGACGTCAACAACCTGCTGGTATCGAAACTGGAGGCGAACTCGCTGCTGGCGGCGATCTCCGAGTCGCTGCGTGGCGTGATTGCGCACGACTCGGTCAGCCTGTCCGTGTACGACGAGGCCGCGCGCACGTTGAACGTCGCGCTGGCGTGCGAGAACGGCGCCGCCGCGTCGATCGGCGAGACCGCCTGGCCGCTCGACGGATCGCCGGCAGGCGCTGCGTTTCAGCGGCGCGCGCCCGCGGTCTTCGATCGCACCGAGCTCGACGCATTTCCGGAGAGTGGAACCGCCACGATCAGCCCGGCGACTCGACGTTTCTGCTGCGTGCCGCTGATCACGAGGCACAAGTCGATTGGCACGCTGAATCTCGGCAGCATGAGCCCGATCGCGTTCGAGCCGGCAGAAGTCACACTGCTCGCGCAGATGTCGATCCAGATCGCGATTGCCGTCGAGAACGCGCTCGTCTACCGCGCGATGGAGGAGCGCCACGAGCGTGTGCTCGACGAGAAGACCTATCTGGAAGACGAGATTCGGCAGCAGCACGATTTCTCCGACGTCATCGGCGCGAGCGCACCGCTGACGCGCGTGCTGCACGCCGTGGCGACCGTCGCGCCGACCGATGCCACCGTGTTGATCCTCGGCGAGACCGGCACCGGCAAAGAGCTGGTCGCGCGCGCGGTTCACCGCATGAGCGCGCGCCACAACCGGACGTTCGTGCGGCTCAATGGCGCGGCGGTTCCAGCGGGCCTGCTCGAGAGCGAGTTGTTCGGCCACGAGAGAGGCGCCTTCACCGGCGCCAACGCCACCAAGATTGGACGGATCGAAGTCGCCGACGGCGGCACGCTGTTTCTCGACGAAGTGGGCGACGTGCCGCTGGAGCTGCAGCCGAAGCTGCTGCGCGTCCTCCAGGAGCGCGAGTTCGAGCGGCTCGGCAGCACCCGCACGCGGCGAGCCGACGTCCGCGTCATCGCAGCGACCAACCGCGACCTCGAACAGATGGTCGCGGACGAATCGTTCCGCAGCGACCTGTTCTACCGCCTGAACGTCTTTCCGATTCGCGTGCCGCCGCTGCGCGAGCGCGCCGACGACATCCCGGAGCTCGCGCGCTTTTTCGCCGAGCGATCGGCGCGCCGCCTCGGACGTCCGGCGCCGGCGATCCCGGCCGCGGTGCTGCAGACGCTGCAGGCGTGGCACTGGCCTGGAAACGTCCGCGAGCTCGAGAACGTGATCGAACGGGCGGTGATTCTCTCCAAGAGCGGATCGCTGCAGCTTCCCGAGCAGACGCTTCAGGCACGGGTTCCGCCGCCCGCCGCCGAAGGCGGCGCGCAACAAACCCTGCGCGACATCGAGCGCGAGAGCATCCTGCGCGCGCTGCGCGACTCGCGCGGCGTGATCGGCGGACCGTCGGGCGCGGCGGCGCGGCTCGGCCTCAAGCGCACCACGTTGCAATCGATGATGCAGAAGCTCGGCATCCGCCGGCCTTCGTACTGACAGAACGGCAATTAGGAATGTGGAATTCGGAATTTGGAATGCGCGTCACGCCGTGACGACCGTTACCGGTTCACGCATTCCAAATTCCAAATTCCAAATTCCTAATTCCTGCCGTGCTTGAACGTCAGCGAGAAGCCCAGGAGATCCACTGTGGCCGGGAATGCGCCGATGGGATCGGCGAGCACCCACGCCTTGGCGAGGTTCAGGTTCAGGCTCGCACGGCGATCGGTCCCCGGAAACGTGAAGTCGAGCAGCCGATAGCCGATGCCCCAGTCGGTCGCCGGCTTCCACTCGCGCGTCTGTCCATTCGGGAGATTCAGGACGATCGCGCCAGGCGCAACGAAGACCTGGAAACGGCCGACGACGTCGACCGACGCGTGCATGCCGACCACGCCGAGCACGCCGCTGCCCCATTGCGGCATCGGCCAGAGCGCGTCGAGGTGGATGTGCTCCCACCACAGGCTTTTCGTCGGCGCTTCCTGCTGCGTCCGCGCCGTGACCGTGTCACGCCGCAACTGCGCGACGACCTCGTCGTCGTTCCAGTCGATGAGCGCGCGGCAAGCTGACGCCAGCAGTCCCTGATCCAGCGAGGCGTCGGCACATTCGGCAGCCAGCCACACCGGGGGATCCGGCCGTTTTCGCCGCTCGCGCGCGCCGATCCAACCTGGCTCCTTCTTGTTGTGCCACTGCACGTCCCACTTCTGCCACGACCGGAATTCAGTGACCCACTGCCGTACTTCAACGAGGCGCTGCGTCCAGTCGGTGTCGTCGGGCAGACCGTAGACGACACCGGGACCAATGTCTCGTGACGGCAGTATCGAGCCGATGTCCTGGGCCAGGGAATCAATCGCTGCGAAGAGAATACAAATGCCGACGAGGATGGAGACCCGACCCGGGTTCATATGTCAGCTAAAGGCAGATGCTGTGCCAGCAAAGTGTAAAGAAAATCGCAATGGAAGGGTTAAAGAATCTGAGTGCTTGAACTCAGGTCAGCATGCATTGTCGCGCCGGAATACCGGCGTTCGCGGGAGGCGCAACCGACACGCCGGCGACGGAATCGCAGCGAATCCGTTGGTTTTCGATTGAGGTTCGGCTGCCGGCGCAGTTGGCGCCCCGAGGTCACTCCCGGGCGCGCGCGACCGTGCCGAAGGTGGGCGCGGATTCGTCGCGCCGTGCGGCTGGCGAAATCCGTCAGCGCCGTTACGGCGACCGTCCCCGGACGATGCAATCCCGAAGACGGAAGTCCAGAAGCCTGCGGACGCGCTGGCTAAGGCAAGAGGACCCGTCCCTCGCCCTGCCGGGCGATCAGATCCTTGAACTTCTTGACGATCTCGTTGCGGCGATCGAGCAGCGCCTCGATCTGGCCGCGCTCCACCCAGTCGCCGATCTCGCGCTGCAACGTTGCCTCGTCGATCTCCTGCAGGCGCGCATAGAGCGGGCGATCGATCCGCGTCAACTCGAAGGGCATCTTCGACTCCGCGAAGCACCGCGAGTGATCGACCTTGATGATGTTCCAGGCGGGATCGATCAGCATGTTGCCGGCGTTCTCATCGATGTTCGCCACCAGGTCGTCGAATACGCGCTGTCGGTAGACCTCGCGGTTCCACGCCTGGACATTCGGCGCGTGGTCCTTGACTCGCTGGACTTCCCCGATCGTCCGTACGTTCTCGACCCAGAGCTGAACCGATACGAGATCGCCGTCCACACGCCGCTCGACGGTTGGCGGCACCATGTCCAGATGCAGGAGACGATCGAGCTTGTAGGCGGCGATCTCGGACTTGTAGCTCTCGTAGAAGCCGCGGTTCCGTCCCGGATTGAGGCGCTTGACTGTCGCGCCCGCGGCCAGTCCGCCCGGCGTGAAGAAGCCATGCCGCGGCCGGGTCACGCCGACGTCCACATCGTCGAACCGCTCGAACGGCGCCGACTTCAGGAACGCTTCGTACTCGTCGTAGTGTCCGATCCAGACTTTCGAGCCGGCAGCCGCACCGACAGTGACGTGAAGCGCTGACCACGTGACGACCAGCGCCGTCGCAACACCGATCGCCGCGCGCCGTGTCAGAGAGATCACCGTTGTCGCTCCTTGCGTTCCAAATCGCTAACTGGCGTTGACAGCGGTCGGCAGACGCTCGAGGGCGACCCAGGCGTCGAGCCTGGTTCCGCGCCCCGGCGTCGAATCGATCTCGATGCCGCCGTCCATCCCGGCCAGTCGCTCCCGCATGCTGGCCAGCCCGAGACCGGACCCGATCAACGACTGATTGAAGCCAATCCCGTCGTCCATGATGTGCAGCACGAGACGCCCACGATGCGCACGCAGCCGCACGACGGCGCTGGTTGCCTCGCTGTGCCGGACGATGTTCTGCAGCGCTTCCTGCGCCACGCGGTAGAGACAGAGCGACACGTCCGCCGGGAGGCGCTCGGGAATGCCGATCGTGTCGCAGTGGAGATCGAGCGACGTCTGCTCACGCAGATCGGCGCACAGCCGATTGAGCGCATGCCTGAGGCCGATATACTCCAGGTTCCACGGATAGAGACCGTGCGAGAGCTCCCAGAGGCTCTGCGAGATCGTGGTCATCTGATCGCGAAGGTTGCGCAGCGCGCCTGCGATCGGCCGGTGGCGTTCCTCGGCGATGACGCGATCGAGATCGAGCTCGGCGACCGCGAGTGTCTGGGCGATGTCGTCGTGCAGCTCGCTGGCAATACGCTGACGCTCGTGTTCCTGCGCGTTGATCAGTTTCCGGCTGGTGTCGCGCAGCGACTGCGCCGCGTGCTGCCATTCCATCGCGACCACAGCGAGGACGAGCAGCGGCGCACCGATCATGCACAGGAACACCTGCATCGACAGCACGCTCTGCGGCACCGACGCGGAAATGAAGGGGCCGCGTCCGTTCATCAGGCTGTGGATCGACACGATCGCAATCGTCAGGAGTGACGCGCTCACGCCGCCCGGGCCGAAGCGCATCGCCGCCCACAACAGCAGCGGCAGCGGCAGGTAAATCAGCGCCGGGATGTTGACTTGCCAGGCCGGCTCGATTCTGAACGCGAACAGGCTCACCAGGAGAACGGCGGCGCCGAGCAACACCGGCTCGATCGACGGGCGGCGTCGGCGCCCCTCGCGACGGGATATCATCGCCCGGCCGGCCTCGACGATCGTCGGCACGATCGTCACCTGCGCCAGCATGTTCGACAGCAGGCGCGTGATCCACAACATCCAGTAGTCGCGGCCCCAGTGCGTGCCGACGACGATGGCGGCGTCCAGGAAGGACGTGACGAGCGGCGCCAGGATGAATCCGAACAGGAGGAAGCGTGTCACGCCGGGCACGCTGCGGAAGACCGCCGGGCGGCGCCGCCAGCCCGAAATCAGCGTCGCGCCGAGGAGCGCTTCACCGCTGTTGACGATCAGCCAGCCGAACTGGGTCGCGATCGGCACGCCGGCTTGCGATTGCGCAAGCAGATGCGCCGGAATCAGGGCGACGAAAAACACGCCCCACAGGCGAACCGGCGCGAGCAGCAGCGACGCCAGCAAAATGGCATTGGCCGGCCACAGGAGGGCGATCGGAACGTCAGCCGGCGTGAGGGCGAAGCCGATCTTCGTGCCGAGGAAGTAACTCGACGCGACCAGCGCGACGAGCGCAGCATCTCCCGCTCGATTGACGATTCGCGGGTCTACGCTGCCGCTTGGTAGAACCGGCGCCGAGCTCTGACTCGACATGAACCTCCGACCCCGGGCTGCGGCAGACATCATAAGCGACATTTCTGTCGCCGCAAGCGCCGGAATCGGAGGGACCAGGGGCCTACCGCAGCGCCATGCTCGCGGTCAGCTGCTGGCCGTCGTCCAGGACGACATCCGCCTGCATGGCACGCGGCACCGTCGTGGGACAGCCGAACGCGGGCGCGAAGTTGAAGGCGCGAGGCCGGGTAATCACCAGTGTGCCGAACATGTTCGTCAGCTGCGGCTGCGGAAACGTGACGCTGGGGCCGGGAGTGGTCCCGTCGATCAGCCGGAAGCTGGCGCTGCTAATCGACATGTTCCGCGAGCTGAGGGGGGTGATGACCAGCGCGAACGCCGGACTGAACAGGCCCGCAGCGCACGCTGTCGTGACCGGCGTCCCGATGACGAACGTCGCCGGGGAGAACTGAACGCTCACCGCGCCATCCGGTCGGAGGACGGAGGTCGTCTTGAACGTTCCAGTGTCCGACGTGTCGCAGGCGACGAGCGCTGCGACGGCACATCCGGCGAGAATCCACCTTGTCATGTTGAATCCCCTCCTGCTCACCTGAATACGAGTTGGTCGTACGCTCGACGGCGCCGACTGTTAGATTTGACAGTTTCAGCACGTCGCCGAGATTGCTATAACGTCAGGCCAATCGATGTCGCCGGGAGCCACCGACAAACCGCGCGTCCTCCTCGCCGACGATCACACGCTCCTCCTCGAAGCGTTTCGCAAGTTATTGTCTGACGCCTGTGAGGTAGTGGGGGCGGTGTCGAACGGCCGCGATCTCGTGCATGCGGCCTCGACGCTCCGCCCCGATGTGGTGGTCGTCGACGTGGCGATGCCGTTGCTGAACGGGCTGGACGCCGTGCGCCAGATCAAGCGCACCCAGCCGGACATCCGGATCATCTTCGTGACGATGAACGAGGATCCGGACCTTGCGGCGGAGGCCTTCCGCGCCGGCGCCTCCGGGTATGTGCTCAAACGATCGGCCGCGGCCGAACTGCTCACGGCAATCAAGGAAGTGGCGGCGCATCATTCGTACGTGACACCGCTCGTCACCGAAGGGCTCGTCGGGTCGATGCTCCACACCGCCGAGCGGCCGGCTGCGCTCACGCCGCGACAGCGCGAAATCCTGCAGCTCGTCGCCGAGGGCCATTCGATGAAGGAGGCGGCGGCGATCCTGCATATTGCACCACGCACGGTCGCGTTTCACAAGTATCAGCTCATGGCGCAACTGCAAATCAAAACGACCGCCGAGCTGATTCAATACGCGATCAACAATCACATCGTTTAGCGCCGGTGCGCGATTCTCGAGGCGAACCGGCTCGCTGCTGCGCCTCAACGCGCCGGCCGCGTGAATTTCATCACCAGCGCCACGGTCGTCGTGGTGTCCGTCGACTCGAAGCCCGGCACCGGCGCATTGACGAATCGCACCACGTTCGAGACCTTGAGCGAGAAGATGCTGTTGATCGCGGCGGTCAACGCCACCGACTGATCCAGCTTCCACTGGTCCGTGTTCGCGAACGGAAGGCTCGCGCGCAGCTCCTCGACGAGCTCACTCGTGCTCGTAATCTTCCACCGGTAGTTCAGCCCGCCCTGGGCGATCGCGCTGTTGGAGTTCTCTGCATTCAGTCGGCCCTCGTGCTGGAAACCGACGCCACCGTCGAGGCGGAGACGGTGCTGCGGGTGATCGACGGCGAGGTAGGCCAGACCGCCCTGAATGGTATGCCGATCCTCGATGCCGGCGAAGATGTCGTGCAGGTAGTCGTACTGGCTGAACGCGCTCAATCGCGGCGACAGCACGCGGTCGGCGCGAAACAGCGCTGTAAGGGAACGCGCCTTCAGCTCATCGCGGTCGCTGTTTTGAGCCAGCGCCGCCTTGCCGAGGAAGACCCACGGCGCCGGCCTGAAGATCAGCTCGCCTCCGAAACCCAGCGTCTCCGTGGACGAGTTGCCGGTCGTCGCCAGAAAGGCCGCCTGGGCCGTCGCTTCGACGCGCGGCGGCTGTTCGTCCGGAGCGCCAGGCGGTTGCGCCTGCGCGCCGGCGGCGAAGGCCAGGAGAACACAGAAAGAGACCGTCGATCTCAGGCGGATGTGAGTCATCGTCGGTATGCGTGCTCCGGTGAAGCGGACCGAATATCAGAAAAGAATCGTCGCCGAGGCAGCGATCGCCGCGAACGGCTGGTGTGAAGGGCTGAGGATCGCGACCACGTTCGTCTTCACGCGACCGCAGCCGAATGCGACACCGGGCACGGGCCCGACCTTGAAGTAATCGCTCTCAGTCCGGACGTTCTGGTAATACGCGAGCGTTGCGGCGCCCACCGCCGAAACCTTGCATTCGAAGATCGAGCCGATTCCGAGCTCGATCCCTGCGGACACCGGCAGCACGACGCCGCGGTTGCTGTTGCGCAGCACATCGCCCTCGAAAAAGATGTAGTGGTTGAGGTAATAGCGGAGGCCGACGCCGTAATTCCCTTCGCTGTAGTCGATCGAGCGATTGACGTGATAGCTGACGCCCCAGATCGAGAGGCCCCATCGGCGGTCGACATCGGGATCGCGATCGGCAGCACGCGCCGGCGACGCCATCAGGCACGTGACGCCGACGCATACGAGGAGTGCTGCATGCCTCATGGTGGCCGCGATCGATCCGTGATCGTATTCATTTCTCGAGCTCGCGCTTGATTGCGCCGAGCATCGAATCGGCTGAGTCCTTGATCATCGACTCGGCGACTCGGCGCTTGAGTCCGCCGAAGCCGCCTTTCAGCAGATCGCCGCGCGAGCGGTTGAAATAGACGACCCATGTCACCGGCTGTTGCGCGTCGCGCGAGTCCTGAAGGAACAGCGTGACGGCGAGCGAGCCGTAGTAGTAGTGACTCGCGTAGATCTGTTTCTGCGCCACGACGGCGCGATCCGGACGCGCCGGATCGTGCCACGTCACGAGATGCGTGACACCCGTGACCGTTTTCAGCGACGTGTAGTGCTCCTGGTACCAGTAGAGCTCGTCAGTGGCGCCCGGAAGCGCGATTGCCGGGAACCCGGTCAGGTGACGCTGCAGCGCCGGTGCGTACTCAGCCAGTGTCGGCGAGCGATCGACGATCGCGCGCCAGGTCTCCTTGAGGCTCACCGGTTTCGACTGATCGTCGTAAGTCACGAGCGCGTCATCGCCGCGCGCGAGGTAGTCGGCGGCGTACGCGGCGAGCGCCTGCCTCGCCCAACCGCCGGCGCGCTCGGCCGCGTCAGCCGCACGCCAGTCGATCGCCTGGCCGATCTCGGCGACGTTCTTCGTGCCGATGCGAACGCCGCAGTCGCCCGGACGGCACGACTTGAGATCGTCCAGCGTGTCTTCGTCCAGCGCGGCGCGCGCCAGATCGTCCGGCCGCGGCGGCTTCCCGAACAGCCCGAACCGCAGTGTCACCTCCCCGTCCTCGAACGAGACGAGCTGACGGAAGTACGAGACGGCGCGATCGATTGGCGTGCGGACCTGCACAGCCGCGACGACGACGGCCTCGAGATCTTCCGTTGAGGCCTCGCTATGGACGGCGACGCCGCCGGAGGTGAGCGTGGCGATGTCTTCGGGCGAGAAATGCGCCCTCGTCTGCAACAGCGAAGCGATCTCGCTCGGCGGCGCCGTCTGCGCAGCCGCCCCGAACGATGTCGTTGCAACCGCGAGCGTCACGACGATCAGCAGGCGTGGAACAGGCATGACCGACTGATATGCCCGGGAACGGTCCACCGCCTATGCGCTTTCGGCAGACGTCACTCAGCAGGGCGGGCGGCTCGGGCTCGAGGCGACAGTCGGCCGCGCATGCTCCGCGTGCAACTCAGCCGTGACCCGATCGCGACCGAGTGATCATCAGATCGGCCTGCCGGGAGTCGCTCGCTCAACGCAGGACCCGGCTCACCATCGTGATCGAAAGCGGCTGGCCGCCATAGTCGTCCACTTCCACGCCGGTCGAATCCGGGTTCGGCTTCACCCGCGCCGCCGTGGCGAAGGTCCCCTTCCCCATCCCGATGGTATCGACGTCGAGGCGGATGACCGCCATGTCGAACCCCTCGCGCGGCTTCGCGTCGGCTGCGCCGCCTCCCGCGAAGTACACCGGCTTGTCCGTCGCCACGGTGATGATCTGTCCCAGGTCCTTGACCTGCTGGTGCGCCCAGCGCAAGTCCCACTTCTGATCCTTGACGGTGATGTAGCCGACGACCGGCGCCTTCTTCAGCGCCGGCAGAAACGTGTTGTAACCGCCCGTCTTGAGCGCATTCACCAGCGCCGTTCGATCCTTGTCGGCGGTGAAACGATCGATATGAACCTGGACGCTCGTGGCGACCGCGCCAAGGGCCCCGATCGCCTGCACGCTGGCGCTGTATTCCACCGGTACCGTGCTCGGCTTGTACTGGCGCGCTGACACGGTGACCGCCGCCACGGCGCAGAGAACGACGACGTGCTTCAGGATCATTCGCATGACAGTTCCTTCGTACGGCGAAGCAGGCAGGCACGCCCAGACACCGCTGACGTCAGCGACCGCCGGGCCCGGCACACACGATGACGAGTGCGAGCGGTGCGCGTGTTGGATTCCTCGATTCAAGCTAGCGGGGGCGTGCGAGCGTCGCTACGCAGTTTCGGCGCACATCGGTCGTCATGCCGGTATGCAGGCGGGAATGGCGTGTTCAAGGCGTGCTCGCTGAAGCGTCTCCGACGGCGACTCTCCGAACAGCGCCTTGTACTCGCCGGCGAATCGTCCGAGCTCGAAAAATCCGTGAAACGTGGCCACGTCGGTCACGGTGTGCTCCGCACACTTCGGCGATCGCAGCGCGCGACGCACCTGGTGCAGTTGCCACAGCCGCAAGTACCGTTTCGGCCCCGTCGTGTAGACGTCGTAAAACGCATTGCGCAGGCTCCGCTCGCTGACGCCGGCGACCGTCGACAACCGGGTGACCGATACGGGCTCGCCCAGGTGCCGCCGGAAGAACGCTTCGGCACGCGCGACGATCTGCCGCCGGCCGAGCGATGCCTCACGCTGCCGCGGGCCGCGGACGGCCCGGCGCAGGGACGCCTCCAGATCGATGCGCCCTTCGCTCGACCTGCGCTCGAGGCGCCGACGGATGTGATCCACTGTATCGTCGCAGGGCAGCATTTCAGTCAGCCCCTGCAGCAATGCATCCGCGTCGCGGCCGCGCTGGCGAACCGTGCAGCTCCGTTCGCCCGCCTCGAGAAGTCCGCCGCCTGCCGCCGCCGCCGGGTGTTCATCGCCGACGCTCACGATGGCGAACTGCGTCCCGCCAGGATCGAACGCGTAACACTCGGCGCCTGGCGCACAGACGACCAGCTCATCGCGGTTCACGGGGCACGCATCCCAGCGAGCCGCCTCCGGGACCGCCAGCGGGACGATGAACGACCAGGTCCCGGCTGCGGCGCGTAGACGCCGGACAATAGCGATGTCCTCGCGCCCCCTCTGGAGCACCATGCGCGGCAACTGCACCGTGGTCCAGCGGCCGGTGAATCGCTTCGCCTCCAGCTGTACGTACTCCGCCTGGATGCCCAGTCCGACGGCACTGGCCATCGCATCGATGTCCTGGATCGCGTGCGATTCGAGGAACGAGGGCGCGCCTGGCATGAGCGTGAGCACGCATCATCGGTGGAAGGCCTCGCGGGTTGAACTGTCAGAGGTGACAGGTTCTACAGGAAAAAAGGTCCGAAAAATGCTCGCCGCATTGGAAGGACGCGCCGTATTCGCATAGTCAGGCGCTGGCAGGCGATGCGAGCATCCCCGCGTGATGTTACACGGCGTGATCACGCCGGCAATCGTGCTGACACGAACGCTCATGCGCGTCGTCGCCGATCCCTTATGAATCGCCCCCGCGTCCTCCTTGCGGACGATCACACGCTGGTGCTCGAGGCGTTCAGCGGCCTCCTGGCCGACGACTGCGACATTGTCGGGACCGTCTCCAACGGACAGGATCTGCTCACCGCGGCCGCCTCGCTCGCACCCGACGTTGTTGTCGTCGATGTAACGATGCCGCTCTTGAACGGAATCGATGCCGCGCGCCAACTCAAACTCGACCATCCGGAAATCCGGATCATCGTGCTGACGATGAGCGAGGATCGTGAGCTCGCCGTCGACGCGTTCAGGGCGGGCGCGTCCGGATACGTCCTGAAACGGTCGGCGGCGTCGGAGCTTCTCGCGGCGATCACCGAGGTGATGAAAGGCCGCTCGTACGTGACGCCGCTCATCACCGAGGGGCTGGTGGGCTCGATGCTCGGTGCCGCGCAGCCGTCAATCAGCCTGACGGAGCACCAACGCGAGATCGTGCAGCTGGTGGCTGAAGGACATTCGATGAAGGAAGTCGCGACGATTCTCAAGATGGCGCCGCACACGGTTGCGTTTCATAAGTACCGCATTATGCGGCAGCTCCGCCTCAAGACGACCGCGGAGCTGATTCAGTACGCCATCAGGCAGCACATCGTCTGATGGGGAATCACGAGTGATCAGACCACGGATCGAAGGTTCTGATCGGCGGCGGCAGCCACTCTCCACTCAAGACCTCCGGCCGCGGCCAGTAGATGTTCAGCACGAGGTGAAATGGACCGCGCGGTGCCGGCAGCCAGTTCGAGCGGCGGTCTTTCGGCGGGGGATCGTGGGAGACGAAGACGTTCAGCGCTCCGTCGGCGTCGAACGAGAGCGAGCCGCGATCGCCGACCGAGTAGCGGTGCATCGGGTTGGTCTTTGGCAGGCACCGCTCGTCATGCATCACCAGCGACCAGAATCCGTGCGCCGGTGGTTCGCGGCCTGCGTCGAAGTGCAGGAGATAAGCACTCGATCCGACGAGCGGCTTGCCGTCGGCGTCGCCGTCGATTGTCCAGGCGACGACGTCGGGGCGGGAGCTGAGGTCCGAATCGGTCCTGGACTGCCGGACCCGTCCACCGTGCATGCGCTCGCGGCGTCGTATCGCCCCGTGGCCCATGTTACGGCCCTCCGGGGGCACGGTAGCGGGTCGCAGGTGTAGCGTTCTATGCAGATCCGGCAGCGACCGTCAGCGCATCCAGTGAAGCACGTCCCGGGCGATCGACCATCGCGGCTGGCGCGCCGTCACGTCCTTGCCGAGAATCCAGTGCGAGAACAGCGAGGTGATCGTGCCATCTTTGCGCTTCAACTCCACCCACGTGTCGAGCACCGTCGCCAGTGCCTGATCTCTGCCGGCAACGACATAGGCGAGCGGCACTTTCAACTCGCCCGGTTCGGGAACAACGACCGAGTACTCGGGATGCAGCAGCGTGTACGCAGATCCCCGCTCCGCCGTCGCGACGAATGCATCAATCGGCAGATCGTGCGGCGTGAACATGGCATCGACGCTGGCCAACGGGACGATCTCGACATCCGGCAGCTCCGCCTTCACCCTCCGCAGGAAATAGGGCGCCGACGGCACGCCGACGCGCAGGCCGCGCATCGCGCGAATCCGATCCCACGACGCGAACGCCGCACGCTCCGCGTCGGGCACGATGAAGCCGACCGTTTCGTCGAGGTACGGTGTGGAGAAGAGCAGCTGCATGGCGCGGTCGGCGGTGACCGCCATTCCGGACATGACGACGTCGCACACTGCGGGATCGAGACCGGCCTCGAACATGGTTCGGCTCGCCGGCACGAACTCGATCGATACGCCGAGATCCCCGGCGAGTTCATAAGCCATCTCGACGTCGAACCCGACCAGATCGCCCCGAGTGTTGACGAACACGTACGGCAGGCTGTCGTCGAGGTATCCGACCCGCAGCACGCCGCGAGCACGTACTCTGTCGAGCACTGTCGTCTTCACGCCGGGCAGCGGTGGCGGCACCTCCCCGTTCTTGAAGACGCGCGCTGACGCCTGGCGATGCAGCAGCTGCATGCTGGCGAGCACCTTGTCCTTGTCGTAAGCCGACGAGAGCGTCACCGCGAACAGTGCCCGCGTCCCGCCGATCGTCGCGGCCACGAGCGCGACGGTGATCGCAGCAAGCCGCAGCAGGCGGCGGGCGTTGACGTGCATCACGCCCACCGCCGCGCACGTCCCGACCAGCGCGACGGCGACGGTGTGCACGGCGGCGACGAGCGTGCCGAAGTGGGTGGCGACGACACCCATCGCCAGGAACAGCTGGAACGTGTCCGCCGGAATCCGCACCAGATCGAGGAGAAACGGCACCGCCGCGTTGACGTTGCCGAACAGCACCAGGATGCCCATGCCGGCGAGCCGTGGATAGTCGGTGACGGGGATTCGCGAGTCCGCGAACCATCCGGCGAACAACACAAAACTGAGCGTGAGCACCTTGCCGGTGTGCGGAAAGTTGTACGACGCGGGTACGATGATCTCCGGCAGGTGTTCGTCGGCGTCGACCGCGCCGGCCGCGTACTGGTGCAGCAGCTTCTTCGACTGCTCGATGATCAACGGTACGACGGCGAACAGGCTCGAGGTCATGAACGCCATGACCAGCGCATCGCGCATTCCGGCGAGCACGGCGCGGTGCGGGACGGGCGTGAGCGCCCCGACCAGGCCCGGTAGCACCCACAGGCTGAGCAGCGTCGTGACCGCGACGTAGGTGACCAGGTAGACCTCGAGACGTCTCACCGAGTCGATGTCGAGCGTTCCAGCCGCGACCGCCGCGATCGCGAACACGCCGTAGGGCGTCAACAGCACCACGAAGCTCGCCGCCTTCGCCACCGCCGCGTTCAGGACCGTCAGCACCGAGAGCACCTGCGCCTTCCCCGGAATCGCCATCAGCGCGATGCCGACGACGACGCTGAACACGACCACTGCGGGGATGATGTTGTTGGCGAGGGAATAAAAGGGGTTGGTGGGCACATAGAGACCGAGGAGATCGAACGACTCCGGCGGCTGGAGAAGCGTCGTGCTGAAGAACGACGCGTTCACGTGCGGTGGGAACATCAGCGGAAAGAGGAAGACGGCAATCAACGCGACCGCCCAGAGCACGACGATGATCGCCCCGACGCGGACGCCGAGCGCGCGCGCCTGCGCCGGATGCAGGCCACCGAGCCCGGCGATGATCGATCCCGTCACGTACGGCAGCACGGTCATCTGGAGCAGCCGGACGTACGCATCGCCGACAATCTGCAGGTCGGCGACGCTCTCACCGAAGAAGAGACCCACGGCAACGCCGGCCGCAAGACCGATGACGATTTGCGAGGAAAGGCTCCAGCGACGCCGCGGCCGCACGGCTGGCTGCGCGTCCGGACGGTCGTCCGCGGTCGTGACGGGCGAGGTCAGGAGGACACCTCCAGTCCGTCTACTTCTTCGGGAATCGCTTGACGAGCTCGTGCACCACCGTCTTGATCCGGGCGCGGCGCTGGTCGTCGGTGCGCTCGGTGTCGAGCTCGGTGCGGCCGATGACGCGCCAGACCACGCGATCGAGCTGGGTCGAGACCGCGTCGATCACCAGGGCGCCATGCTGAACGATGTCGAACGACGTCGTCTGCGGCGTGAACGGCACCACGCTCCACTCCGGTAGCGGCGGCAGGAACTGCCCCATCGTCTGAGTGTCGAACCCGACGGTCACGACCAGATAGTAGTAGACGCGGATGTCGCCCGGACTGGGCGCCGCCGCGGTCAGTCCCCGCTGGGCGAACTCGTTGGCGATCGCGTCGACGATCGACTGTCCGAAGCGCCGCTGGACGTCGGCCGGATTGTCCTGGGACGAGCGGGCCATGATCACCTTGCCCGGTTCCTTGGGGTCCCACGCCCACGTTTTCACCTTGCTGAAGTCGAACTGCTTGTCCCGGTCGCTCTTGACGTCGACTTTGGCGGCACTCGTCGACGAGACGAGGACCACGATCGCGATCGCGGACAGTGCGGCGGCCGCTCGAAGAGAAGGAGTCATGTGGCAATCATTGTGTGCAGGACTGTCGGTTCTCTATGCGGTTTCGGCAGACGGATGGTCTCATGTCTGCGAACGACGCGGCGATCCATCAGTCAGCAAAAAGGCGCTCGCTCGGAGGGCCGCCGCCAGACCCCGCCGAGCACCGCTACGCAGAACGGCGATCGCTGTCCGAAACGGCGATCTCCCGCTTGAGCCCGATCGGCACGCGCAGACTGACGGCCGTGCCGGCGCCCGGCTTGGAGTGGATGGCGACGCGGCCGCCGGCGAAGCTCGCGCGCTCACGGATGCTGACCAGACCGAGACCGTTGCGCTCGCCGGTGGCAAGCAGGAAGCCGGCGCCGCGATCGATGATCTGCAGCTCGAGCTCGTCGTTGTCGCGCGACAGCCAGACTGCGGCGTGCGCGGCGCCACTGTGCTTGGCGACGTTGTGCAGCGATTCCTGAGCGATCCGATACACGCACAGCGCGACGTCGGCGTGAAGGTCGGGCGGCACGTCGTGGTGGGTGAAGTCGACGCTGACGCCGTACTGCTGCCACATCTCCGCACACGCCGCCTCGAGCGACGCCACGAGGCCGAGCGCTTCGAGCTTGAACGGATGCAGCTGATGCGACACCCGGTGAATGTCCGAGGCGACGTCGCGCGTCTGCTGGGAGATCTCGCGTACCGCGACCGCCATCGCATCGCTCATCGCCTGCGTGTGCTCGAGCTGATCGACGCGGATCGCCAGCAGCGCGAGCTTCTGACTGAGGTCGTCGTGAAGCTCCCGCGCCAGCCGGCGGCGCTCGACTTCCTGGCTGGCGATCAGTCGGCCGGCGAGATCCTTGTTGCGATCGCGCACCATTCGCAGCACCGCTTCGCTGTGCCCGAGCGCGAGCTCGGCGCGCCGGTGATCAGTGATGTCGCGGACGACACAGACGATGTGGCCGCGTTCGTCCGACACCAGGCGGGTTTCGTAGTGTCGATCGTCGCCGCCGATCGACAGCGTGTACTCGACAACGACGGGCTCTGCCGCGCTCCGCGCCCTCGCGAGTGCGTCCATGAACCGGGCCGCGAGGTCCGGCGGCATGATGTCGCCGATGCTGCGGCCGAGAAAGCGATCCGGCGGCGCGTAGAGGTGCTCCGGTCTGGCCGCGTAGTAATCGAGAAAGATCCCGTCGGGCGACAGCACGAACATCAAATCGGGGCCCGCCCGCAGGATCGCCTGCGCCTTCGATTCGACGGTGCGTTGCACGCGCTCGGCTCGCCGCTGATCGGTGATGTCGCGGCCGACCGCCTGAATTTCCACGATGGAGCCGCCCGCGTCGGCAATCGGATGATGCGTCCACTCCAGCCAGCCGAGTGTGTCGTTCAGCAGCATCACCTGATACTGCCGCGTCCCGATCTGCTGCGACTGCAGCGTCGCCTCGATCTGCTCCCACAACGACAGCCGCATCGCTTCGGGCACGACGGCGAGCAGACGCTCGCCAAGCAGCTGCGGACGCTCACGCCTCCAGAATCGGCAGCACGCCTCGTTGACGAACGTCAAGGTGGTGTCCGGGCGAAACCGGCAGATCAGCTCGCTCTGCGTGTCGAGGATGCCGCGATACCAGCGATCGTTCTGCTCGAGCACGAGCTCCGCGCGTTGTGTTCGTCTGCGCTGGAAATACCCGATGCGAATCAGCGCCGGCAGGCTGGCGACCACGACCGCGATCGCTGCCCAACTGGCAGCTGCGAAGGCGGTCATGGCGCGGGTACCGGCAGCGCACGCCGGAACGCGGCCAGGTTCCCGGGCCGGAGCCGATCGCCGTCACGGCGCGCAGTCGTCATGATTCGGTTTTCTGAAGGTGATGCATCCTCACACGTTTTGGCGACATTCGCAACCGCATTTGCATGAGAACTGCGTCCGTCGACCACGCCGTAACGGTCCGATAACCCGGCATTTCGGTCAGCTTGCTCGTTTCTAGGCTAATCGAGCGGATTCCAGAGAACGCTTCGGAGTTAGTCGGCTCGTCTTACTGCAGCTTTCTCAGCCAGATATTTCGGGCAAACAGCTGACCCGTCGCCTCCACCTCGAGGCCGATGATGCCGCTCTTCGGCACGCGGTGCGTCTCTTCGTCGATGAGGACCGATATGACGCGGCCGTTGAGCAGGTGCGTCATCTGGTTACCGATGGCAATGATGTGCAGCTGGTTCCACTCGTTCGGTTTGTAGATCCCATCGACGGACGCCTGGTCGCCGAGCGTGGCAACGAGGCGCCGGACGTCCCCTGGAAGCGTGCGCACGACCTGCCCTTTCCACGCGACGATGCCGCGGCCGGTGGACTGCTCGTAGAACTGCCCGGTATACCGGTTCGCGGCGTCGAAGTCGTACTGCGCACCCCACATGTTCCATTGCGCTTCGCTTTCGTCGCTCGGGGGCGTTCCGCGCGCCGCGCCGCTCGGACACGGTCCCGTCTGGCCCGCACGGCCCGCCTGTGGTCCGGGCCCGCCGCGGCGCGGAGGCTTCGGGGCGATCCACCCGCGATACTGCACGCCCCCATTGATGTTCCCGGTCCCCTTCATTTCGAGCTTGAGCTCGAAGTCCGCCGCCTCGCCGCCTTTCCAGACGAGGTAGATGGTGCCGGTCGGCTTTTCGCACGTGGACTCGACGGTGATTGCGCCGTCCGCGACGCGCCAGTTGCCGTCACCGGACCAGCCGGTCAGCGTCTTGCCGTCGAACAGCGACGTCCACCCGTCGTGCTCGTTGAAATCGATCGGTTCCGGCTGCTTGAAGCCGCCACCGCCACCCTGCCGGCCGCCCTGCGCGGCCTGTGGCGGCTGCGCGCCAGGGCGCGCCAGCGGCGAGGACGAGAATGTGAGCGCCGCGCCCAGCGTGACGACGATGGTGGTCGTGATTCGCATCTTTGACCTCGCAGTCTAGTTGAGCTTCTTCAACCAGACACTCCTGACGAACACTTTGGTGACCTGCTCGATCTCGATTCCGATCTGGCCGCCGTGATTGTTCGACGATTCCGGGTCGTCGTCGATCATGACGGCCATGAGTTGTCCGTTGATGATGTGGATGAACGTGCCGCCGCGCGCGATGATGGTGTATTCGTTCCAGTCGGTCGGCCTGACCACAGCGCCGAGCGCGTGGCGATCTCCGATCGTGCCCATCAGACGTTTGCGCGCCGCGCCGAATCCTTCGACGACCTGACCCCGCCAGGCCAGCACCCGCATCGGCGTGTTCTCGGAATAGAACTGGCCCGTGTACACGGGAGACATCGGCCAGAAGTCGGCTTGCGGACCAGTCATCATCCACGCCAGGTTCACCGCGCCGACGTTGGACGGAATAGTGGCGAGCCACGGCAGACCGGTCTTGCTGCGATATTGAATGCCGGTGCCGCCACTGCCCTCGGTCTTGATCTCGAGCTTCAACGTGAAATCGCGCGCGTCCACGTCGCGAAAGGCGAGATAGCTGTTGCCGCTGGGACGCTCGACGGTGGACTCGCCGACGATGGCGCCGTTCTCGACGCGCCAGATCGCGGGGTTGCCGTCCCATCCCTTCAGGCTCACGCCGTCGAACAGCGAGATATAGCCGTCGTGATCGTTGAAGTCAGGAGGATCGGGTTCGGTGAACGGCAGGCCGGTGGTGCGCATCGTGCCGCCGAGCACGACGAGCGCGGCGATTTGATC
>DATFXR010000639.1:0-5517 GCA_035315685.1 Vicinamibacterales bacterium | reverse complement strand
GCCGAACACCGGATCGGGCATTGCGACCAGTGCCGCCAGCTTCACTTTCGGGTGCGTGAGCATCAGCGCCTCGATCTCCTCGCACGAGATCTTTTCGCCGCCGCGGTTGACGAAGTCCTTGCGCCGCCCTTCGGCGTACAGATACCGACCGCGCCTGCGCACAATGTCGCCCATGCGATAGAAGCCGTCGGCCGTGAAGGCCTCGGTGTTCCTCTCCGCGGCGTCGTAGTAGCCGCGGATCGTGTATGGCCCGCGGGTCATCAGCTCACCGGGCTCGCCGTCCGGCACCTCGCGCCCGTCGTCATCGACCACGACGATCTCGTCGGCGTCGCACACCGGCGCGCCCGAGCTGTGCAGCAGCCGCTCGTCGTCGTCGTCCAGTCGTGTCATGTTGATGAGCCCTTCGGCGGTGCCGTAGATCTCCTGCGGCGTGACGCCGAAGCGCTCGCGCAGGCGTTGGCGCAGCTCCGGCGCGAGTCGCGCGCCGCCGTTTTGCACGACGCGCAGTGAGGTGAGATCGAAGCGCTGCTCGACGTGCGCCTCGAGCCAGCCGGCGATCAGCGGCACCACGGCTGCGATCACCGTCACGCGTTCGCGCTGCACGGTCGTGAACACCGAGTCGGTGTCGGGCGACGGCGACAGGACGACCGCGCCGCCGAAGGTGAGCGCGCCCAGGATCCCGGGCGACGCCAGGTTGTAGTTGTGGCCGAGCGGCAGGATCGCCATGAAGACGGTGCGCTCGTCGAAGCCCGCCGCCGTCCCGCACAGGCGCGCGTTCAGCACGTAGTCCTGGTGGGTGCGCGGGATCAGCTTCGACAGCGACGTCGTGCCGCCGGACAGCAGCATCGTGCCGATCTCGGCCGGATTGACCGTCACTGGAGGTTCGTCGGTATCGCCGTCGCGCAGCAAGTCGGCCAGAGCGTGTTGGCCACGCAGTGGCTCGCCCGCGACGATGACGTCGCGCAGCGACGCCGCCTCGGCGCGCAACGCGTCGGCCATCATGCGGAAGTCGAACGTGCCGGCGCGATCGCCGATCACGTACGCGGTCGCTCGCGAGGCGTTCAGGAAATGCCGCAATTCCGCCTGGCGGTGCGAACGCAGCGCCATCACCGGGATCGCGCCGATCCGCGCGAGCGCGAAGTAGACGAGCATGAACTCCGCGGCGTTCGGCAGTTGCATCACCACGCGGTCACACGGCGCGATGCCGAGCGCGAGCAGGCGCGCGGCGAGCCGGGTGGCGTCGCGATGCAGGTCGGCGTACGTCCAGCGCCGATCGCAGTCGATCAGCGCGATCTGGCCGGGCCAGCGGGCCGCGCCGCGGCGGACGATGTCGAACAGATCCGTGCCGTCCCAGTAGCCTTCGCGGCGGTAGCGTGCGGCCGTTTCGGCGGGCCAGGCCACAGTGCCGGCAAGCATCACCCCTCCTCGAGCGTCGCAGTCCAGCCTCTCGGGCCGAGGCGCGTCGATCGCGAGCGCGACCATCGAGGGCGGCCAGTGCCCGGATCATCTCTCGTTCCGTACCGGCTGCCCGTATCGAAGATACAGCGTTGGCACGACAATCATGTTCAAGAGCGTCGACGTCACGAGGCCGCACAGGATCACAATCGCCATTGGCGTCTGAATCTCACTGCCGGTCTTGCCGCCACCGAACGCGAGCGGGATGAGCGCCAGGCCCGCCGCCATCGCCGTCATGAGAATCGGCACGAGCCGCTCATGCGCACCGCGTTCGATTGCTTCGCGGAAGTCCGTGACGCCCTCGTCGGTCATCAGGTGCCGGATATGCGAGACGAGCATGATGCCATTGCGCGTCGCGATGCCGAACAGCGTGATGAATCCAATCATCGACGCGACGCTCAGCACGCCGCCGGCGAGAAACACCCCTGCGACGCCACCAATCAGCGCCAGCGGGAGATTCACCATGACGATCACCGCATCGCGCGCACGGCCGAACGCCAGCACGAGCAGCATGAACAACCCGGCGATCACCGCGACGAACAGAACGCCGAGGCGGCGTGACGCGCTCTGCTGGCTTTCGAACTGGCCGCCGTACTCGACGCGATAGCCGACCGGCATCGGCGCTGACCGGGCGATGCTCCCGCGGATGTCGTCGATCACGCTCCCGAGGTCGTGGCCGGCGACATTGCACGAGATCACGATTCGACGCTGCACGTTCTCTCGAAGGATCATGTTGGGCCCTTCCTCGCGGCGAACGTCCGCCAGCAGTCGAATGGGCACCTGGCCGGCGGCGGGTGTATCGATTGGCAGATCCGAGATCCGCTCGAAGTCGACGCTATTCGATGCATCGAATTTCACGACCAAATCGAAGGCGGTGCCGCGGTCGAAGATCCGGCCGACGGTCGCTCCGGCGAACGCGGTTTCGATCGCTTCGCCGACGTCGTTCGCGTGCAGTCCGTATCGGCCAATCGCGGTCCGATTGAGCACGAATCTGACCGTCGGCACAGCCATCTGCTGTTCGAGCGACAAGTCGACGACGCCGGGCACACGGCCAACGGCCTCGCGGACGCGTTCGCCAAGGCGCCGAAGCGTGCCCAGATCGTCCCCGAACACCTTCACCGCGATGTTGGCGCGGGTGCCGGACAACATGTGATCGATGCGATGGGAGATCGGCTGTCCGATCGTCACGTTGGTGCCGGGCAGCGTCGAGAAGGCCCGACGGAGCGCAGCGAGCAACTGCGCGCGCGGCCGGCCGGTGTCTCGCAATCCAACGTCGATCTCCGCGGCCTCGACGCCTTGAACATGCTCGTCGAGCTCCGCACGGCCAGTTCGCCGCGCCGTGGCGACCACCTCCGGTTCGGCCAGCATGATCTGTTCGACGCGTCGTCCGATCTCGTCGGATTTTGCCAGGGACGTGCCCGGCAGCGTATTGGCTTGAACAGTGAGGCTTCCTTCGTGGAATTCGGGGAGAAAAGCGGTGCCGGTTCGCGTCAACGCAACTGCCGCGACGGCGAGGAGCACGACCGACACGAGCGTCACGATCACAGGATGATCGAGCGCACGCGGAAGATCGTTTCTAAACCGCTGTTTCAGCGATTGTGCCAACCATCCGTCGTGGCCGCGTTCAATCGAGCGCGCCCCTGGAAGGAACGCATAGGACAGCGCCGGTGTCACGACGATTGCAACGACCAGCGACGCGAGCAACGACACGATGTACGCGAACGCCAGCGGGGTGAGCAGCCGCCCTTCGACGCCCGCGAGGCCGAAGACCGGCAGAAACACCAGGACGATGATGATCGTGGCGAAGACGATCGAGGTTCGAATTTCGAGCGTCGCCTCGCGCACGATCTCGGCGCTGGTGCGCTGTTGCTCCACCGGTGTGGCGCGGTTCTCGCGCAACCGTCGCACCACGTTCTCGACGTCGATAATCGCATCGTCGACAAGCGCGCCGATTGCGATCGCCATACCGCCAAGCGTCATCGTATTGATCGTCGAGCCGAAAGCGCGCAGCACGAGCACCGCGGCGGCGAGCGACAACGGCATCGCGGTCAACGTAATCGCGGCCGCGCGCAGGTTCGCCAGAAACAGCAGCACGACGACGATGACGAGAATGCCGCCATCGCGCAGGGCCTTCACGACATTGTCGACCGCGACCTCGATGAAATCGGCCTGGCGGAAAATCTTTCGATCGATCGTCATGCCTCGCGGCAGCTCCTGCTGCAGGCGGTCGAGCTCCCGATCGAGGCGCGCGGTGAGTTCGATGGTGTTCGCGCCGGGTTGCTTCTGAATGCCGACGATCACCGCCGGCTTGCCGCTGCGGGAGCCCTCGCCACGCTTGAACGCGCCGCCCTCCTGAACATCGGCCACGTCGCGAATCAGCACCGATCGGCCGCCGCGCAGCGCGACGACACTCTCGCCAATTTCCTCCGGGTTCCTGACGCGCCCAACTGCCTGCAGGACGTACTCCTGCGGCCCCTCGGTGTAGACACCGGCCGAGGTGTTCTCGCTCGCGCCGCGGACGGCGTCGAGCAACTCGGTCAGCGAGATCTGGTTGGCACGGAGCTGTTGCGGATGAGCGATGACCTGATACTGGCGTTCGGCGCCGCCAATCGGTGTCACCTGCGATACGCCCGGCACCGCTAGGAGTCGGCGCCGTACGACCGTGTCGGCCACCGTTCGCAGCTCCAACGGCTCCTGCGCATCCGATGAAATTGCGAAGAACAGGATCTCGCCCATGATCGAGGAGACGGGAGCGAGCACGGGCCGCTCCACCTGCGGAGGCAGTGTGCCGCCGACGAGCGTCAGCTTCTCGGCGACAACTTGACGGGCGAGAAAAATGTCGGTGCCCCAGTCGAACTCGACCCACACGACGGCGATGCCAAGGGCGGTGGCCGACCGGACGCGACGCACGTTCGATGCGCCGTTGATGGCGCTCTCGAGCGGAAAGGTGACCAGCGACTCCATCTCCTCCGGCGCCATCCCGTGTCCCTCGGTCAGGATCGTGACCGTTGGCGCGGTCAGGTCCGGGAAGACGTCGACCGGCATGTCGTACGCCGTCCAGATGCCGCCGATGAGCAACAACACCGAGAAGACCATCACCATCCAGTGATGATCGATGGACCACTGAATCAGCCTTTTCATCGTCTCTTCTCTTCAGTGAACGTGGCCTTCGGCCGGCAGCCCCTTGGCGGCCGATGCGAGCTGCACTTCGTAGGCACCGCGGACGACGACGCGATCGCCAGCGGCGACGCCGCGTTTCAATCCCACCTGATCACCATCGCGAGTTGCGATATCCACGTAGCGCCGCGCGAATCGTTCGCCGCCGATCTGCACGAACACGTACGGCCGCCCTGCTTCGAGGAGCACGGCAGCCTGTGGAACAGCAGCTATCCGCATGCGGTCGCGTTTGTAGAGCACCGCCGTGCCGGTCTGGCCGACGAGCAGTTCGCCGCCTGGATTCTTGACCTCGAATTGAACGGGCAGCGCGCCGGTCTTCGGGTCGATCACCCCTGCGTCGTGCCGATGCTCGGACCGCAGCGGAATCGCGTCGGGCCGCCCGGGGACTTCGAACGCGACTTCGGTCAGATCGCGAATGCCTGCCGCGTCCGCCGCAGGAACGTGCGCGCGCAGCTCGACTCGATCGGTACGAACGATCTTGAACAACGGCGCGCCTTCGTCATAGGACGCGCCAAGTGTCGCGAATACTTCGGCGATGCGGCCGGCGATGGGCGCTCGAATCGTAAATGCGTTACCCGACGCGGTGCCGCCGCCACTGCGGAGGGTTTCGTCCCGTTGCGCTAATCGTGCTTCCGCAGCCCTGACGCGTGCTTCAGCCGTTGCGACGGCGCGGCGTGCGTCCTCGACACGGCGCGCGGGAACGGCACGATCCGCGAGCAGCCGCTCTGCTCGCGTCTGCTCAGTCTGTGCACTATCGAGCGCTACCTGCGCCTGCACCAGTTCGCTCACCAGCGTCGCGCGGTCGTCGGCGCCCGCCAGGCGCGGCTCCAGTCGTCCGAGCGTTTGGCCTACGCCGACGTTGGTTCCGATGGAGACCAGGGACGC
>DATFXR010000638.1:0-22607 GCA_035315685.1 Vicinamibacterales bacterium | reverse complement strand
CCGACCCCGACGACCGGAAAGGGCGTCACGCGTGTTACCGATCGTTGCGAACGTAATCATCCCCGGTGTGGTGACCGCGGTGGTGGCGGCCGCGGCGTTCCTCGTCTGGATGGCCAACCGGAAGCGGATGGCCGCCGAGACCATCGGCCGCGCTGAAGAGACCGCGCTCCGGGTCGCGCGCGACGCCGACCGCGACGCCGAAACGCGGAAGAAGGAGGCCCTGCTCGAAGCGAAGGAGAAGGCCCACGAGATTCTGATGGAGGCCGAGCGCCAGGCGCGCCAGGATCGCCAGCAGGCGGCCATGCTCGAACAGACGCTGGCGCGACGCGAAGCGGTCGCCGCCGAACGCCAGTCGGCGATCGAGCGGCTCGAGAAGGAGCTCAACAGCCGCGACCGCGCGCTGAGCGAGCGCGAAAAGTCGGCAGCCGCGGCGGCGGCCAAATACGAGCACCTCGTCGCGCAGCAGAAGCACGAGCTCGAACGCGTCGCGGGTCTGACGGCCGACGAAGCCAAGGAATTGCTGATCAAGCAGATCGAGAGCGAGGCGCGCCACGACAGCGCCAACCTGCTGAAGCGCCTCGACGCCGAAGCGCGCGAGACGGCGGTCGATCGCGCCAAGCATTACATCACCGAGGCGATTCAGCGTTGCGCCGCCGAGCACGCGATCGAGACCACCGTCTCGGTGGTCGATCTGCCGAGCGACGATCTGAAAGGCCGCATCATCGGCCGCGAGGGCCGCAACATCCGCGCGCTGGAGCTCGCGACCGGAGTCGACCTGATCGTGGACGATACGCCGGGCGCAATCATCCTCTCCGGCTTCGATCCCTACCGCCGCGAGATCGCCAAGAAGGCCATCGAACGGCTCATCGCCGACGGACGCATTCATCCCGCGCGCATCGAGGAAGTCGTGCAGAAGGTCAAGGACGAGACCGACGAGGAGGTGCGCAAGGAGGGCGCCGCGGTCGCGTTCGAGCTCGGGCTGCACGATCTCCATCCCGAAGTCCTGCGGCTGATGGGCCGCCTGAAGTTCCGCACCAGCTACGGCCAGAACGTGCTCGCCCACTCCGCCGAAGTCGCGCGCCTCGCTGGCATCATGGCCAAGGAAGTCGGCCTCGACGCGCACGTCGCGGTCCGTGCGGCCTTCGTCCACGATATCGGCAAGGCGATCGATCGCGAAATGGAGGGGACGCACCTGCAGCTGGGCATCGACTTCCTGCGCAAGCACGGCGAGAACGAAGCCGTGGTGATGGCCATGGCGGCGCATCACATGGACATCGACTGGCCGTCGCTCGAAGCGATGATCGTCCAGGCCGCCGACGCGATTTCCGCCGCCCGCCCGGGTGCGCGCCGCGACATCCTCGAGTCCTACGTGAAGCGCCTCGAGAAGCTCGAGGGCATCGCCGACTCCTTCAAGGGGGTGTCGAAGTCGTTCGCGCTGCAGGCCGGGCGCGAGATCCGCATCATGGTCGAGAGCGAGAAGATCTCCGACGAGGAAGCGGTCTGGCTGTCGAAGGACATCGCCCGCCGCATCGAGAACGAGCTCGAGTATCCGGGACAGATCAAGGTCACCGTCATCCGGGAGACGCGAGCGGTCGACTACGCCAAGTGAGATCCCACCGAGACCGCAGAGCCGGCAGAGACCGCCGAGGATCGTGGGTCCGACCGTAGCCACGCTGACCGAACGCGAGCTCGTCGCGCGCCTTCAGCAGCGCCTGCCACCGGCGCCCGACTGGCTGATCGTCGGCATCGGTGACGACGCCGCCGTGGTGGAGCCCGAGCGGAATCGCGTCGAGGTGCTCACCGTCGACGCCATCGTCGAAGGCATCCATTTCGATCGGACGTTCACGCCGCCCGCCGCGATCGGCCATCGCGCGCTCGCCGTCAACCTGAGCGACCTTGCGGCGATGGGCGCGGCGCCGCGCCTGGCGCTCCTGTCGATGGCGCTGCCTGCGGCGCTGCCGATCGCGGACTACGACGCGATCGTCGACAGCTTCGCGTCGCTCGCGCGGATGCATCGCCTACATGTGGTCGGCGGCAACCTGACCCGGTCACCTGATCCGCTGATGATCGACGTCACCGTCGCCGGCTCGGTGAAGCGCCGGCAGGCATTGACGCGTGCGGGCGCCCGTGCCGGCGACGAGATCTACGTCAGCGGGACGCTCGGGTCGGCGGCGGCCGGACTGGCGACCCTCGCAGTCGTCAGCCGCAAGTCGGCAGTCATCAGTCACACAGTCGTCAGTCGCAAGTCGACAGTCATCAGCTCCGAGACAGACCCGTCTGACGATTCCCGACTTCCGACTGGCGACTCGACTGACGACTCCGGACTTGTGACTGACGACTCGCGCGACTCGCGCGCGCCGCTCGTTCGCGCGTTCTTGTTTCCGCAGCCGCGGGTCCGCCTCGGCGTCCATCTCGCGCGCAACCGCGCGGCATCTGCATGCGTCGATCTGAGCGACGGCCTGGCAGACGGCCTGCATCGCATCGCCGAAGCAAGCGGCGTCGGCGTCGCGATCGACGCGGCTGCGCTGCCGATCGATCCGGCGACGCGCGCGTGTTTCGAATCAGGCGGGGACGACCCGGTGGTACGGGCAATGACCGGTGGTGACGACTACGAGCTGTTGTTCACGGTCCGGCCGAGGACGCGACGGCGGCTCGAGGCCGCGGCGCAGCATGGCGGCGTCGCGATTACGCGCATCGGCGAGTGCACAGCCGATGGCCTGGTCGTGCTTCGCCGTGGGCGCGAGGTGACGCCGGTGCCGGGCGGCTTCACGCATTTCGCTGACCTGCCCGTCGAGACACCGCCGGGCATCCCGAGGGGCGACCACGACGGAAGGCGAGGGATGAAAGGCTCGCACTCCGGAGAATGATTCACCTGACGCGTGAACTGATTCGGCGGTGGCTCGGCACACTGCTGCACATCGACGACTCGCCGGAGCGAACCGCTGCGGCCTTTGCGCTTGGCGTCTTCTTCGGATTCTCTCCGCTGCTCGGTCTGCACACCGTGCTGGGGATCGTCGCGGCGTTCGTGTTGAACCTCAACCGTGTCGCAGTTCTGCTCGGCGTCTACTCAAACCTGCCGTGGATCATCGCGCCGTACTACGCGTTTGCAACGATGGCGGGGGCCAGAATCACCGGACACAAGCTGCCGCCCAATCTGCGATCGCAGCTCGGCGCGATGTTCGAGCTTACAATTTTCGGCAGCGAATTCTGGCATCGGCTGATCACATTCCTGAAACCTCTGCTGTGGCCGTACACTGTTGGATCGTTTTTTGGCGCGCTCGCACTTGCAGCTTTGGCATATCCGCTCGCGCTCGCTTTCGTGACAAGTCGCCGCCGCATTCATGACATCATCCACCACCACCATAAATGATCATTTCAGATCGCTTCTGGCGGAGGACGATCGTTACGGGGATTGCTGCGTGCTGCTTCGTCTCGATGTACGAAGTGAGAGCGCTCGACTCGAAGTACGTCGCGCGCCTGGCGACGCTGCATGAAACATTTGCGATGCCGCTGCCGGGTTCGCGCCTCGCCTTCAGCGCCAGTGCGTACTGCAAGGGCATGGTGACCACCGCCGGCGTCGCCGCGCAGACCGGCGTCGCCGCCGCCGACCCGGAGCTCCTGCCGGTCGGCTCGGTGATCGAGGTGGATTCGCTGCCGGGCAAGTACAACGGCATCTACACCGTGATGGACACCGGGCCCGCCGTGCAGGGACGGCAGATCGACATCTACATGTGGAGCTGCAACGAGGCGCTGCAGTTCGGCCGCCGTCCGGTGCACCTCAACGTGCTGCGTCTCGGCTGGAGTCCTCGCGCGACGACGCCAAGCCTGCTCGAACGGATGTTCACACGATCCGGACCGGAGCCGCTTCCCGCACGTCCACTACCGCAGGCGCTGAAGAATTAGTCAGCACACGATCGCGCGAAATATCGGTAGCGCGGGCCCTTACAGCAGGTCTCATGTGTGCGGAGTTTCCGCCTTCAGGCGGACCGCGCGAAGTCCGACTGAAGCCGGACACTACGTGCGCTACCAAAGACAGCCAGGCCGAGCCGCCAGGTCCAGAGCCCAGCCCCCAGCCCCAGGTACGAAGACTTCAACCGAGCGACCGTGTGACCGGCTCACGCTCGGCTGATGCCTTCGCGCTGCGTCCCGTTTCCGCTCCCCGGTACTGCAGCTCGAACAGCTTGAAGTAGATTCCGCGGTGCGCCAGCAGCTCCTGGTGCGTGCCGGACTCCCTGAGCTGGCCCTTGTGCAGCACCAGGATCTTGTCCATGTCCTGAATCGTCGAGAGGCGATGGGCGATCGCAATCGTCGTGCGGCCGGCCATCAGGACGCGCAGCGCATCGCGGATGACGATCTCGGTCTCGGTGTCGACGCTCGACGTCGCCTCGTCGAGAATCAGCACGCGTGGATCGAACGCGAGCGCGCGCGCAAACGAGAGCAGCTGCTTCTGCCCGACAGAGAGCGTCGCCCCCCGCTCGGCCACCGCGCTGGCGTAGCCGTTGGGCAGGCGATCGACGAACGGTTCGGCATGCACCGCCTGCGCCGCCCGGCGCACCTGCTCGTCGTCGATCGCCGGATTCCCCAGCCGGATGTTGTCGGCGATCGTGCCGGTAAACAGGTGCACGTCCTGCAGCACGAGGCTGAACAGGCCGCGCAGGTCGGCCAGATCGAGCTCGCCGACGTCGACGCCGTCGATCGTGATCCGCCCCCGCTGCACGTCGTAGAACCGCAGCAGCAGGTTGATCAGCGTGGTCTTGCCCGAGCCGGTCGCGCCGACGATGCCGACGCGCTGTCCGGGCTGCACCTCGAACGTGATCCCCTTCAGCACCCAGTCTTCGGCGTTGTAGGCGAACCAGACGTCCTCGAACCGGATGTGCCCTCCCGCAGGCGCAAGACGCCGCTTCGGGTGCGGCGGCGACTCGATCGCCACCGGTTCGTCGAGCAGCTTGAAGATCCGTTCGGACGAGGCCATCGCCGCCTGCAGCACGTTGAACTTCTCGGACATGTCGCTGATCGGCCGGAAGAATCGCTGCGAATACTGGATGAAGGCGACCAGCGCGCCGAGCGTCAGCGTGTTGCGCAGCACGCTGCCGCCACCGTACCAGATGATCAGCGCCACTGCGAGCGTGCTGACCACCTCGATCGCCGGGTAGAACACGGCGTAGCAGAAAATCGAGTCGACGTTGGCGTCGCGGTGCTTCCGATCGATCTCGTCGAACCGGGCAAAGTTCAGCGTCTCCCGCCGGAACAGCTGCACCGTGGCCATCCCGGTGATGTTTTCCTGCAGGAACGCGTTGATGCGTGCGATCCAGCCACGCACTACCCGATACGAGTCGCGAACGTTCTTCCGGAACCACTGCGCGACGATGACAATGAGCGGCAGCACCGCGAAGGCGACCAGCGCGAGTTGCCAGTTCATCCACAGCATCATCGCCATGATGCCGACCAGGGTGAACACGTCGCCGAACACGGTGACCACACCCGACGTGAAGAGGTCGTTGATGACGTCGACGTCGGAGGTGACGCGCGTCATCAGGCGTCCGACCGGGTTGCGGTCGTAATACCGCAGATCGAGCCGCTGGAGGTGACCGTAGATCGCCATCCGCAGGTCGAACATGATCCGCTGGCCGGTCAGCTGCATCGTCCAGGTCTGGGCGTACTCGGCCACGAAGGCGACCGTCAGGACCGCGAGATAGATGATCGCCAGCCGGTTCAGCCCCTCGAGCCGCTGTACCGCGATGTAGCGATCGATCGCGACTTTGATGAGGTAGGGCTGGACGAGCGAGGCGCCGCCGCCGACCACGATCGTGACGAACGCCGCGGCAACGGACCGCCAGTACGGCCGCAGATACTGCAGCAGCCGGCGCATCAATCGTGCGTCGTACGCCTTGCCGAGAACGTCGTCGTCCTGCACGGCCTACAGATTACCCGAGGGATTGGGGATTGGGGATTGGGGATTGGGGATTGGAGGGATTGGTGAACGGGGATTGGAGGGATTGGTGAATGGCCGCCACTCCGCCTGCCACCGTGGCAGCATTCACGGCAATCCCCGATCACGGTCCACCATTCACCCAATCCCGACTCCCCATTCACTCCCCACTCCCCAATCACCCCAATCCCCGATCCCCAACCCCCGGCTCTCCTGTTGACGCCGCACAGGAACAACCTTTATCCTCATGTGGCCGTCAAACAGGAGCGATGACCGATGGGCGACTCGAAGTCAGAAATCCTGCAAGGGACCCTCGACCTGATGGTGCTGCAGACGCTCGAGGCGATGGGCCCCCTGCACGGCTACGGCATCGCGCGCCGCATCGAGCAGATCAGCGACGACGTGCTGCAGCTGAACCAGGGGACGATCTACGCCTCGCTGCTCCGCCTGCAGCAGCGCCGCTGGATCACCGGGTCGTGGGGAACCTCGGAAAACAACCGCAAGGCGAAGTTCTACTCGATCACCAGGACCGGCCGGCGGCAGCTCGCCACCGAGGCCGAGAACTGGCAGCGGATCGCCGGCGTCATCGGACGGATGCTGCGGCTGGCCGAGCGGTGACGCCGTGCTGACGCGACTGTTCGTAGTCGTCTCCCGGCTCCGCGCGATCTTCGATCGACGGCGTCTGGACGACGACTTCGATGCTGAGATCGCCGCGCACCTGTCGATGCTCGTCGACGACAACCTCCGCCGCGGTCTGTCGCGGCAGGCGGCCGAACGCGCGGCGCTGGTTCAGTTCGGCGGCCCGCTGCAGCTGACGGAACGACAGCGTGCCAGCCGCGGGCTGCCGATCGTCGACACGACGGCGCAGGACGTGCGCTACGCGCTGCGAAGCCTGCGCAGAAATCCGGCGTTCGCGAGCGTCGCGATTCTCACGCTGGCGATCGGCATCGCCGCGGCGACGGCGATGTTCACGGTGGCGCACGCCGTCCTGCTGCGGCCGCTGCCCTTCGCCGAACCAGATCGGCTGGTGGAGATCTCGGAGGTCAACCCGTTGAAGGGCTGGACCCACACGGTCGTCGCCCCGGCCAACCTCGCCGACTGGCGCGCGCGCAACACCGTCTTCACGGACATCGCCGGCTACATCGGCCTCGACGATCGCGGCGCGAGCGAGTATCGCGTGTTCCTGTCCGGCGCCGGCGACACGCAGCCGCTCAACGCCATCGCGGTAATGGGCAACCTATTCGACGTCCTGCGGACACCGCCTCTCCTCGGCCGCACCTTCACCTTCGACGAGACCTTCGAGGGTCGCGATCGGGTCGTCGTGCTTTCGCACGGCACGTGGCAGACAATCTTCGGCGGCGACCCGGCGATCGTCGGTCGCACGATCGTGCTGAGCGGCCGATCGACGACGGTCGTCGGTGTGATGCCGCCGGCGTTCTTCTTCCCGAACAAGAGCGTGCAATGCTGGCTGCCGATCGGCGTCAAGCCCGACGTGTTCGCGACGATGCGGCGGCCGCACTGGATGCATACGGTCGCGCGCCTCCGTCCCGGCATGTCGCTCGCGCAGGCACGCGATCAGATGACCACGATTGCCACCGAGCTCGAGCGGATCTATCCGGAGACGAACACGAAGATGGGCGTCCGCCTCGAGCCGCTGCACGGCATCATGGCCGCCGACGCACGGCCGACAGTCCTGATGCTGGGCGGGGCCGTGGCGATCCTCTTCGTCATCGTCTGTGCAAACGTCGCCAGCCTGCAGCTCGGTCGCGGGCTCGGCCGGGCGCGCGAGATCGCGGTGCGACGCGCGCTCGGCGCCGGCCGGGCGCGGCTGGTGCGGCAGCTGCTCACCGAGGGGCTCGTCCTGTCGATCGCCGGCACCGCCGTCGGCGTGGTGATGGCCCTGGCCGCGCCGGCGTTCCTGATGCGCGTCGCGCCGGACGCGCTGCCGCTGTTCGCGACGCCACTGATCGATCGCGCCGTGCTGTTGTTCGCGGTCGTGCTCGGCCTGAGCGCGCCCGCCGTCTTCGGCCTGATGCCGGCGATCACGTCATCGGACGTCGATCGCCTGACGCTGCGCGCGGACACGCCGTCGCGGCACACGACCCGTGCGCGCGAACTTCTGGTCGCCGGCGAGGTCGCGCTTGCCGTGGTGCTGATCGCCGGCTCGATCCTCCTCGCGCGAACCCTCTTCCGCCTGCAGCAGGTGGATCCCGGCTTCCGGCCCGATCACGTCGTGAGCTTCAAGGTATCGCTGCCGCGTGCGCGATACCCGCAGGATGCCGACCAGGCGCGCGGGTTCGCGGACATCGAACGGCGTCTCGGCGAACTGCCGCGCGTCCAGGCGGTCGGCGGCACGAGCGCCCTGGCGATGCGCGGGTCGACCTACACCAGCGAAGCGACGCTCGAAGGGCGCGCCGCTGACGACTACGAGCGCGAGCTGCGGCACAAGTCGGTGACGCCCGGCTACTTCAACACGATGGGCATCCGGCTGCTGGCCGGCCGCTATCTGACCGCGCACGACGGTCCGAAGGACATGGTCACCGTCGTCAACGAGTCGCTCGCGCGGCAGTACTTCCGCGGCGCCGATCCGGTCGGCAAGCGAATCAAGTTCGGCCGGCCCACCGACACCGATCCCTGGATCACCATCATCGGCGTCGTCGGCGACGAGAAGCAGGACGGCCTGAACAAGGAGACGCAGCCTGAGGCATACGCCGCGATCGCCGCAAGCACCCAGAACCCGCTGACCATCGTCGTCCGCTCGTCGCTGAGCACCGACGCGGTCGTCGATGCGGCGCGGCGAACGGTGCGCGCGTTCGACAAGGACCTCGCCATCACCGACATCGCGACGCTCACCGACGTGATCGACTCGTCGGTCGCAAGCGAGCGCTTCCGCGCGATCCTCGTCGGCGGCTTCGCCGCGGTGGCGCTGTTCCTGGCAGCGCTCGGCATCTACGGCGTGCTCACCTACGTCGTCTCGCAGCGATGGCGCGAGCTGGGCATCCGCCTGGCGCTCGGCGCGCCGCCACCGGAACTCTTCGCGATGGTCGTCCGCCAGGGGATGCGCCCGGTGGTGGCGGGCGCCGTAGCCGGCGTCGCCGCGGCAATCGCAGTGACCAGTCTGGTCGAGTCGCTCCTGTTCGGCATCCACGCCGGCGATCCGGCGACTTACGTCCTGTCGGCTGGCGTGCTGGCCGCGATCGCGCTGGCCGCCTGCGCGATTCCGGCCGCGCGTGCGATGCGCGTCGATCCGCTGGTCGCGCTCCACGAAGACTGACGGCCGATGTTCACGCGGCTGCTCGTCGGACTGTCGCGGGTGACCTCGCAGTTCACGTCGCGCCGGCAGGACCGCGAGCTCGACGCCGAGATGGCCGAGCACGTCGCGATGCTGACCGAGGAACACGTCCGCCGGGGCATGCCGCGCGACGAGGCGCGCCGGGCGGCGCTGCTGCGTTTTGGAGGTCCGATGCAGCTCAAGGAACAGCACCGCGACGATCGGGGACTTCCGTTCGTCGACACCACGCTGCAGGACGTCCGCTACGGTCTGCGGGCGCTGCGGCGGAATCCGGCCTTTGCACTCGTCGCGATCGGCACGCTGGCGATTGGGATCGGCGCCGGCACGGCGGTGTTCACGATCGCGCGCGCCGTCCTGCTGCGGCCCCTGCCCTATGCGGATCCCGATCGTCTCGTGCGCGTCTTCGAGACCAACCCGCTGAAGAACTGGACCCGCAACATCGCCGCGCCGGCCAACTACGCCGATTGGAAGAAGCAGAACACCGTTTTCACGGACATCGCCGCCTACGAGCAGTTCAACACCAACGGCAGCGGCGCCGGCGACGTGTTTCTCACCGGCTACGGCGAGCCGCAGGGCCTGAAGGCACTCGGCGTCACCGGCAACCTGTTCACCGTGCTCGGCATGCCGCCACTGATGGGGCGCGTGCTCACCGACGACGAGACGTTCGAGGGCAAGGCGCGCGTGGTCATCCTGAGCTACGGGCTCTGGCAGAGCGTGTTCGCCGGTGATCCCGGCATCATCGGCCGCACCGTCACGCTCAGCGGCCGCGCCTACGACATCGTCGGCGTGATGCCGCGCGAATTCTTCTTCCCCGGCCGCGACGTCCAGCTGTGGCTGCCGGTTGCGTATCAGCCGTCGTTCTTCACCACCGTGCGTCGGCCGCACATGCTCGGCGTGGTAGCGCGGCGGCGCGACGGCGTTTCGCTCGAGCAGGCGCAGCAGGAGATGAACGGCATCGCGCGCGCGCTCGAGCACCAGTACGCCGACACGAACACGCAGATGGGCGTGCGGCTCGAGAGCTTCCACGGCAGCCTGGCGTTCGAGCCGCGGCCGGCGCTACTGATGCTAAGCGGCGCGGTCGGGCTCCTCTTCCTGATCGTCTGTGCGAACGTGGCGAACCTGCAGCTCGGGCGGGCGGCGGCGCGGACGCGCGAGCTGGCGATTCGCACGGCGCTTGGCGCCGGCCGGCGGCGGCTGGTGCGACAGCTGTTTACCGAGTCAGTGATCCTGTCACTGGTTGGCGGCGCCGCCGGCGGCGCGATCGCGTGGCTGACGCGCGCCGCCGTCGTTCGCGTCGCGTCCTCGTCGCTGCCTCTCTTCGCCGACCTCCGCTTCGATCGGTCGGTGGTCCTGTTCGCCGTCACGCTGTCGCTGATCGCGCCGCTGCTGTTCGGCGTCGTGCCAGCGCTGCGCGTGTCACGAGCCCACCGGTTGAGCGAACGCAGCGACGCCGGATCGCGCGACGCGCAGTTGGTCCGCAGCGCGTTCATCGGCGCGGAAGTCGCGCTGTCGGTTGTTCTCGTCGTTGGCGCGGTGCTGCTGGTGAGAAGTCTGGTGCGCCTGCAGACGGTCGATCCCGGCTTCGATCAGCGCGGCGGCGTCGCGTTCACGATCGCCTTACCGTCGGCACGCTACCCGAAGCCCGGAGATCGCCTGCTCGCGTTCGAGGCGATCGATCGCCGGCTCGCGGCGCAGCCGGGCGTGAAGGCCGCCGGCGCGGTCAGTACGCTGGCGCTGCGCGGCTTCACCTGGACCGGCGACTCGACGATCGAGGGGCGCTCGTCGACCGACTACGAGCGCGAGCTCCGCCACAAATCGGTGACGCCGGAGTACTTCAGCGCGATGGGGCTCAAGCTGCTCGCGGGTCGGATGCTCGACGAGCGCGACACGCTGGATCGGCCGCCGGTGACGGTAGTGAACCTCGCGCTGGCGCGCAAGTACTTCCCCGGCGCCGACGCCGTCGGAAAGCGCATCACCTACGGACGCCCGCAGGATCGCGCGCCGTGGATCACGATCGTCGGCATCGTCGCCGACGAGCAGCAGGACGCGCTCGACAAGGCCGCGCAGCCGCAGGTGTATTCCCCGATCCGCCAGCAGATGCAGAACCCGATGACGTTCGTGGTCCGGTCGTCGCTCGATCCGGCCGCGGCGATCGCCGCCGCGCGCCGCGAGGTTCAGGCCGTGGATCGCGATCTCGCGCTCACCTCGGTGACGACGCTCGAGCAGGTCGTCTCCGACGCGATGGGCGATCATCGTTTCCGGACTGCGCTGCTGTCGGCGTTCGCGGTCACGGCGCTGTTTCTCGCCGCGCTGGGGATCTACGGCGTGCTCGCCTACGCCGTGTCGCAACGATCGCGCGAGCTCGGGATCCGGCTGGCGCTCGGTGCGAAACCGCGAGAAGTGTTCACGATGGTCGTGCGCGACGGGATGCGGCCGGTGATTGGCGGCGGGATCATCGGTGTCGCCGGCGCAATCGCATCGAGCGTCGTCATCAAGACGCTGCTGTTCGGCGTGGCGCCGATCGATCCGGCCACGTATGGGGTGGCGCTGGCGACCCTGGGCGCGGTCGCGCTCGCAGCGTGCGCAATGCCGGCCCGCCGCGCGACGCGCGTCGATCCGCTGGTGGCGCTGCGCGAGGAGTAAAGCGGCTCCTATCTCCGGGTCCTGTTTCGTGGTATTCCACCCGCGTCCTCATGCTGGCTGCGCAGGCAGTCCGCATGAGCGTGCCTGCTCGACTGCATGTCGAAAGACGAGCCTCGGCTCCGACATGGAGGCAACAGGGAGCTCATGACGGGCTCACCTGGTGAACGGGAGCGGAACGATGAAATACATGCTGATCATGAACACCCCGCGCGATGGATACGCGCAATACATGAAGTGGCCCAGGAAGCTCCTGGAGGCGAACGCCGTGTTCATGCAGGCGTTTACGAAGAAGTTGAAGGAGGCAGGCGAGCTGGTGGCGGCGGAGGGTCTTGGCTCGCCCGACCAGGCCAAGCTCGTCCGTGCAGGCCAGGACGGCAAGCCCATCACCGACGGCGTCTTTCCGGAATCGAAGGAGTTTCTGGCCGGCTACTGGATCGTCGACGTCGAAGGCGAAGAGCGGGCGCTCCGCATCGCTGCCGAGGCCTCCACCGCGCCGGGACAATCGGTCACTCGTTCCGACGGCTCGACAATCGATCATCTCTGGATCGAGGTGCGGCAGGTCATGGGCAGTCATGAGGACGTGGAGTGAAGGCGTCGCTGGAACAGATCGAACCGCTGCTGCGCGATCTGGCGCCGCGCGCTCTCGCGACACTGATGCGCCGGTGTGACGACTTCGCCGCGGCCGAGGACGCGGTGCAGGAGGCACTCATTGCCGCCTCGGCGCAGTGGACGCGGGAGGGCCTCCCGGACGCGCCATGCGCCTGGCTGGTTCGTGTCGCGCAGCGGCGGCTGACCGATCACGTGCGCAGCGAGATCGCGCGCCGCCGCCGCGAAGCGACGGTGGCGGCGGAAGGTTCGTTTGCGGCGACTGCGTGCGCAGGCGAGGAAGAGGTCGGCCGCGATCCGGACGAAGCACTCGTCCTGCTCTTCATGTGCTGTCACCCGGCGTTGTCGACAACGTCTGCAATCGCGCTGACGCTGCGCGCGGTCGGCGGCCTGACCACGGCGGAGATCGCCAGGGCCTTTCTCGTCCCGGAATCGACCATCGGTCAGCGCATCAGCCGGGCCAAGCAGAGCATCAAGGCGTCCGGCATTCCCTTCCGAATGCCGGACGCCGGCGCGCGGTCGGAGCGCCTCAGCTCGGTGCTTCACGTGCTGTATCTGATCTTCAACGAGGGCTACACCACCAGCTCGGGCTCGGCTCTGCACCGGACGGATCTCTCGAACGAAGCGATCCGCCTCGCACGCCAGGTGCAGGCGCTCCTGCCCCAGAACGGCGAGGTCGCCGGTTTGCTGGCGCTGATGCTCCTGACCGACGCACGGCGTGCGGCGCGTACCGGCCCGCACGGCGAGCTGATTCCGCTCGACGAGCAAGACCGCAATCGCTGGGATCGTGAAGCCATCGCCGAGGGCCTCGCGCTGGCCAGTCACGCGCTGTCGCTGGGATCGGTCGGCGAATATCAGCTCCTGGCGGCGATCGCCGCGGTGCACGACGAGGCGACGCGCGTCGAAGACACTGACTGGCCGCAGATTCGCGCGCTCTACGACATGCTGCTGCGCCTCACCGACAATCCGATGGTGGCGCTCAACCGCGCGATCGCCACGGCGATGGTCGAGGGGCCCGCCGCCGGCCTCGCGCTGATCGAGACGTTGCGGGACGACGAGCGGCTGCGCCACAGCCATCGGCTCGACGCCGTGCGCGCGCACCTGTTGGAGCGGAGCGGCGAGCGAGAGATGGCGGCCGCGCTGTACCGGCAGGCGGCGTCGAAGACGACCAGCATCCCGGAGCGGAACTATCTGCTCATGAAGGCGGAAGGCTAGCTCGCCGCCAGTTCCTCTTCCAACAACTGCTGCTGGTGCAGCTCCGCGTACAAACCGTCCTGGCGGATCAACGCGTCGTGCGTGCCGCGCTCGGCGATCCGGCCGCGATCCAGGACGAGGATCATGTCGGCGTCGCGGACCGTCGAAATGCGATGCGACACGATCAACGACGTTCGTTGCTGCATCACCCCGCGCAGCCGCGAGAGAATCTCTTCCTCCGTGTAGGTGTCCACCGCCGACAGCGCGTCGTCCAGGATCAGAATCCGCGGGTCGATCACGATGGCGCGTGCCAGGGCGGTGCGCTGCTTCTGGCCGCCCGACAGCGTGATCCCGCGCTCACCGACCATCGTCTCGTAGCCTTTCGGAAAGTCGGCGACATCCTTGTCGAGCCGCGCGACGGCGGCGGCGGACAGAATCCGCTGCTGACGCTCGGCTGATGCCTTCGCGCTACCTCCTTCTTCGGAGCGCGACGGATTCAGCCGAGCATCCTCCGCATCCATTCCGAATGCCACGTTGTCGGCGAGCGTGTCGGAGAAGAGGAACGGCTCCTGCGGCACGAACCCGATCGCGCCACGCAGCGTGGCCAGCGGGATGTCGCGGACGTCCATGCCGTCGACGAACACGGTGCCCGGCGGCGGATCGTGGAGCCTCGCGAGCAGGGAAATCAGCGTCGACTTGCCGGAGCCCGTCCGACCGACGAGAGCGACGGTCTGCCCCGCTTCGATCCGCGCAGAAACGTGTTCGAGCACCGGCGCCGCGTTCGCGTATGCGAACGTCAGATCGCGGAATTCAACGTCGCCGCGGATCGGCTGGAAAGCAACCGCAGAGATCGCAGAGAACGCGGGGATTTTCTTGATCTGGCCGTCGCTCGACCCGACATGTCGCCGCGCTTCATCAGAGAAAGAATCACTCTGCGATCTCTGTGCGCTCTGCGGTTGCTGTTCCGGGACACCGAACGGCGGGAAAGCAACCGCAGAGATCGCAGAACCCGCAGAGAATTTGCTTTGTGAACTCTTCGTGCTCTGCGGTTGCTTTTCCGGTACACGGTCGGCGATCGCCGGTTCCGTCTCGAGCACCTCCAGCATCCGCTTCCACGACGCCATGCCGCGCTGGAGCATGTTCGTCACCCAGCCGAACGCAATCATCGGCCAGCTGAGCATCGTCAGGTACGCGTTGAACGCCACGAACTGTCCCACCGTGATCCGGCCGCCGATCACCTCTCGGCCGCCGAGCCAGACGACGACGAGCGCACCGAGGCCGAGGAAGAAACTCATGCTCGGGAAGAAAAACCCCTGCAGCACGATCAGCCGGCGGTTGCGCGTCAGATACTCGGTGTTGGAAACACGAAACCGCGCCAGTTCGGCCGCTTCCTGGCGGTACGCCCGCACCACCCTGACGCCGGCGAGCGCCTCCTGCGCGACCGCGCTCACGTCGGACAGCTGCGCCTGAATCTGCTCGAACCGCTTGTGGATGGCGCTGCCGAAGAACTTCACCGAGATCGACACGAACGGCAGCGGCACGAGCGACCACAGCGTGAGCCACGGATCGATCGACAGCATCAGCGTCAGCGCCACCACGAAGGTGAGCAGCGTGTTCGCCGAGTACATGATCGACGGGCCGATCATCATCCGCACCGCGCTGAGATCGTTGGTAGCGCGCGACATCAAATCGCCGGTGCGGTGCGCCTGGAAGTACGCGAGCGGCAGCTTCTCGAGATGCGCGAAGAAGTCGTTGCGCATGTCGTATTCGATGTCGCGTGATGCGCCGACCAGGATCTGCCGCTGCAGGAACTGGAAGACGCCGCCGAACAGACCAATCGCCAGCAGCAGTGCGCCGTAGGCGGCAAGCTTGCCGCGCGTGACGCCGCGCGTCAGATCGTCGATGGCGTAGCCGAGCACTTTCGGCGCGGCCAGCGCCACCGACCGCGTGACCACGACGCAGATCAGGCCGAGGGCGAACTTGCGGCGGTAGCGGACCACGTACACGAGGAGCCGGCCGAGCGGCGACATCCTTCGAGTATACGGCTTGAACGACGACCGCCTGAATGCGGCGATCCGGGGCGTGACCGCCTGAAAGCTGCTGGGATTGAACCGGGCACGTCGGACTAGAATCGCCGGATATGCGCGCGCTCTACATCATCGTTCCGGTCCTCTGCATCCTCGTCATCGCCTACCGCTACTACAGCGCGTTCATCGCCGCGAAGCTCTGGGTGATCGACGACACGCGGGTGACACCCGCGCACCGGAAGAACGACGGCGCCAACTACTTTCCGACCAGCAAGTGGGTCCTGTTCGGCCACCATTTCGCGGCGATCGCCGGCGCCGGCCCGCTCGTCGGTCCCGTCCTCGCCGCGCAGTTCGGCTACGCGCCGGGCCTGCTCTGGCTGGTCGGCGGCGTGTGCCTCGCCGGCGCGGTGCAGGACTCGTTCTGGCTCTGGGCCTCGGTGCGCCGCGGCGGCCGATCGATGTCCGACATCGTGCGGACCGAGGTCGGATCGTTCGCCGGCCTCACCGCCGGCGTGGCGATTCTCTTCGTCATCGTGATTGCGATGGCCGGCCTCGGGCTCGCGGTCGTCAACGCGCTCGCCGACAGCCCGTGGGCAACGTTCACGATCTTCATGACCATCCCGCTGGCGCTCGTCATGGGGTTCTACATGTTCCGCTGGCGGCCCGGGTCGATTACCGAGGCGACGATCATCGGCGTCACGGTGATGTTCTTCGCGGTGGTCTTCGGGAAGAACGTGGCGGAGTCGAGCGTCGGACACTGGTTCGTGCTGTCACGTCACCAGGTGACGGCGGCGATGGGCCTCTACACGGTTGCCGCGGCGACGCTGCCGGTGTGGATGCTGCTCACGCCGCGTGCCTATCTCAGCACGTTCATGAAGATCGGCACGATCGCGTTCCTCGTCGTCGGCGTGATGATTCTCAACCCGGAGCTGCAGGCGCCGGCATTCTCACCGTACGTCGGCGGCGGCGGCCCGGTGATTCCCGGCCCGGTGTTTCCGTTCGTGTTCATCACCATCGCGTGCGGTGCGATCTCCGGCTTTCACCAGCTGGTCTCCTCCGGCACGACCTCGAAAATGGTCGACCGGGAGAGCCACATCCGGCCGATCGGCTACGGCGCGATGCTGATGGAAGGCGTCGTCGGCGTGGTCGCGATCATCACCGCCGCCTCGCTGCATCCGAACGACTACTACGCGATCAACACCACACCGGCAGTCTTCAAGAGCCTCGGGCTGTCGGTGGTGAACCTGCCGGACCTCCAGGCGCAGGTCGGCGAAGTCGTCGCGGGACGTCCGGGGGGCGCCGTATCGCTCGCTGTCGGCATGGCGCAGATCTTCAGCGGCCTCCCCGGGATGCGTCATCTGATGGCCTATTGGTACCACTTCGCAATCATGTTCGAGGCGGTCTTCATCCTGACCACGATCGACTCCGGCGTGCGGATCGGACGGTTCGTGCTCCAGGAGTACGGCGGCCGGGTATGGCAGGCGTTCGGCCGCGCCGATTCGATTGCCGCGTCGCTCACCTCCACCGTCGCGATCGCGTTCGCGATCTGCTACTTCATCTGGACCGGCAGCATCAGTACGGTGTGGCCGATGTTCGGCGTCGCGAATCAGCTGCTCGCGGTGGTCGGGCTCGCCGTCGCGACCACGCTGGTCATCAACATCGGCCGGCAGAAGTACGCGTGGATCACCTTCGTCCCGCTCTGCTTCCTCGCCATCAGCACCCTGTCCGCCGGCTATCTGAATATCCGCGACAGCTACTGGCCGATGGCGATCGGCGCCGATCCGGCGCTGGTCACGCAGGGCTACGTGAACACGATCTGCACGGCGATCATGATGCTGTGCGCAGTCGTGATCCTCGTCGCGACGACGAACCGATCGGTCGCGGTGCTGACGGGGCGAATCCCCGCGCTCTCACTCGCGGAAGCGGAAGTGTAACGTTTTCCGCTCTGGCCACACTGTCACGCTGCGGATCCACGGCTCCCACGAAGACACGAAGACTCGAAGCGCACGAAGGAATTCTCTTGTACAACGTCTTTTCTTCGTGCCTTCGTGCCTTGGTGGGCGCCTTTATGCGCGAACTTTCGCGCGGACCTCCGACGCCGCAACCGCCTCAGGCGGCCGCACGATCGTCAGGTTGAAGAGCGCGGCGGCGGCGAGCAGCGCCGACCCGAAGAAGGCCCATTGATAGGTCCCGGTGCTCACGAAGACGCGCGATCCGATCACCGGGCCGAGGACGCCGGCGAACCCCCATGCCAGCAGCAGCAGGCCGTAGTTGGTCGCGAGGTACTTCGGCCCGTAGAAATCGCCGGCCAGCGCCGTGTAAACAGACAGCTGCGTGCCGTAGCAGTAGTAAACGATGAACAGAAGCACGTAGAAGAGGATCAGGCCACCGGTCCGCTCGATGTACAACAGCGGCGTGGCCAGCATCGACAGCACGATGATCGCGCGCAGCGTCGAGAGCCGGCCGAGGTGATCGGACAGCCAGCCTGAAAAGAACCGTCCGAACGCGCTGCCGACGGCGCCGACCGTGATGGCAAACCCCGCTTCGCGCGCGCCGAGACCCGCCGCGCGCGCGAACGGCACGAGCTGGCTGATCACCATCGTGCCGGCGGTCGTGCCGAGCGCGTACGCGATCCACAGCACGTAGAACATCGGCATCCGCAGCACGTCTGCGGTCGCGATGTCGGTGTACACGCGCGGACGGCGCGCCGACGTCGCCGCCGGCGCCGGCGCCTTGAAATCGCGCGGCGGATTCTTCAGCAGATATGCGCCGACCATCGTGAAGACGAAGAACAGCCCCGCCATCAGCTGAAACGTGGTGCGCCAGCCGACGCGCTCGACGAACACGCCGGCAATCGGCCCGAAGATGCCGGAGCCGGCGGCGAAGATGCCGATCGCCAGCCCGTTGACCAGCCCGCGCTGATCGGGAAACCACTTCGAGCCGACGGTGATCGGCGCGAGATAGCCGAACCCGAGGCCGGCGCCGACCATGAAGCCCCAGGTCGCGTAGAGCATGCCCAGCGACTGGGTGAAGCTCGCGAGGAACAGCCCGAGGCTGAAGAGCAGACCGCCGATCGTGGCGACCGTCCGTGGCCCGATGCGATCCTGCAGGATCCCCGCGACCATGAACATCGATGCGAGCATCACCATGTCGATCGTCGGCACCAGAGAGGTTTGCGGCCGCGTCCATCCGAACTCGCGCTCGAGCGCCGGCACGAAGACGCTCCACGCGTAGTAGGTGCCGAGCGCCACGTTCAGCAGGCCGCCGCCGACCAGCACCGGCCAGCGTGGATACCGCGACGGGTTCGAATACGGCTGTGTCACGGCGGTTTGGCTCATGGGCGTCAACGCATAAGGAAAGGATTGTGATCCTACCAGAATGAGATCGGCAATCAAACCACGGACCGGCGGCAACCCGGTGAACGATTTCGTCGGCAGCAGCTTACCAGCTCGATCGCTCGATCGACACGTTCGTCCTCGACAAAACCTACGTGATGAACTCGTCGACCGTGCTCACGCTCCGCGGCGGCTGCAACGAGTTCAACCACAACTACAACCTGAATGACCGCCACGGCAACCCGTTGAACTTCGACGTCACCTCGCCGGGCTGGCCGGCAGGCGAACGGCTACTCTACCAGCACGGCGTCAACGGCGCCGACGGTGCTGCTGCCGTTCGGCAGCGGCAAGAAGTGGGCAAGGGATGGCGTCGCCGCCGCCTCGTTTCTCTTCGGCAACGGCCTGCGGCCGACGATCGTGCCGGGCCAGGATTTCCTGGTGCCGGGCGCGACATCACCGATCGGATCACCGCGAACGTCAGCGACAACCTGTACCTGAACAAGAACGCGTTCGCGACGATGCCGGTGAACCGGTTCGCCGACACGCCGCGCATTCTGCCGGGCACTACTCGCCGTGGCGGAACAACGTCGATTTCGGCATCCGCAAGAGTGTCCGAACCGGCGGGCGGCGATGGCGAGTTCGCAGGTCGGCAACAACACGTTCGGCCAGATCAACAATCAGGCGAACAACATGCGGACGGTGCAGTTCACGGTCGGATTCCAATTCTGAGAATTCCGAAGAAGGCGGGAAGGCGGAAAGGCAGAAAGGAAAGGCCGACGGTTGGAAGGCGGGAAGGAAAGGCCGAAGGTTGGGAGGGAAAGGTCGCCATCCCACCTGTCCTTCCCGCCTTTCTGGCCTTTCGTTTTCTGCGTTCCGGCCTTCCGGCGTTTCGTTTCCGCCGTTCCGCCTTCCCGCCCTGCTATGATCTCGCACATGAAAAGCATCCTCGTGATCGTAGCCTTGCTCGCCTTGTCCGCCGTGCCGCGAGCGGCTGAACAAACCTGGTCGGGAAACATCAGCGACAGCGCCTGCGGCGCCAAGCACGAGGAAGCGGCGGAGAACACCGGCGTGATGCCCGACCGCGAATGCACGCAGGCGTGCGTCCGCGGCGGCTCGAAGTACGTCCTCGTCGTCGATAAGCAGGTGTTTCAGATCGCGAACCAGGACTTCAAGGATCTCGCCGCGCACGCCGGCCACGCGGTCAAGATGACCGGTGAGCTCAAGGGCAACGCGATCACGGTGACGAAGATCGAAATGTAGCGCTGCCCGTACATCGTAGCGCGACGCTTTTAGCCGAGCGACGTTTCGATCGAGATCAAAATTCTCTGCGTTCTCTGCGATCTCTGTGGCTGCTTTTCCGCGCGCTACGAATGCGTGATGGCGTCGTCGGCGGGTTCGTCTGCGGGTGCGGCGCGAAGCACGCTGAACACCAGCCAGTAGAGCGCAACCGCGATCACGGCGAGCATGGCCCAGCGCATCGCGCTCGCCAGGAACGCGGCGTCGATCGCGGGCCATTCGAAGCGGAACTGCCTCAGCACAGCATAGGTTCCGCCCAGCCAGTGCCACCCGGTGTGGCCAACGATCGCAGCAAGGATGATCGTCGCCAGCCGCTCGGAGACGACGAAGCCGAACAGCAGGTTGAGCGCAGGAACCAGCGCAACGAGCACCAGCAGCTGGCCGAGCTCGATGCCGGCATTGAACGAGACCACCGATGTCAGCCGGTGAGTGCCTCCGAGCTGAAGCATCTGCCGCAAGGCGAACGAGAACGCGAAGCCGTACACGAGCCCGAACCCGAACGTCGCCAGCCAGCGGCGCCGTAGCGCCTGAGGAAAAGCAACCGCAGAGATCGCAGAGCCCGCAGAGATCACCTTTCTCGCTCTTCCCTCTCTCGAATCGAGGCTGTCAGATCCCGTCGCACCGCCCCGATCGTCGGAGACATCCGTTGAGAAAGCAGTTCTCTGCGTGCTCAGCGGTCTCTGCGGTTGCTTTCCCGCCGCGAGCACGATGTCCTCGAGCGCCATGTAGACGATCGACGCGGCCATCAGCGTCTCGATGAGCGGCGGGAACCACAGCGCGTCTGGCGCCAGGTTGTACGCCGACGCGACGAGCGTGATCGAGTGGGCGACGGTGAACGCGGTCACGATCGCCACGAGCGAGCGGACGCGGCGGAACCGGATCACGACGCAGCCGAGAAACAGGACATACCCGCTGCCATCCAGGAGGTGGAACAAGCCGAGCTTCACGAATTGCCATGCCACTTGCGGCCGGCTTGGGTCGAGGCGGACGAACCCCGGATCGCCAGAGAACTCGAACGCGCGAACCGCGCCGCCCGGCGGCAGGAATCGCACGACCGTCAGCGTGCGGATGCCGAGGCGCGCCAGCCGAGGTTCAACCGCGAACTCGGAGCGATCCGACTGAATCGGATACTCGAACAGGACGTCCAGCAGTCCCTGGCTCCAGACGAACTCGGTGTCCGGCGGCAGCGGCGTCCCCGTGACGTGCGCGAGTGCATCCTCGAATGAGCTGAACGAGCGGTCCGACGGCAGGGCGGCGCGCACGGAGGCCACCTGCGGCTTTCCCAGCCGGCCGCCGTTCTCGTACACGTCCAGAAAGTCGCTGATCCAGAGCGTTGCCGCATCGCGGAGCGTGGACTCGGCGCGCGAGAGATCCATCAAGTCGCCGCGCGTCGTATCGCGGGGCTTGGGATAGTCCATGTCGCGCATCGCCTGCAGGGGCACCCGGACCAGCACCCGCAGTGTCGCACCCTCGGGCTTGACGAAGGTCTGCACTGTGACGTCGTTCGGGATATCGTGAGCCCGCAGGGGCGCGCTGGCGGCCAACGCGAGCAGCGCCACCGCGAGCGCGCCGCTGAGAATGGCTGATGGTTGATGCCTGATGGCATTCAGACGCTGGTCCGTGGAACCGTTGCCATCAGCCATCAGCCATGAGCCATGGCGGGTTTTTGTCACCAGCGGGAGTATACTGTGCGCCGCCATGGAGGGTGGCCTATGAAACGGACGCGCAACGTCATCATTGGAAGCACGCTGGTTGCGCTGCTCGCGGCGCTGGGCGTCGGGCAGCATCTACTCCAGCAGTCCGCCGAGGCGCAGGCGAAAGGCGCCGCGCAGGCGCCGCGCTTCGAAGTCGATCCGATGTGGCCGAAGCCGGTGCCGAACCACTGGGTGTTCGGCAACATCATCGGCGTCGGCGTCGACAAGAACGATCATGTCTACATCATTCACCGCGGCGCCGGCTCGCTCGAGGCGAAGGAGATCTACGCCGCCGCGAATCCGCCGCAGTCGGAGTGCTGCGTGCCCGCGCCGCCGGTGCTCGAGTTCGATCCGGAAGGCAACCTCGTGAAGGCGTGGGGCGGTCCGGGCCAGGGCTTCGAGTGGCCGGAGAGCAACCACGGCATCACGCCCGACAGCAAGGGCAACCTGTTCATCGGCGGCAACGGCGGCAACGACGGCCACATCCTGAAGTTCACGCGCGAGGGCAAGTTCGTCAAGCAGTTCGGCTTCGCCTTCGCCAGCGCCGGCAGCAACGACATGTGGGCGTTCAACAAGGTCGCGAAGATCTCG